>DATAJP010000001.1:300000-385653 GCA_036262055.1 Ignavibacteria bacterium
TGAGCTTTAATCTCAAGCACTTCTTTTCGGTGCATATTTTCAAGCAAAACAAATTCAACTTGGCGTTCACTCATTACTTCGTTCATAACCGGAATGATTTTATTTGTGCCCTTAAACTTTCTGTTTGAAGGTGAATGAACAATTTTTAGTGTTTTATTTTTGTGAGATTTTGGTTTTAAATATGAATTATCAAACGGAAAATATAAAAAATTTATTCCAGGATAAAGTTTAAGATGGTCAAACTCAACAGTTAAATTCAAATCGGAAATTTCATCAAGTTCTTTAAAAATTCCGCGGGTCCGTAAATCGCTTCCGAAATAACAACAAACAATTTTTTTGTTTTTTTTCTTTAGCTCTTTTGCAAATCGAACATCACGGTAAAAATCCATACCACCATCGAAATGATAAATATGATAATTCAATAAATTATATTCTTTTATTGCTGATTCAATTGCAGAAGAATTTTTTTTATCGCGAATCTTAAAATAGATTTTTTCAGGAAAATTTTTAGGAGAATTTATTTTTAATTTACCTTCTTGAGTATCTGCAGCTTTTGCATCACGCCATTTTTTTGCAGTTTTACCCGTTGGCGAGGGAAGCTTTAAACAAATATCCTCGGGGAAGTCAAGAGTATTCTTAAAAAAAGTTATGAGATGTGAATCATTTCCGAATGATTGATGCATTTTAACAAAATCATAAGGCATGCCGGCAAAATTCTGGGGAGCAAGATGAAGAATTTTTAATTTTTCTTTCACTTAAAATTTTAATGACCTAATAACCTGAGTATGTTTCCTGAAAAAATTAATTCTTTATCCGAATTTGGTATGTCAAGGTTCTCAATAACCGGTATATACATCTGTGGAAGCCCAAGGTTATAGTCGCTTCCGAAAATTACTTTCTCTGCGCCGGCAGTTTTCACAACCTTCTCAACGAATTTAAACTCGCGCACAGATTCTGTTCCAAGATAAACATTATTGTATCTGCCACCTTTAACGGTTTTTGCACATTCAAGATATAAAGACGGAGCGTCACCGCCAAGATGAGCAAGAATTAAAATCAAATCAGGATATTTTTTTGAAGCTTCCAGACAAAAAGTATAACTCGCTATTTCCTGCCACCTTCCGCAGTGAACGACAACGGGCTTCTTTTTTTCTTCAGCAAGCTTAAGATATTTTGCATAAGATTCATCGGTTATTCTTCTTCGCTGAATCGATGGATGAATTTTAAACAAAGAAATTTCATCAATGTTCTTATTTAAGAAATCATCAAGCGAAGGGTCATCCGGATTAATCCATGCCTTAAAATAAAATTTAAAATTCGGATTGTTAACTGTTTCATTAAAAAGCTTTTGATTAGGCTCATTGTCAGCAGGCATGCAAACTGCTGCAGATACTCCAGCACGTTTCATGACATCAATTGCTTCAGAAACTGTGGAGTTATATTTAAAAAAAATATCGCTCCATTGTCCTATATGTATATGAGAATCGATTATAATCATTTTAACTCTTTCTTAAACCAATTATATGTCCGCAAAATACCTTCATTCAAATCCACTTTTGGCTTATAACCTAAAAGCACTTCAGCTTTTTCAATGCTCGGGATGCGGAGCTCGACATCAACATAATTTTTGGGAACGTATTTTATTTTAACTTTTGATTTGCAGATAGCAACAATTTTTTCTGCGAGTGAAGAAATCGTAATTGTTCCTTTGGGATTTCCGATATTAAAAACTTCACCGACAGCTTTTTTAGTCGTCAGGCATAACATAATTCCGTTAATCATGTCATCCACATAACACCAAGAACGAATCTGGTCACCGTCTCCGTGAATCTCGATTGTTTTATTTCGCACAACGTTTTTTATAAAAATTTGTATAGCACCTTCACCAACCTGTCCGGGTCCGTAAATGTTGAACGGTCTAATCGTTACAGATGGATAGCCAAATTGTTTATGATAGGCATTAAGAAGATGTTCTCCTGCGAGCTTGCTTATTGAGTAAGTCCATCGGGCTTCTCCAACAGGTGCAAGGTTTGTATTTGACTGTTCGGTTGATTTATATGCATATGCGCCAAGTACTTCGCTTGTAGAAAAATCAAGAACCCGTTCAAGACGATTAGAATATTTTTCAAGAGACTTTAACAAATTAAACGTTCCTGTGATATTCACATCCATTGTTCTTACCGGGTCAAGCAAAACACTGTCAACACCTGCAATTGCTGCAAGATGAACAACAATTTGGGGCTTAAATTCTTCACAGGTTCTTTTCAGCAAGTCATAATTTCTCACATCACCTTCAACCACTTGAACGTTTTTTGAATTAAGTTTTTTGTACCGCAACGCGTCGCGGCAAAAGTTGTCATAAATCAAAATCTCATTTTCGTTATGAAGATTTTGAGCAAGAGTACTTCCGATAAAACCTGCACCGCCTGTCAGTAATATTTTTTTATTTTTTAGTTTCATTTATAAGTTTATCTCAAATGTTTTTCTTAAATACCCATTTGCAAGAAATCTTTTTTTAAATGCAAACAAGCCCTCTGACAGTTTATTACCTATGTTTGATGTTCCGATGTCATAATATCTGAAGCTATTATTTTTTGCCCATTGAATTGATTCGTACAAAATATATTCTGCTACACCGTATTCTTTATATTGTTCATCCTGTGCAAGGTAAAAATTCAAAATCACACGCGGATTAATGCAAAACAAAATGCAAATACCGGTAATTTTACCTTCAATTTCTGCAGAAAAGAATTTTATCTGCTCCGGAAATTGATGCTTTAAAAAAAGCAATTCTTCCTTATTGTGAGTCGGAACCACATCTTTTAAATCACGGTCATTTAAAAGAACATTGTAATATTCTGAATATGATTTATCGTTTTCAATATTTTCTATCAGATTAATTTTTATTTTTGCTTTTGATTTATTAATAGAGCGTTTTTTAGAATCCGAAATATTTTTAAATTCAAACTCATCAAGGTCAATAATATTTGTTATCGCATAAAATGAAATATTAAATCCTTCATGTATCAAAGCATATTCATTTTCTTCATTTGGAATCTGATTATACAAAAAAGGGAAGCATCTTAATGCAGCCTTTTGGAAATTATTTTTTTTCAGATATACTTTATACGAATCAATTATTTTAAGATATTCGATAACATCACCTCTTTTTTTCCAGAGAAATCCACCAAAGCTTACACCATCAGAAGATAAATAAACTTTTTGTTCGTTTGTTTCTTTCTCACAGCCAATCATAATTGCAAGAATTTTATTAGTTTCTTTATCTTTGAATTTTAAATGATGCCAGTTTATGTTTTTTCCGAATTTGTCATTATAAGATAGAAACTTCGAATCAAAAAAAATATTATACTGATTTCTCAGAAACTCGAGCCATTCGATATCTGTGTCGATATTTTCACATTTAATAACTTCAATCATTTATGTTAGAATATAATTCGTAACCCGGTGATGAAAGAATAAACTTAAAGTTTTCAGGAATAACCGCTTTTGAATCAACCGAGTCATTTCTGTTTATTCCGTCTCTTTGAATAATTACATAAGTTTTCTCATTCATATCTTTCAAATCATTTTTTATGAACTCAGTGCCGTATTTTGCATCGAGCAATCTATAGTCATATTTATGGGTATCCCAGCCAAGGTCGTCACCTTTGAAATAAAAAGTAAATTGCGGATTAGCCGTATAATTATTACTTATATATATCAGGTTTTTAAAATTTGTATTTAACTCATTCGCATCAGGAAAAATTTTATTATATACCGGAGTAATTGCATATGTATTATCCCAGCGCGGTACATTCAGCATAAAGTAAATATTATTTGCAAAGAAAAAAAATACCGCATAATAAAGCAGATACTTTTTAATGTTAAGCTTGTCTGAAAGAAAATAACAAATCCATCCTATCAAGATAACTGATATAAAAAAGATTAGAAGTATAAATAATTTATCTGAAGAAGTGAAATATTGCTTTAATGAAGTGCGGTTAGTTTCGGTAAAAAACCAAACCAGATTAAATATTAGAGCGAATAATATGAAAGCATTAATTTTTCTACTTGCAAAATCATAATTTAAAATAAAATGAGCTAAAAGAACTGCACCAGGAGTAAGAATAAATAAAATATATACTTCAAGCTTTGTTTTGAAAAGAGTTATTATTAATAATCCGGTAATAAACCAAACCCATACAAATATTTTCTGCCAGCTTAATTGTTTGTATGAAAGCAAATCTTTAATCATGCTTATGAAAATCAAAATTCCAAAAGACAAAATGTTAAAGAAATAATTTACGTGATATAAATATCCCGAACCTTTTGTATTTTGCTCAACACCCTCAAATGCCCGGCTCATAATATGAAACCCTATAAAATATTGCAAAAATTCAGAACCGTATTTTGAAATCATATAATAATGCCAGGGAAGCGCAATGAGAACTCCGATTGCAGTAAGCAATAAAATATCTTTGAGCTTCAAATTTATTTTATTTTGCAAGACAATCCAGCTTGCAAAAAGAACAATCGGAATAAAAACCCCTACGAGAATTTTTGTCATTAGGCAAAGTCCGAAAGATATTCCGGAATAAATGATATATTTTCTTTTCCCCGATTCGATAAATAAAACAACGAGATAAAAAGAGAGTAAAATAAAAAATGTATACGGAATATCGAACTGAAATCTTTTTGCAAATACATTGAAAATTATCGTAGAAGAAAAAATTAACGCAGCTAAAATGCCGGTTTTTAAATCAAATAATTTTTGGGAGAGATTAATAATAAGAAATAAGCATCCTAATGCGAAAAGAAACGGGATAAGTTTGAAAACAAGAGCTGACGCTCCGAATATTTTTGTAGCTAAAAATCCAATCCAGATTAAAAGCGGAGGATGGGAAGCCGAATAAAACTCACCGACTGAATGCTCGCTTTGATTTATAAAATCTCCGAAGGTATGAATTGATAGAACCCGGGATGCGTACATACCTTCATCCCATGGCTGAATGTCAGTTGCAATTAATGAAGGAAGTTTTACAATTAAAAGAAAAACGCAGAGAGCAAAAAAAATGAGAAATTTATTCCTGTCTCTGTTAAGAAAAGAAATTAATGAATCATAGTAAGATTTCATTCATTCTAAGTGGGAAAACAAAAGAATACAGACGCAATAATCAGAAGTTAAGTCCTAAAGAAAACGTATTACTGTTACTAAACTCATATTTGTAAGGCACAAAAGCATAATCCAATGTAAATGCTTTATACTTGAAACCAATACCGGCTGTTAAGCTTTTGTTTTCATAGTTAGTCTGATAACCTGCGCGAAGGAAGAACATATCTTTATATGCGGCTTCGCCGCCGCCATGCAAGTGCATCTTGCCTCCGTCAAGAACTTTGTAACCATCAACACCGAATCTAAACGCAAAATCATTTTTTGTTAATTTATAGCTTGCTCCGAGACGAACTGATGAAGGAAGTTTTGTCGAAGCATGTCTAAGTTCATTTATCGAGCCAAGGTTTGCAATAACAAATGACGCGCTGAAATCATTTTTTGTGTAGTTAGTTCCGATATCGAAAGCCAATCCTGCAGCATCGTCAACATAAATTTTTTCATAAAGAAACTTCGGAGTAACACCGATTGACAAACCGGGACTGAACATATATGCAAGTGAAACTCCTACAGCTAAATTTTCGGAATTAAATTTATCTACCGGTCCACCCGGAATAGTTCTTATTTCAATATCATTTACGGCAGCTCTTTGAACGCCTATGCCGAACGCAAACTTTTCGCCTGAAGTCTTAAAGGCGATGAAATCATTTGTGAAATCAAGCAGTGATTGATTATGAGTAAGATAAACATTTGTTTTGCTTCCGTAAAATAATCTTGCGGGATTGTAATAAACACTCGTTGCATCTTCTGTAAGTGATGAATATGCTTCACCCATAGAAATTGACTGCGCGCCTACGCCTAATTTTAAAAAGGATAAACCCGTGTTTCCCGCTCCGTCATTCTGAGCAAAGGAGGGTGTCTGCGAAAATATAAAGAGGGAAATAATTAAAAAAATCTTTTTCATTTATTTAAATTTAAATCCTAATGAAATATTTTGAATCGGTTTGTGAGTATATGATTCAAGTGTAAATGAATAATCAAGACCAAGAAGCATTGTCGGTGAAATATTCTTATAAAATCCAACTCCTGCCGATGGCTTTAAGTTTCCTAAAATATCATCACTGCTGAAATCAATTCGCTCTATGCCTGCTCTTACGCGAAGCTGTTGAACTAAAATCAGCTCACCGCCTGCCTTAAGATAAAAATTATTTTTTTTATTTGCATTAGAATTATCTTTGAGCGTGGGATTTAAAATGTATTCAGTTTCAAGCGAAACCGAACCCAAACCGTTAGGAAGCTTATAAGAACCTCCAAAATCAATAATAGTAGGGAATTTATCCTCAGTTGTGTTCCCAAAAGTGCTGCCATAAAGCTTTGATGTATTCCATTCATATTTCGCCGCCAAATCCCTGACTGCAAAACCAAAGCTAAGATTTTCAGTTGCTTTCATTACAGCTCCCAAATCAAAGCCGATAGAGTTTTCAGTAACGTCATCGAATAGTTTTGAAAAATAAAATTTAAATCCCACTCCAAGCGCAAATTTATCGCTTAATAAAAAACTTGTTCCGAGATAAAACTGATTATCGGAAGTCGAGAACATTCCGATTTGCCTCGTGTCGTTGTCTCTTCCATCAATATCGCTTACACCTGAATTAATCCATGATAATGAAATCCCCGCTCCGCCGTTTTCTTGTTTTGGAAGCTTGAATTTTTTTGCAAAGCCAACGAAATTTAATTTTCTGTCTAAGCTCAAAAAAGTATACCCAAGATTAACAATTCCTTCTTCCTGAAACGCCGGAAGAGCAGGATTGTAATATCCCGCAACGTCACCAAAAACATTCGATACCATTGCGTTACCCATAGACAGACCGCGAGCGCCAAAACCCATTCTCGCGAATGCGCCGGTATAGCTTCCTACCTGAGCATTAGAGGTTTGAATGGCAAGAAAAAGTAAACTTAATATTATTAAAAATTTCTTCATTAATTATTGAATTACCAAAATTTTCCCCCAGGTGTCGTTTTCATTATCAACATGTATGCGGTAAAAATAAACTCCGTTAGCAACTCTTCCGCCGTTTTCATCTTTGCCGTCCCACTGAGTAAATAACTCCTCAGTTCCGGTACGTGATGCATTCTGAATGACCGTTCTTACGGGGTTCATCCCAAAATCAAAAATCTTTATTGTAATTTTTGCAGAGGATTTTCCTGATTTGTAAAATATTCTTACAACTTCATCATCAGGCGCAAAAGGATTTGGTGCAGCGTAAGTTTTTATATCTGAAGCTGAATTAATCGGAGAAATTGCCCTTATGATTTTCCATTGAGCAACCCACGGCTGACCTGTTTCAATTGTTCTCAATAAGCCGTCAGCGCTCCCGAAATATAAAGTATCACCAATATGATTACCTGAATAAAATAATTTTGTTGAAACTATGTCTTTTGTTATGACATCATATATTAACGGAGGTGATGACCATGCAAAATCCAGAAATTTTGCACGATAGAGTCCTTCGTTCGTTAATGCATATACAATTGAATCTTTTGATGTAACACCGTTTGCAGCTATATCTTTTAAAGTATAATTCCACGTAGTACCATTAAGAGAATAGCTAATTGCATTCTTTTCATTGTTATCTTCAGCTCTTCTGGTAGCCCCCCAGATTACTTTTCCTGTTCCGTATTGCTGTGCATATAAATCTACGACGAAGTTTCCTGAAACTCCACCGCCGTTATTGTTTCCGCCGCTGTTTTGGTAATTAAACTTTCTCCAGCTTACGCCCCAGTCAGTTGAACGGTTAATTCCATCGGCTGTTCCGCAATACATAACAGAATCATCCACAGCAAGAATTGCGAATGCGCGATGATTAAGATTTATTCTCGGGTCTAACGCAAAATTATATGTGCCGCCAATATAAATACTATCAAGATTATCAGGAGGAAGAACTACTCTTGTCCAGCTTTGACCGTAGTTAGTGGTTTTTCTCAGACCGCCTGCAAATGATGCAATCCAGATTATTTGGTTATTAGGGTCGAGAGGATTTTTTGAAATTGCTATGTCGTAAGAAAGATTCTGCTGAGGCACAACAACAGGAAGTGCATGAAGCGTATTACTTCCGTAAATAATAGAAGAATCCCCAAGACCGTCAACGGGCTGCGGATAGGCATTCCAATTTACTCCGTAATCGGTCGAAACTTTTATTCCTGTTCCGGTAGGGACGTTCTCACCGCTGATCTCCTCGCTTATTGCGGTTGAAGCAGCAACAATGTTTTGACGGACGTTAAACCCTGCAATGTCATCTGTTCCGAACGGTTCCAAATCAAAATAAGATTGATAGCTCTGAAATCTGTCAATGGTTCTCATAACTCCTGAACCGGTTGCAAACCAAACAGTGTCTCCGTTTCCGACTACTATTATATCTGTATAAAAATTACTTACGGGATATTTTGAAGTTTTCGGAGTTACAACTATCGAAGAAAGCATTGAGCTTTTTTCTCTGTTAGACTTGTAAACAGGAAAGTCGCGGTTAATGAGTTTAAAAGTCAAATAATCCATTACATTCTGTGAATAAGCATCGGATGAAATTGCGATTGCAAATAAAATCAATATGAGCTTTTTTATCATTATGGTCTTACGAATTTTATGCTGTCTATTATAGTATTGCTGATTAATCCCGAGTTATCAACTGCGTAGAAATGATATTTGTAATATCCGTATAAAGAGTCTGGCACCGCTGGGGGAACAGGATTTATAAACTTGTATAAACTTCCGCCTGCAGAAAACATTGGTATTGGTCCTAAATATGTTCCTGTCGGTCTATAGGCATCGAAATAAACGAAACTTACATCACATTGTCCGTTCGCATCCGTAGCGGTAATTTCAAGAGTTATATCAAACTGTCCGCTTGTTGGTCTTACAACGCTATCGGGAAGAACAGGATTTGAAAGCACAGGCGCGACGCTATTTGAAAAACGCACCTGCATATTTGTCGTTATGATATTGCTGAATAAACCTTCATTTGTCTCGGCATAATATTGAAGCTTGTATCCACCGACAATAAGACACCCAAAACCATTTTTGGCTATCAGAGCAGTATATCTGCGGTCATTAGCAGTAGTATCAGGTGAAACACCATTATCAAGCATCTGAAATTGCCCTATTACGGAATCTTTGGAATCAATAAGCGAACAAATAACTTGCTTGATTGCATCTTCGCTGGTAACATCCACTGATGTTGCAACTACAATTGATGGTGAACCTGAAAGGGTATAAACCGTATCGGGACTTCTTAGTGGATTTGAAATGGTCGGATAGGAAATGTTGACGTCAATAATTTTATCACTGTCTTTTTCACAGGACATAAAAATAAATCCAATCAGCAATAAAAACGATAATTTAAAGAATAATTTACTCAGACTATTTATTTTGTTCGAAGTTAAAAAATGCGGTAAAAAATGTGGTCTATAGATTGGCTTTAAATTTTGATAAAAATATGGATATAACGTTTATATGTCAATTCAAATCATAAAAAAAGGTTAATTCCGAATTAACGAAATTAACCTTTAGAAAACTCAGTTTTAAAAGAATTAATATCCTCCGTAGATATTAAATGCGGCGTTGATGCTGAATATACCGATTTTTCTTGCAAAACCCTGACCGCCCGCTCCGTCACCGTCGTTGAGGTTATGATTGCCAAGAAGCGCATCATTTGACTTATTGAATAAGTTTGCCTGGTTATATTTGAATGCCAAACCGATTCCATACTTTCCGGCCTGACCTAAAAGAAACTCATAACCTGCAGTAAGTTCAAGTCCCATTCTCATTGCATTGTTATATTCACCTCTGAATGAATTGTAATCCGGAGCGCTGATATTGTTAATGGTAAAAGCAATACCAACAGTCTGCTTGTTGCAGCAAGGTGCACCGAAAACATATTCATATCCGATAGCGCCTGAAATCATATCATAAAATGAATGAGGAGGAGTTGGACTTGTTAAGAAAGGAGCAGCTAAAAAGAATCTGTCCTTGTCGTCATTAATCATTTTAGTATAGCCTGCTCTGACTGTTATTCTATTTCTTTTTGTTTGTCCTAAGCCGTATTTGAAGTTAAGGTCAATACCTCTTCCGGTTTTCATTCCGTAGGTAGTTTGGTCATCAAGTCTGCCGTAAGCATCATTTACTGAAAGAAACATCCCTGTACTTAATCCGAATACCCATGATGCAGCTCCGACTCTTCCGGATGCAACTTCGCCTTGCTTATTCTGTGAAAAACCTTCTTTCGCAAACATTGCTGTAAAGAGCAACACCAAACCAATTAGTAATGATTTTTTCATAGATTAGCTTAATTTGATTTAATTTGTGATAAATTAATATTAATATTATATAATTTCAAGTGTTTAATAAAAATTAAGGGCTTAAACACATATTAAATTATTATGAATAAAAAAACACTAACAAGATTTTTTTACGGCTTAACAGACAAGGGCACTCTGAGCGATGAAATACTTTTCTCCAAAACGGGAAGCGCATATATCCCGGTAACTAAACGCAATATAATAAAAGATATTTTATATTTAAACAATAAACTTCGTGAATTAAATATAAAAAAAGGCGATAAAACTGCTATTATTTCAGAAAATAGACCGGAATGGGTAATTACAGACTTTGCGTGTATTTTAGATGGCATAATTACCGTTCCAATTTATAACTCGTTAAGCACCGAGCAAATTAAATACATTCTTAAAGATTCCGGTTCAAAAGCTTGTTTTGTCTCAAGTTTATTTCTGCTTGAAAAAATTTTGAAGGTCAAAGATGAGCTTCCCGAATTAAAACATATAATATCATATAATCTTTTTGACGAGATGAACAGAATCGAAGGTGTGATTTATTATGACGAGCTTATGAAAAGAAACGATAAATTAAGCGATAAAGAAATTATAAATTCAGTCAAAGAAAAGATTGACGTAACAAATGAAGACGATGTTTTTACTATTATATATACGTCGGGAACTACAGGCAATCCTAAAGGGGTAATGCTTGCTCATAAAAATGTTTGTTCGGATTTGGATGCATGTAATAATGTCCTTGATATAACACCCAAGGACAGATTCTTATCTTTTCTTCCTTACTGCCATGCGTATGAAAGAACAGCAGGATATTATTTAGCGTTTTTAAACGGCGCAAAAATTTATTACGCGCAGAACATTGATACCATAAGCACGCAAATGCCCGAAGTGAAGCCGACTATTTTAATTTCCGTCCCGAGACTTCTTGATAAAATGTATAACCGTGTGATGAAGTCAGGTGATGAGCAAAAAGGTTTCAGAAAAAAAATATTCAATGCCGCAGTAAAGCTTGCTCACAGCGAAAATCCCAAACGTTCTTTCATGTGGAAGATTTATGATGCTTTAGTTTATAAAAAAATAAAAGCAAAGACCGGTGGTCATATCAGGTTCATTGTTGCCGGAGGCGGAGCATTGAATAAAAAAATAAATATGTTTATGAACGGCATCGAGCTGGGAACGCTTGAAGGATACGGAATGACCGAGGCATCGCCTGTTATCGCAGTTAACCTGCCCCAAAAAAACAAGCCCGGAACTGTTGGTCCGCCGCTGAAAGGAGTTGAAGTAAAAATTGCGGATGACGGTGAGATACTTGTTAAAGGCGACATAGTTATGAGAGGTTATTATAAACTACCCGAAGAAACAGCAAGCACGATAATCGATGGCTGGCTTCATACTGGTGACATCGGCGAGATGGATTCGGAAGGTTATATAAAAATTACAGACAGAAAAAAATCTTTATTCAAAACATCGGGAGGGAAATATATTGCTCCTGCAGTTATCGAAAATCTTTTAATGACTCTGCCGTTTATGGAACAGGTTATTGCTATAGGAAATGAAAGAATGTATGTAACCGCATTGATTGTTCCGAACAAAGATGAGATAGCACGTATTGCTCAGTCATTGGGGCTTGATGCAATAAGTTATAAAGATTTAATAAAAAATGAAAAGCTGATTAAACACGTTGAGAAAAAAATTAATGAAGTTCAGAAGAATCTTTCCACTTATGAAAAAATTCGCAAGATAACTTTACTTGAAAATCCGTTCACGCTTGAGGCAGGTGAAATGACCCCGACATTAAAATTAAAACGTAAAGAAATCGAGAAAAAATATGCCGATGTTATTGAAAAAATGTATCTGAATGTTTAAAATGTATAAAACTTCCTCTTGCTTGTTTTAAAATTTCATTTTACTTTTTATCAGCGCAAAACAAAGTAGAATGAAAAAACAAACCGCCAGTGTTGTTTCAGCTTTCTTATTAATCCTTCTTACCTATAATTCTTTATATTCTCAAAATGGATGGCAAGTATTAAATTCATCCTATAATAGTCATTTAACCTCAATAAGTGTTATAGATTCATTTCTTGTTTATGCTACTGGTAAAGATTTATTGAAAACAACTAATGGAGGTTTAATCTGGATAAAAATTAATATTGATACAAATTATACATATTTAGAAGTATCTTTTTCGAATAAAGATACCGGATTTGTTCTTGCAAGAAAGACCTCCAATTATAATTATTTTCTTTTAAGAACTTTGAATGGAGGGGATGATTGGTCATCAATTCAATTTGTCACAGGTAATTATTTATTTCTTAATCTTCAGGCTAAAAAAAATATTTTATTTATTATTTCACAATATTCAGGGTCACCATTTCCCTCCGCTAAATTATCAAAGTCAACAAATTTTGGTTTAAATTGGATAGATGTTTATCATGCAGTAGGACTTGGAATTTATGGATATTTTAAAAATGATCTTACAGGATTTTTAGTTCCAACATCGCATAATCAGATAAGAACTTCTACAAATGGAGGATTTAGTTGGACAATAAGTAATATTATAAATGAATATTCAGCAAGCTTCTATGGCTTAAATTCGAATTCTTCCTCAGCCTATTGTTTTTTAACTAATTATTTAACTGGTCATACTAAATTAATTAAAACATCGAATTATGGGATTTCTTGGGATTCAATAAATTCAAAT
The DNA here is from genome assembly GCA_036262055.1 of Ignavibacteria bacterium. NCBI lineage: Bacteria > Pseudomonadati > Ignavibacteriota > Ignavibacteria > Ignavibacteria bacterium. Next base: position 313,155 of record DATAJP010000001.1, read on the forward strand.
ATTTATAGTGGCATTGGTTTTTTCACAAGCAATGATACAGGTTATTGTTATTCAATTAATAGAATTTATAAAACAACAAATGGAGCTGCAAATTGGACTCAGAATTTTTTTGCAGGAAACGTTATCAATAAAATTGAATTTCTAAATTCTAAAACAGGGTATGCTGTCGGTAATGACGGTTTAATTATTAAAACCACTACCGGAGGTGAGACAGTTGGCATTCAATCTATCTCAAATGACATTCCAAATGAATTTTCATTATTACAAAACTATCCAAACCCTTTTAATCCTCAAACTAAAATAAAATTTGAAATTCCAAAAAATGATTTTGTGAGAGTCGTTATTTATGATAATTTAGGCAAAGAAGTTAAAACAATTGTAAATGAACAATTGAACGTAGGAACTTATGAAGCTGATTTTAACGGAGAAGAATTGAGTTCAGGAATTTATTATTATAGATTAGTAACATCAGGGTTTTCTGAAACCAAGAAAATGCTTTTGTTGAAGTAATTTTTTTTGAATGTTTAATATTCGAAGTTTTCGAGTTTGGGGATGAGAGTTTTGTCGGGAAGATTTTCGATTTTAGCTGCTTTGAATGAAGTAATTGTTCTTCTGTAAATGATGATTGATGTTATTGCAATTCCGGAAGCGAGAACGTAAATAAAAGTATATCCGATAACGGGAGTTAAAAATCCTGCAATGAGTGAATTGATGCCGTGCGAGCTGAATGTCATTACAGCAATCTGAACAGAAAAATCAGTTCCTGCTTTTCCTTTTTCGCATCTCTGCATAATCAACGTAAATATCAGAGTAACAAACGCGCCGTAGATAAACCTGTTTATTATTATAATGGAAGTAATCGACCAAAAATCCAGCTTAGCATAAATCGGAAGAATATAAAGAAGCATAGTCAGTGACAATAACAGACCGAGTTTAATAAGCAAAGAATTTCTGTTATTATCTTTAATTAGGAATCCGCCGAAAATTGCTCCGGCAAATGAGGCAATAAGACCAATTATGCCGCGCATGAAGCCTATGTCTTCGAGTGAGTAACCAGCATCAATTAGGAACGGTTTAAAAATAAAATCGGATATTGCGCTGCCAAGCGGAAGAAGAAGTAATATACCGAGCCATTTGAGATTACCTTTGCGTTTAAAGAAATCAAACACGGATTTTTTTGGTTCATCGTTGTTTACTGCATGAGACTCAACGGGATATTTATTCCAGTTGATTATCAAAATTATGCAGGGGATTAATACAATTCCGGCTAAGATGAAAATTGAACCTGACCAGCCGATTTGATTTAAAAATAGAAGCATCAATCCGCCGCCGATAAGCGAGCCAAGAGAATGTGCAGAGTTTTGTATGCTGTTGCCAAACCCCTGTTCGCTTTTTTTAAGAGTCTCAACTGCAAAAGCATCTGTTGCAATGTCCTGAGTTGATGAAAAAAACGAGAGAAGCGCAATGCAAATTAAAACAGCGTATAACGTTGTGCTTAGATTCACAAATGCAGATGCAACAAGGCAAAGAAATACCAAACCCTGCATTATCAAAATCCAATAACGGTAATGTCCGGGTTTTTTGCTGCCGATTTTATCGACCGCAGGAGCCCAAAGAAATTTCACCATCCAGGGAAGCAGAAGCATATGAATCATTCCCACAATCTGCAATGAATATCCGAGACTGCGCAGATATACCGGCAGGGACTCGGTAAAAAATCCGAGCGGTATGAACTGAGAGAAGTATAAGCTTCCGAATAATATGTATTTTCTGTTGATGGTCATTAACAACTTGTCACCCTGAACTTGATTCAGGGTCAACAACATGGTTTTGGTATTGGGATTCCCGCGTTCGCGGGAATGACTTCATCCTATAAATTAAAAAATTAATCTGTTAAAATTTCGTATGTTTTGAAATCGGATGACATCGGTGGTTTTTTACCTTCGTCTTTATATTTTTTCATGTCTTCAAATCCGCGTTTGTGTCCTTCAAGAAACTCAGGAGACTTAGTCCAGTTTTTAAATGCATCCCCGTTTTCCCAATGGCTCACTATTAAGTAATTATCATTTGAGCTATTTGGTTTCAGAACTTCCATGCTGATGAATCCCGGAATTCTGTCAATTGCTCTTGCTCTTGTGGTGAACAGATGCTCGAATCTTTCGACATACTCTTTATCGCAGGTAATGTAATTAATTGCCACAAATTTGTTTTTCTTTTCTGAATTCATTGCAACTGCTTCAGCTCTGAATTTTACATCTTCTACTAAATTGTCCATTATGTTGATTTTAAAATTAAAATTTATTCAGAGGACAGCCAAGATTGTCTGTCCTGCTATATTTATAATAAGTTTATATTAAGTTTTATTTTATGTTTCTTGAACCGTCAGGCTGATAAACAAATCTGAAAGTATAATACCTGTAATTTTCAGGATTTGGAAACGGCTGAGGGTCGTTATTATAATAGTAGCTCTGTATTTGCACCTTTGCATATTTTCCATCACCTGTTCTTATAATAAGCACGGTTCCGGGAATCGGGGTAACATAATTATTCGCAAAATCATAATTATACCAGCCATTACCTGAGCCTGTTTTTATAGCAAGCTGTGTTGCAGATGTATCGACTCCGTAACCGTTTTCAGGTGCTATGGACACTGTATCGAAGCTTGAGTTTCTCTGAATAAATACACCACCTGAACCGAATCTGACTGCACCGCCATTTATGATAATCGTTGTATTTCTAAACGCTATATCCCACTTATTGGTTGCAGTATCAGCACCCGTTACGACGGTGCTGTCGCTGAATCTGAAATATGTATAACCGCCTGTTAAAGCAGTATCTGCCTGTAAGTTTGAAACAGTTCTTATTGCCAGAGGACCTGCAGGAGGCGGAGGCGGCTCTATAACAGGATTATTCGAACATGAATAAAGAGCGACGGAAATAAAAAAAAGATAAACAAGTTTTGAAATAAAAGAAATTGAGTTTGGTCTGTTCATTTATGTATGTGTATTTATATTATATAATGATTTAATTTGAGATTAATTTTTTTACTTCAAGCAGTATCAATGATTCTTTCAACAGAATCAAAAGAGTTTTCATTTCTGAATGAGATAAAAATATCCGGGCTTTTTCAAAATTTGAAACCTGAACAAGAAATTTTGAGTCCGGAAGTTTCCTATTTTCTTCCCATAAGCTTTTCAAAGTATTGTTGAGCTCCGTGATTTCTTCAAGCGCAAGAGTAAGTATGACGTTGTTCAGAACCACAAAAAAAGATTGACATTCCTCGCATTTGTAAATGCTGAAATCTTTTCTGCTGTTTATTAAATTATATTTGTGCTCGATACTAAACATTTTTTATGCAAATCCGACTAAGTTAGTCTTATTTATGTTTAAAAATTTTTAAAACGTTAAATCTATTGTTGAGTAAATTACTCTTCCCGGGAATTCAGGGGTAATCTCGGGATTTTTATGGTCAAAAATATTGTCAACACCTACCTGCAGAGAAACATTCTTAAATATTTTTTTGCTTACTGCTGAATTCCACAAAACATATCCCTGCGCATATTCATTGTCGTTATCAAGAATGCCGTTTCCGTTTCTATCAATATATCCGTATTTGCTTCTTCCGATTACACGCAAATTAATGGAGGCATCATACTTTGCAAGTGTGTAATAAATTTTCACAACTCCGGAATGTTTAGAACGGTTAAACAAACCGCCGTACTCAACCATCTGAACAGGTCTCACAACTCCAGTGCTTCCGGTTTTATAAATTTTTTGGTTGTTGATGTCATCGATTACTTGTTTATCTTTTGCATCGAGATATTGATAACCGAGAGTTACATTTAAATTATCAAAAGGATTAATGTTGAGATTCGTTTCAATTCCTTGAGTATAAATTCTGCTAAGATTAAAATACGTGAATACACTTTGACCGTTTGTTTTTTTAGCAATAGGAAGAACTTCGATTAAATCTTTTATGTCATTTCTGAAAAAATTAACATCAGCTTTTATCTGTTCAAACGGATTAACAGTGAAATTAAAATTAAACGCCTGTGAGTTCTCAGGCTTAATTTGTGTCACTGTGTTCAGGTCAATATATAATTCCGAAATCTGTCCGCTTTGGATTAACTGCTGCATTGATTCCTGAAAACCGGTTGTTCCAAAAACAGAATATCCAACCTGGGGGTTTGTGAAATCGAGATATAGCTCCTGAAATGTCGGAGCTTTGAAGCCTGTTCCGAATGAACCCTTTAAGGATAACATCTCTATGGGTGTATATAAAACAGCAATCTTGGGACTGAACCTGCTTTGATAATCACTGTGAGCGTCAAAGCGAATTCCGGCTGTAATATTCATATTTTCAAGAGGAAGGTATTCGTTCTGAAAATAAACAAATTTAGTATTGGCATTTTTGCTGTCGTCATAAAGTCTGTCTGCATTGACCGTGTTGAGAATTAAACCTCCGCCTAAAACAGTTGTGTTGTTCCTGAAATAATTTCCTTCGAGCATCAGCTCGCCTTTTGAATAAACTTCTTCGTATTTGTCTTCAAAAAATAAATTTCCTGTTGTTGGGTAAGTTAAAACATCTTTATACTTATAATAAGAATTATAAAGCTTGGTTTTTAATTTTATTCTATCGTTAAAGAAGTAATTAATAGATAAAGTATTGTTAATGTCGGTAAGGTTAACTTTATCATCTAAATTTATCTCATTGCTTCCGGTCATTGTTTCAGTGATGTTGCTCATATCCTCAAAAAAAACACGTGAATTCAACTCAAGACTTAGATTATTATTTACATCGTACTTAATAACGGGATTAATCGTGTAATCATTATATGCAGGTGAAGTTTTTGCAATAGTCTCAGGGAATAAATCGTAACCGTTCGAGCGGCTGAAGTTTGCAAATAAAGATAATCCCAAATTGTTTTTTCTGTATTCAACGTTGCCGTTTAAATCGACAGTATTAAATGAACCATATCGTGCTTTAATGTCTGTTAAAAAATTTCGTGAAGGTTTGTCTGTGATGATATTTATGACACCGGACAATGCTTCACTTCCATAAAGTGAAGATGAAGGACCTTTTACAATTTCTATTTGTTTTACGTTGCCGAGTGATACTCTTGATAAATCAATCGTTCCGCCGTTTCTTCCGATGAGCGGTTCGCCGTCGACAAGAATTAGCGCATAGTCAGGGTCGAGTCCCTGAATCTGCACTCCCGCTCCGAGGAAATATGCAATGTTCAATCCCGTTTGCTCGGATAAAATTTCAGAAAGCTTATAGCTTCCCGATGCGCTGATTTCTTTTTTATTGACAAGTGAAACAGGGATAGGTGAGTCTTCAACGGTTTTTTCGGTTTTCGTTGCAGTAATTACAATCGGATTAATTTCATACTGCTTTAATGAGTCGTTTTGAGTTTGTGTATCTGAAGAGTTTTGTGCAAATGAAAACAAAGGGGAAAGTAGGGCAAAGAAAACAAAAAGAGTAAATTTCTTTAGCAACCTTATTAAGATTTAGTTTAGATAAACATATAAAGTATTGACAAAATAATCAATTCCTTTATTTAGATTGAATCTTAATAATTGGCTTAATCAGTAAAAAACAGTAGTTAAAAGGACTTTATTTGTTGAACATTATAAACAGTAGTTATTTGCGGAATATTCTTGATTGAGAATAAAATACATTTTAAAATCTGAGGAAGTTTTACAAAATCCAATCTTTGTGCAGTCTGTTTTGTAAATGGTAATAACTTAAAAATCCAAAATACAGGCATTATAAGATAAGGCCAGTAATGTCCGGGTCCAATTACATACCACGGACGTATGAAGGATGATTTAATTTTTGATTCAATCAGAAGCTGCTCACCTTTCATTCTAACATTAATAAAATCTTTCATAACAGGCGCAGGATGCGCAACGCTGAGATAAATAAAATGCTGAACATTTTTTTCTTTTGCTGCTTTGACTGCTTCCTGAATCGACACTAAATCAATTTTATAAAACTCATCCTTCTTAGCGGGTGAAGGATGTGCAACACCGATAAGGTGAATAAATGTGCATCCGTCGGGAATTTTATTTACATAAGATTTGTAATGAAGAGCATCACCCTCAATTTTATGGCATTTTTCAGGAAGCTTTTGAAGTGAATTGCTTCTTGCAAGAGCATGAACTTCATACCCTGCATCTAATAACATTAAAATCAGACGGCTTCCTATATACCCTGTTCCGCCTGTAATAAAAATTTTTTTGACCATTTATGTATATATTAATGAATATACGATATTTTATGAAATCAAGATTTAATGTAATACTTTTTAAACAAATATAATTTACTTATCTTGAGGCATAAAATAATAAATACCATGAAAGGTTTTGCAAAAGAATTCAAGGAATTCATTTCAAGAGGCAGCGTTATTGACCTTGCGGTCGGTGTTATAATAGGCGCAGCATTTGGCAAGATAGTTTCATCACTTGTAGATGATTTGCTTATGCCGGTCATCGGGTTGCTAATCGGCGGCATAAATTTCCGCGATATTAAATTCACGCTCGCTGATGCCGTTCTTGACCCCGCAGGAAAAGTAATTAAACAGGCAATTACTCTAAACCTCGGTAATTTCATACAGGTATTCATTGACTTCATCATAATTGCAGCAGCCATATTTGTAATAATAAAAATAATAAATTCACTCAGAAAAAAAGAGCAGGATACGCCTCCTCCTCCTGCACCACCGACAAAAGAAGAAGAATTACTAACGGAAATAAGAGACTTATTGAAAAATAAAAATTAATTTTTTATTTTATAATAAATTAAAACCCCGCTTATGAAAAAATTAATATTAACCGTGATGTTGGTTTTTTTATCAACATCAACATTATTTTCTCAACAAGGTTGGTTTTTAACCAACGCTCCAAATACAAATTATCAATCAGTATTTTTTGTTAATGCACAAACCGGATGGGCAACTTCCGCATTAAATGTGTATAAAACAAACGACGGAGGTGCAAGTTGGAATGTAGTTCAATATGACACATCAAATAACGTTTATTCAAAAATATATTTTCTAAACGAAAATACGGGATGGATACTTTCATATAATGAAAATGGGGCACCTGCCTGCGGACATATCGGTTCAACTTTTTTAACTACAAATGGAGGCGCAAACTGGGTAAGAAAAACATATGAATACTGCTCAAGACCTGTGGACATATATTTTATAAATGCTAATACAGGGTTTATTGCTCATGCTGATGAAATTTTATTCGGTGGATTTGCAAGTATCGGTTCCATATCAAGAACAACGAACGGCGGTTTACATTGGTCAAATGTTACAGAGTTCCCTAATAATGGTGGGGAGTTTTATAAAATTAGTTTTAAAAATGACTTAACGGGATATGCTCTGAGTTATATCTGGAATGATTTTCAGCATGATACTCTTGCACTCTTCAAAACAACAAATAGCGGTAGTAACTGGTTTAAATTTAAAGATATAACTAAAATTGCAGGAGGCAGAATAAACCCGTATGAAAATGCGATGGACTTAATTGCAACAAGTGATAATATCTATATCATCGGCAAAGATTCTGTGTTTTTGCGTTCGACTGATGAAGGTACAAGCTGGGAAAAAATTTACTATGCACCATATAAAAGACAAGTTGATTTATACTTTTCTAATTCAAATACCGGCTGGACTATTTTTAAATATGGAACTGATACAACTAATATAATGAAGACCACAAATGGAGGAGCAAATTGGTTTAACCTAAGAAATCCATTCTCCAATAATCTTAATTCAATAATGTTTGTGAATGATTTAACGGGTTATGTTGCAGGAAGCGGAGTTATTTTAAAAACCGTAACCGGCGGAGTTACAAATGTTAAAATAATTTCGGATAAAATTCCTGAATCATTTAAACTTCAGCAAAATTATCCCAATCCTTTTAACGGTATTTCCGTGATAAGATTTTCAGTGCCGCAGAATAATAATCAGCATATAAAGCTAACGGTTTATAATATTGAAGGGAAGTTGATTGAAACATTGGTTAATGAATCGATTCCGGCAGGTGAATATGAAGTTAAATGGGATTCAAAGCAGAATGCCAGCGGAATATATTTTTATAAGCTGGAAGCAAATAATTTTTCTGAAGTCAAAAGAATGGTATTAATAAAATAACCGTTTTTCTCAATTTAATTTAATGTAATTTTTAAGTAATTTTGTTTATGATAGAATCCTACATTCCGGTATTTTTAATTGTAACAATTTCAATACTTTTTGCCATTACAAACATTAAGTTTTCATCGCTTTTTGGTCCGCAAAGACCAAACCGCGAGAAGCTTTCAACTTATGAAAGCGGTGTTGAGCCGATTGGAACCGCAAGGGATAGATTCTCGGTTAAATATTATATGGTAGCCGTGAGCTTTATTGTATTCGACATCGAAGTTGTATTTCTTTATCCTTGGGCGGTTTCGTTTGTAAATATGACTCAGCCGGAAATGGTTTATTCCTTCATTGTCGGGAGCTTTTTTCTCTTAATATTGTTTATCGGCTTGATATATGAATATAAAAAAGAGGTATTAAAATGGGATTAGAAGAAAAATTAGGAAGCGACGGTTTTTTTACGACTAAATTTGAAACGTTAATTAACTGGTCTCGCAAAAATGCTCTTTGGCCTATGCCGATGGGTATTTCCTGCTGTGCAATCGAAATGATGGCAGTTGCAGGACCGAGATTTGATATTGCAAGATTCGGAAGCGAAGCATTCAGGTTTTCTCCGAGACAAGCAGACGTTATGATTGTTGCAGGAACGGTAACATATAAAATGGCACACGTTGTCCGCAAGATTTATGACCAGATGCCTGACCCTAAATGGGTGATTGCAATGGGTGCGTGCACTTCAAGCGGCGGAATGTACAGAAGCTACTCTGTCGTTCAGGGAATTGACCAGTTTCTTCCTGTCGATGCATATGTGGCAGGATGTCCACCGAGACCTGATAATTTGCTGAATGCGCTTATGATGATTCAGTCAAAAATCGAAAAAGAAAAAATCGCGAAGTATTCCAAAAATTAAATCAATGCCGTCCCGATAAATCGGGACGGCTTTTTTGTTTCTAAAACTTTCCCCGCGTTAATTATATTTATTTAACTATTCCATAAGTAATCTTAATTAATCATTGTTTTTTATTGAGATTATTACATAATAATAATTTTACATTTGTATTGATATTTTTTAAAAACAAGTTTATTTTCTAACACAAATCACTTATAAAAGGAGACAAAAATGAAAAAAGTGATACTAACTATGCTGTTTTTAATAATGGCATCATCAATGGCTTTTTCCCAAAGAATTGTAATTAATCAAAACTTTGATAACATACCATTATCCGGCGACAGTTTGCCGACGGGATGGGCAAGATTTACACAATTAGGTAGCGTAACGCCCGGAACATTATGGGCTGCGAGAGATACAGGAACAACATATCCCGGAGCAAACCCTAATGCAGTAGTTGCTCAAGCTCACTCAAACCCAAGAGGATTAACAATTCCTTGGACCTCAGGCGGACCAGCAAATCTTGCCGACCAATGGTGCTATACAGATAGTTTTACCGTTCAGGCAGGCGACAGTTTAATTTTTTGGCTTTTAATCGGAAGCACTCCGGGAATTACTGCATATCTTGATTCAATGAGTGTTTATACATCTCTATTCCAGATTCCTGCAGTTGAAACTCGAATTGCAAAAATCGTAAGTAACGACAGCGCAGGTGTTCCTGTCGCAACAAATGACTGGACTGAGCATAAATTCAGTTTAAATGCTTTTGTCGGGCAAACAGTTTATATCGCGTTCAGATATTTTATGGATGTGAGTCTTGATGGTTTATGGTGTAATATCGATGATGTGTTCGTTGGAAACAGAGCAGCTGTTAACATAAGTCAGATAGGAACAAACATTCCGGGTAAATTTGACTTATTCCAGAACTATCCTAATCCGTTCAATCCCAAAACAAACATTAAGTTTGACCTTGCGAAAGCAACAAACGTAAAACTTACTGTTTATAACGCGCTCGGACAGGAAGTGAAAACTCTTGTTAACGAATATAAACCTGCAGGTTCTTATGTTGCAGATTTCGATGCAACAAACTTAACAAGCGGAACTTACTTCTATACACTCAGAACAAACGAATTTACTCAAACCAAAAAGATGGTTGTAATTAAGTAAAAAGCAAAAGTAAAAAATAAAATAGTTGTAATAAAAAAGGGGCTTGCAAGCCCCTTTTTTATTTTTAGTAAATTATTGAAAATAAGGACAGACAGGAATGTCTGTCCTACCAAAAGGGTTTAATTTTAGAGTTTAAACTCAATAAAATAAGTATTAATTTAGTTTATGCAACTTACTGAAGAAAGATTATCCCTTATCAAATCGAAGCTTTCGAATTTCAATATAACATATGGTGATGTGAACGGCACTTTGGGCTTAGTTATTCCCAAAGAACAGTTACTTGACGTATGCAAAATTCTCAGAGATGAGTGCGGCTTTGACTGGCTTGTCGATGCGGTCAGCGTTGACAGATTCACCAAGCAAAACAGATTTGAGATTATTTATAATCTGCGTTCGCGGGTTCACAGAGATAGGATTTTTTTCAGAGCAATTCTGGAATCAAAAAATCCTGAGTCTCCAAGTCTTGCAGGAATTTGGGAATCTGCTAATTGGTATGAACGCGAAGCATATGACATGATGGGAATTAAATTTACGAATCACCCCGACCCGAGAAGAATGTACATGCCTGATGAGTTTGAATATTATCCGCTCAGAAAAGATTTTCCGCTTATGGGTGTGCCTGATTCAATACCTTTACCGAATAAATAAAATTTTAAGATTAAGGATTTAAGATTATATGTCAAATACTATTCTTGAAAGAAACCCCGACCTTAAACGCTCCAAAATTCTTGAAGCGCTCGAGACAGAAGATTTAAGAGTTGAGTATAACGATGTTCTCGATAACGAGATGGTTCTTAACATGGGTCCACAGCATCCGGCAACTCACGGCGTACTAAGATTACTTTTGAGCCTGGATGGTGAAACCGTGAAGGGATGCGTCCCTGAGCTTGGCTATCTTCACAGAGGATATGAAAAACTTGCCGAAGCATCAACATACCACGAATTTATTCCGCACACAGACAGATTAGATTACCTCCAACCGATGGCAAACAACGTTGCTTATGCAATGGCTGTTGAAAAGCTAATCGGTCTTCAGGTTCCTGAAAGAGGGCAGTATATAAGAACAATTGTTTCAGAGCTTGCACGCATACAGTCGCATTTGCTTGCAATGGGAGCACTGCTTATTGATATTGGAGCGGTTACACCGTTTCTTTGGGTTATCCGTGAACGTGAGAAAATTCTTGATTTATATGACCTTATTTGCGGAGCGAGATTTACAACTTCATATACAAGAATCGGCGGAGTTGCGCAGGATATTAATGATGACATCGTTACGGCAATAAGAAATTTCATAAAAGAGTTTCCCGCAAATTTGCAGGAATGCAGAGACTTAGTAGAGAGAAATAAAATTTTCATCATAAGAACAGAGAATGTCGGTTACTTAGCGCCTGAAGAGTGCATTAAGCTTGGCTTAACAGGTCCATTAACACGTGCTGCAGGATTTGATAACGATTTAAGAAAAGATGACCCGTATTTGATTTACAGCCAGTTGAATTTTGATGTTCCTGTATTTAATGACAGCGATTGTCTTGCAAGATATTATGTCCGCGCTGATGAAATGGTGCAGTCAACAAGGATTGTTCAGCAGTGTCTTGACAAGCTTCCCGGTGGTCCGTGCAATGCGCAGGATGCCAAAAAAGTAATGCCTGAAAAAGGAAAAATTTACACAAAAATGGAAGAACTAATTCACGATTTCATTATCGTGAATTTTGGAGTTAATCCCCCTAAGCTTGAATCATATTCGGCAATCGAATCATCAAAAGGCGAATTAGGCTTTTATATTATTAGTGACGGCGGCGGACACCCGTATAGATTGAAAATCAGAAGTCCCAGCTTTTCTAACTTGCAAGGCTTAGCTCCGATGATGAGAGAATGTCTTGTGTCAGATACTGTTGTTATCATCGGCGGTGTTGACCCTGTGATGGGTGAAGCAGATAAGTAGTTTTTAAGGTTTATAAAGTTTGTAAAGTTATAAAGAAAATTGTAAAATTATGTTTGAACACGTTAAAGAACATTTATTTAACGCAGAAGAATTAAAAGTTGTAGAAAATCATCTTAAGAAATTCCCGACCAAGATGTCAGCGACTTTGCCTGTGCTCTGGATGATACAGGATAAATTCGGATGGATTTCTGAAGAGTCGATGAAATATGTTGCAGAGCTTCTTCAGGTGCCTGATGACCATGTTCTTGGCGTAGTTACATTTTATACAATGTATTTTCAGAAGCCGATGGGGAAGATTCATCTGCAGGTTTGCACAAATGTTTCGTGCATGCTTCGCGGCGGATATGATATTTATCATTATATCAGCGACAAGCTGAAAATAAAAAATAAAGAGATTACTCAGGACGGGATATTTTCGATTGAGGAAGTCGAGTGTCTCGGAAGCTGCGGAACTGCTCCGATGCTTCAGGTGAATAACAGAGAGTTTTATGAAAATCTTTCAGTAGATAAGATGGATGGATTGCTTGATGATTTAAAAAATAAATACGCTTAATTCTGAAATGGACAACGTAAAAATAATATTAAAAGACATAACTGATTTAAATAAGATTGATGTTTATGAAGCAACAGGCGGGTTCGGTGCTTTGAAAAAAGTTCTGAACGGAATGAAGCCGGATGATGTAATTGAAGAAGTTAAGAAATCGAATCTTCGCGGACGAGGCGGAGCTTGTTTCCCGACCGGCTTGAAATGGTCTTTCATGCCAAAGAACAACGAGAAGCCGAAATATCTTTGCTGTAACGGTGACGAATCGGAGCCGGGAAGTTTTAAGGACAGAGAAATTTTTGAAAAAAATCCATACCAGTTTATAGAAGGTTCAATCATTGCCGCTTATGCAATGGGATGTAAAGCAATTTATTGTTATATAAGAGGCGAGTATTGGAAATGGGTGAACATAATGGAAGAGGCAGTTGCGAAAACTTATGAGAAAGGTTACTTAGGTCAGAATATATTGGGAAGCGGTTTTTCGACAGATATGTATATTTACAAAGGCGCAGGTGCTTATATATGCGGTGAAGAATCTGCATTGATGAACTCACTTGAAGGCAAACGCGGATACCCGAGAATTAAACCTCCGTTCCCTGCAGCAGTTGGTGTTTGGGGAATGCCGACAACCATTAACAATATTGAAACTCTTGCGACTGTTCCTGAAATAATTACTCGTGGAGCGGAATGGTTTGCTGCAATCGGCGAGCCGAAGCATCCCGGAACATTGCTTTATGGAATAAGCGGTCACGTTAACAAGCCGGGTGTTTATGAGCTTCCGACAGGAATTCCTTTGATGACTTTGATAAATGATTACGCAGGCGGGGTATTAAACGGCAAAGATATTAAGATGGTTATCCCGGGCGGTTCTTCTATGCCTCCATTGACAAAAGAGGAATGTTTGACGATGAAAATGGATAACGAAAGCTTGAAAGCAGTCGGCTCGGCAATTGGAACGGCTGGCGTTATGGTAATGGATGAAGATACCGACATTTTAAAAGTCTTAACAAGAATAACAAAGTTTTATTACCACGAATCATGCGGACAATGCACTCCCTGCCGCGAGGGCTGCGGATGGCTTTTGAGGGTTCTCAAAAGAATCGAAGCGGGACTCGGAAGACAGGAAGATTTGGATTTGCTGATTTCGGTTTCAGAAAACATCGAGGGAAATACAATCTGCGCGCTTGGTGATGCTGCTGCTTGGCCTGTGAAATGGACAATCAGAAAATTCAGAGCCGATTTTGAAGCACGCATTAATAAAGGCGAGGTTGTTCTTGAAAATCCTAATAAAGTTCACGCATTAAGGTACTCCCCTGAATATGGATTAAATACAGATGAAAGTGAATATAAAGAAGTTGAAGAATTAATGGGTAAAGTTCGTGAAGATGTTGATGAATTGAGGTATTAATTTGGTTTCAAATCTCATTTTACTTCACAGCAAATAGGACTTGACTTAAAAATATTTCCTATATATCTTTATACCATAATAATTTGAGGTATATATGAAAAAGTCAATTTTCATCTTTTTAGCATCGTTCACATTCCTCTTCAGCACATCAAATCTCTATAGTTCTAACTCAAGTAATCTGAATAACAAAAAAATATACGTTACCGGTGGCGGGGATACGCTTTTATCAACTCTTGATAAGATAAAATTAGGTATTGAACAGGTGCGGCTTATGTTTGATAAAAATAAAACATCGAAGGGATGGAATATATTAAGATTTATTGTTGATATTGTTGGCTTATTTGTTGATGATAAAAAACATATAATAAATAAAAACGGAGAACGGATATATCTCCATTCTCCGCAAAAAAATCAGTATCAAACAAGTAAGGCAAGTGCCTATCCGGATAGAAATTATTAATTTCTCTTTTCCAATTTCACATGCAGAGTTAATTCCTGCTCACCGCGTTTAACAATAATATCCACTTCGTCATCAGGATTGTATTTGCCCAAAACATTCGTATAGTCATAAATATTTTTAATGGAAGTCTCGCCAAATTTTATAATTACATCACCTGCAAGTAATCCGGCTTTTGCACCCGGACTTCCTTCTCTTACGCCGGTTATTTTTAACCCTTCACCCGTAAAACCATAGTCAGGAATTGTTCCGACTGTAACCTTCATCTGACCCGTTGTCTGTGTTTGCTGCTGCTCTTTCTTAACAACCGTGAACTCAGGTTTTTTAGGAGCATTAATCAATTCAATTGCAACATCATAAACCATTCTTGCAATGTTTTGCTGGGCATCGTAATTGATTTTATCAAAAGTATCCGACGGTCTGTGGTAATCTTCGTGTGTGCCTGTGAAGAAATGCAGAACGGGAATGTTCTTTGCATAAAAACTTGAATGGTCGGAGGGTCCATAACCGTCAGGAACAAATCCGATGTCAAATTTATATGTTGTATTGTTTATATTAGTCAACATTGTTTCCCAGATTGGAGAGGTTCCTATGCCATAAATTGTTAATTTATCTTTATATCTCCCGATCATATCCATATTCAGCATTGCAACAATGTTATATTGCTTAAATAAATCCGAGTTAGTAAAATAAGCCGAACCAATAATGCCTGCTTCTTCTGCACCAAAGAGCATAAGCAATACGCTTCTCTTTAAGTCTTTTCGATTAGCTGCAAGTTTTTCAGCAATTTCCAGAGTTGCTGTTGTTCCCGATGCATTGTCGTCTGCGCCGTAATGAATTTGTTCCTCTTTATTTGCAGCAAGTGAGCCGTATAAGCCAAGTCCGACATGGTCATAATGCGCACCTATAACTACAACTTCATTTTTTAAAACAGGGTCATTACCTTCAAGAAAACCAAGTATGTTGCCTGTTTTTGCAAGTGTAGGAGTTACCATTGTTTCAAAAGAAGCAGAGCCTTTTGCAAGCTCAAATGAATATGATTTATTTGCATCATTAATTTTTTTCTGAAGCTCTTTAATATCATATCCATTAGCTTTTAGAACTGCATTTATTATATCACGTTTAACATTAATAATCGGAATTCCTTGATTTGCAAGCATATTGTCATATCGCACTCTCATAAGCCGGTCGTTTTCGTCAAACTCTGGACCGTTGATAACTATAATTCCTGCGGCACCTTCATCACGCGGAATTAAAGTTTTATATCTTGTATCTTCATATTTCTCGAACGGATTGCCATGCGGATTAAGATGGTCAGGACCAAACCTCATCATTATCAAAATTTTCCCCTGAAGATTTAAATTATTTCCAAGAGTATCTTTAAAATCGTCATAGTTCTGTTCCGGTGCATCGATTCCGTATCCGACAAAAACTAAATTACCACTTGCGCTGCCATTGCCTGTGAAACCCAATGGAGTATAATTATCTTTTGGCGTTAAATTATAAGTAGTATCACCTGTGGAAATCGTTGCAGAATTGTTATCACCAAGCTTCATTTGAGTTGCCATTTTAAATTCCTGAATGTATGTTCCATTCATTCCTGCAGGTTTTAACCCGCTTTTTTGAAATTCTTTTATAATATATTCTTGCGCAAGCCGGTCGCCTTCGGTTCCGGGAAACCTGCCTGCAAGAGAAGAATCTGCAAGATACATTAAATGTTCTTTAAGCTCTTCTTTTGTGATTTCGGGTCCGTCATTTTGAATTCCGAATCCGCAAAGCACAAGTATAAATAATATTAAAATATATTTTCTCATTGTATGGTTATAAATTGTGTGGTTGTAAATTAAAAAAATGTTTGTATTAGAATAAAATTATACTTCAGGCATATCCGCATAAAGCGGAGTATTGTCAATGTAGATGAAATAATCTTTTATCTTATCGCCCGACATATTAAATATATTTACAAAATTAATTGTTAGCTGTTTTCCATCTAAACGAGTATATAAAACTTCTCCCTGCCAGACAATTGAATTATCATCCTGCCAGTATTTTATTATGCTATGTTTCGATGATTTTATTGTTTTAAAAAAATCATCAACTGCTTTTATGATATTTTCCCTACCTTGAGCAGCCGGATAATTTGCAAAACGGAACTGACCGTCTGCAGTAATGAAATCTGCAAAACCAACCGTATCTTTTGCATCAATTGTTTTTCCAATTTGTTCAAGTAATGCTTTCGTATTCATATAAGTTTATTTGTATAAAATACGCAATTTAATGCTATTTTTATATGTAATTGTGCAGCATATAGGAACCTATTTTTATCATAAAAAATTTATTGAATAAGTAGGAGATTAACGTGAGAACTTTTTAAACTAAATCCGTCTAAACACGTATAAAAATAAAATTTAAGATAATATTATTATGAAGAATTTACTCTATATTTTCATTTTACTTATAAGTTTTATATATAGCTCAGTTTCACAAGCCCAGCTTGGGCATAACAACATGTATTTGTTAAAAAATATTGACACAAGAAGAGTTCCTTCTCCGCATACACCTCCATGGCATTATTCTGCATGCTGGGGTTATGTTGCTCCTAACGGGAGAGAATATGCAATTATGGGATGCGGAATTGGAACGCAGATTGTTGACATAACAGATTCTGCAAACATACGTGAAGTTTATTTTAGTCCGGCTACAATTAATTTTTCAAATCCTGACCAGGGAAATATTTGGCGTGAATTGAAAGTTTATAGTAATTATCTCTATGTGGTTTCGGAAGCGGATACAAGCGGAATAGAAATTTTTGATTTATCGGGACTGCCTGACACGGTTGTTTATCGCGGAAAATATTTCCTTCCTAACCATAGTTCGTCTCATACAATTTCACAATCAGGAGCTTATTTATACATTAACGGTTGCAACGTTGAGTTTGGGCATGGAACTACCATACTCGATTTGACAAACCCGCTCGCGCCGCTCAAAAGAGGAAGATACAATACGGAATATGTTCATGATTGCAGAGTTGTTAATGATACTTTATATGCCTCAAATATTTATACGGGAAAGCTTGTGATGTTTGATGTATCAAATAAAGATACACTCAGGCAAATTGCGTCATTCGGAACAATACCGAATGCTTTCACACACAACAGCGCAGTCACAAAAGACGGGAAATATATTTTTACAACAGATGAAACCAATAATCCTCCGGGGAAATTAAAAATCTGGAACAAACAAAACCTGTCTAACATAACCTTTATAAGAAATTGGCAGCCGACCGGAATTACAAACACGATTGTTCATAATGTCGAAATAATAGGAGACACTGCATATATTGCTCACTACAATGCGGGTGTAAGAGTCTTGAACATTGCAGACCCCACAAACCCTGTGGAAATTGCATGGTATGATACTTATCCTTCTGCGAATTCAAACACTTTTGCCGGCGCATGGGGCGTTTATAAATTTCCTTCAGGAAAAATTATTGTTTCGGATATGAATACAGGTTTATATGTTTTGAAAATCGGCAATACTGTGAACGTTCAGAACATAAACAGTCACGCAGAAAATTTTTCTCTTGCGCAGAATTATCCGAATCCGTTTAATCCCGAAACAACGATTGAGTTTTCAATACCGGCTCAGGGCGCAAACTCAAATGTTAATTTACAAGTTTTTGATTTATCGGGAAGAATGCTGACAACGTTGGTTAATGAGAAATTAAATTCAGGAACATATAAAGTAAAATTTGATGGAAAAGATTATTCTTCAGGAATTTATTTTTATAAGCTGACTTATGGAAATCATTCTCAAACAAAGAGAATGATACTGGTGAAGTAATCCCGAGATTCTTCGCTTCGCTCAGAATGACACAGGTTTTATCCTTAAACAAGAAAGCCCGCTTTTCGCGGGCTTTCTTGTTTATGCTTTATAACTTTATAAACTTTACAACCTTAAACTATTTAAGCACCATCATCTTTTTTGTTTCCGCGTAGTTTCCTGTTTCGATTTTATAGAAATAAATTCCGCTCGTTAGGTTCGATGCATCGAAAATCGCTTCATAAGTTCCGGGAGATTGATTTTGATTTACTATAGTTGAAACGTTTCTTCCAAGCGCATCATAAACTTTTAATGTAACCATTCCCGATTGTTTAATCGCATATTTAATCTTTGTAACAGGATTAAACGGATTAGGATAATTTTGAGATAAATTATAATTGTCGGGAATAGTTGAACTTATGTTGCTGACATTAACAAGCGGAGCTGTTAATCTGTATGTCCCTCTTCCGTGTGTTCCTATTGTTAATCTGTTTGACATTGCGTTATAATCAAGATGCATTGCAACAGTGTTAGGCAATCCGTTCGCAAGCTCAATCCAGCTTCCGCCGAGATTGTTGCTCATAAATACTCCGACATCAGTTGCGCAAATAAATACATTTGTTGACATATTCGGATAATAATGCATTACATCGTTAACGGGGGTTGTTGGTAAATTGCTCGATACATTGACCCAATTTACACCGCCATTAGTAGTTCGCGCCACACCATAGCTTCCGGTTGATGCAAAGCTGAGAAGAACATCATCAGGGTTATCGGGTTTTATGGAAATACTTGTGATGACCGAACCGGGCATGTTGTTTGTTACGCTTGCAAAAGTATAACCGCGGTCAGTTGATTTGAAAATTGAACCTGATACGCTTCCATAAATTATTGAAGGGTTTGATTTGCTGATTGCAAGTTCTCTTATAGTGCCGCTTATGCCTGATGAGATTGCTACCCAGTTTCCTCCCCAGGTAGTAGATTTGAAAACTCTTTGTCTTGCTGTATAAAAAATTGTAGCTGAATCAGGATGAGCAATAATAGGACCTACCCATGCGCCTGAACCGGTCAGACCGCTTGTAGCGCCGCTGAATGACATTCCGCCATTTGTGGATTTCTGAACTCCATTATTTTGAGTTTCACCTAAAATGTATTGAGAATTAACAGGATGGAAACAAACTTCACCTCCATCTCCTCCAAATGCAGCCGCCCATGTAATAGTGCCTAATGTTTGCTGAGTTCCGTTATCCTGGGTTCCGCCAAGAAGCTGCTGAGGATTTGTAGGATTCGAAGTCATCCTGTAAAACTGCGTTAAAGTCAAATCCGCATTTAGATTTGTAAATGTATTGCCCTGGTCGGTTGATTTATTTAAACCCCCGTCATTCACTATGTATATAATATTAGGGTCGGTCGGATGAAAATCCATATTTTGCTGGTCAGGATGGACACCGCCGCCTGAATAAGCATTCGTAATATTAGTAAATGAAGTTCCTCCGTTTGTTGAGCGCCAGGTGTCTATGCTTCCGACATATACCAAGTTCTCATTAAAAGGACTAGCATAAATATAAAAATCATACCATGCCTGTGAACCGGCAAAGTTCGTTCCGACGGAAACCTGAGCCCAATTTAATCCGGCATCGGTTGATTTGTATACTCTTATTGAGCCATCGCCTGAAAAATATCCTGAAGCATATAAAATATTAGGATTGGTTTTAGCAATCGTAATTTGATTTCTTGCACCCGGAGCATATCCTGTTACTGTTTGAGTAAATGAGGCACCACCGTCAGTAGATATAATGACACCGCTGCTGCCGTTAATGTATGCTTTAGTTCCTGTCGGATCAAAAACAACATCATCACATCTGCCTGCTCTAACCTGAACCCAACTTACTCCGGCATCGGTACTTCTATATACACCGCCTGTTGTTCCCAGTGCTGCAAGCAATTCATTAGGAGCGCCTGGACGGATTGCAATTCTTGCAAATAGTGTTTGCGAAGGGAGACCGGTTGTATAATTAGTCCACGTATCTCCGCCGTCAGTTGACTTTAATAATCCTCTTCCTGTATAAGAAACAATACTATAGGTTGCTTCACCTGTTCCATAATAAATTATGTTTGTATTTGTGGGGTCAATTGCAATGGAACCGGTCGATAAAGACACCTGATTATCCGATTTCGGCATCCAGTTCAAACCACCATTGGTTGTTTTCCATATACCGCCACATGCACCGCCAATATAAATTATATTCGGGTCAGTCGGATGGACTTTAATAGAACCCATTCTTGAAGAAATCTTTCCCCAAGAAGTTAAGCTTCCGCTTGTTGGTCCTATGCTTTCCCATGTATTTTCAGTATTATAATAAAATCCTTGAGTTCTTCTCAATTCATCTCTCATATCCTGTGCTTTTTTATATGCACCGTCAGGAATATAGTTGTTTGGAAACATTCTCTGCTCATAAAACCAGCGTTCACGATTGAATGCTTTTCTTTTTTTCACTTCCTCAGGAGCTTCGTCATAAGGATTGTTAGGAATATATAAATCCTGAGCAAAGGAATTTACTGCAATGAGTAAAAATAAAAAAACTGATAAAATATTTTTCATTTTCATAAAAGGGTTAGGTTAAAACAGTGCAATGAATGCACTTAAATTTCAATTGAAATTTATATTAAATTAAACAAATATTCTATAAATTTAAACTCTTTTCATATCAAGAGTGTTTATAATATTGCCATGAAAAAAATCTACATTAGCGTTTTTTTTATATTGATATTTGTTTTGTTTTCGGGTTTTAATAAGCAAATTTCTAACCCGAAGCTTTCTATGAATCTCAACAAAGTATTGAACAATATTCCCGGGAATAATTCATATTTAGTCTGGATTTTTTTTACTGACAAAGGCGGAAATACTATTGACGATGCCATACGCAACCTTACTAAAGAAAATTTTGAACGACGCTCGAAATCAGGCGAATTAAATATAGATTATACCGACATACCTGTAAATAAAAATTATATTGATGCCATCAAGAATGAAAAAATTAATGTTAAGCAGATATCAAAATGGTTCAATGCTGTTTCATGCTATGCCACACAGGAGCAAATTGAATCTCTTTTAGAATATGATTTTATCAGAAAAATCGATTTTGTGAATACTTTCCCGCTGCCTGAAAAACAAAAGAATAAAAAAACTCTCATAGATAATGCTATTGAAGAAATCACAGCCGATAATCCGCCTTCTCAGCATTCATTAAACTATGGAAGTTCTTTTCAGCAGAGCGAATTGATAAATGTTCCGATTTGTCATGACAGCGGATACAAAGGACAGGGAATATTGATTGCATCGTTTGATACAGGTGTTGATAACCTGACGCATCCTTGTTTTGACAGTATGAGAGTCCGAGGAATAAGAACTTATGATTTTGTAAATCATGACACAATTATTTCAAATCAAGGCGGTCAAATGGGTGACGGCGGTCACGGAACAAGAACCCTCTCACTGGTTGCAGGCTATGCCCCGGGATTTTTAATATCACCTGCATTTCAATCACGATATATAATTGCAAAAACCGAAAACACCGATAGCGAAACTCCTCAGGAAGAAGATAACTGGATAGCTGCAGCCGAATGGGCTGATTCGCTTGGTGCAGATATAATTACCAGTTCACTCGGATATCTTGATATGGATCCGGGTTCGGCATATACTTATAACTGGACGTGGATGAACGGTGACAGCTGCAGGATTACAATTGCTGCAGACCTTGCGGTTCATAAAGGAATAATTGTTGTGAATTCGGCAGGTAATAACGGATTTGATGCAAATCATAATACCTTAAATGCTCCTGCAGACGGTGACAGTGTATTAACAATAGGTTCAATAAATTTTAACGGACAGCGTTCAGCTTTTTCCTCAATCGGACCGACTACGGATGGAAGAATTAAACCTGATGTTATGGCTGTTGGCAGCGGGAATCTGACCGCAACAACAGGCGCAGGAACAACAGGGTATACGTCAAGCGGAAGCGGAACGTCATTTTCATGCCCTATGGTCGCAGGTGCTTGCGCAATTATTTTATCAGCTAATAATGATTTAATGCCGATGCAGGTAATGGGTTTTTTGAAAACCACCGCAAATAATACTTCAACGCCTAATAATCTGATCGGATGGGGAACAATTGATACGTGGGAAGCACTTAAGCTTGCACGTGAAGTTTCAAACATCGACCCTGAAACACCTATTCCGCATGATTATATTTTAAATCAGAATTATCCTAACCCGTTTAATCCCGTTACGACAATTCCGTTCTCTTTAAGAACAGGCGGAAATGTTACTATAAAAGTTTATGACATTAAAGGCGCATTTGTCGGGTATGTTCTGAATAATAAGTCTTATCCCGACGGAGGATTTACGGTCGAGTTAAATACAAACGATTTTGCTCTATCAAGCGGAGTATTTTTCTATACTATGAGCGTTAATGATAAATTTGTATCAACAAGAAAAATGGTATTGGTAAAATAGTAAAGGTACTTATTGTAAATCTCCGAGCCAGTCGAATCCATACCAATTAATCCCAAGTGATATATTCTTGCGGGGAGAAATAGTTTCACTAACCATTGCACCGATTCCGCCGTAAATTACAAAACTATCTCCGATCTGTTTTTTTGCTCCTATATGATAGGAATATTCCAAATTTGAAAAATTATGAGCAACAATTTCACCTACTAAAAGAAGTTTTTGATTTGGAAAATTATAATCTATTGCTCCTCCGGCATCAAATGTTCTTTCATTCCAACCCTCATTGAAGTAGTTACTTAAATTTAGGTGTGTCCTTACATTACCGAAAGATTTTGTCGCAATTGCTTTAAGTAAAATTTTATCTGTGCCGAAGAATTCCGGCATGTACTTAGCAGAAAATGATATTAAAGGAAATATTTTTGAGCCGGGATTTATATTATATTTAAGACCTGCGTCTATCCTGTCAATGAAATTATCTGATGAACGGCTATAACCGCTATAGGTTCCTATATTTACAAATGCCTCAAGATTGGATAATATTCCGTAATTTACCTGACCAAACCCCGTGGTGTGAGATCTGCGACTTGAACCACCCAGTCCCCACTGAAACTCATTTTGTTCTAAAGTCAGAGCGCTTTCGGTTAAAACCGGCATGCCTTGATTTAAAAGTAAATATTGATTTTGCGCAAAAGAAATGCCTGAAAAAACGGTAAAAAACAAAAACAGTATGGCGGTTTTCATAATATTGTTTTTATTTTGTTAGAATTTTGTATTGGAACTCTCACCTTTTAATTAGGTTCCCGTGATTTGAAAAAATAAAATATATTTTTTAAAAAAGAAATGAGGTAAATTGATTAAATTTATTTAAAATAATGGGCAAAGTAGATTATAAAGAACTACCTGATAAAAGAGTGGAAATTTTTACAACAGGGGATAAATATTATAAACAAGGTTTTGACATATATAAACACTCGCAAGGAGCCATAAAATCTTCATTTATTATTAGCAGACCTAATTTTCCTTCGTTATTTCTTAATATATCAGATAATTCTATACGAGAAGCTGAACAAATTTATAAAAAAGAAATTTGCCCTTTTATACTTTACAATAGAGAAAAAGATTATTTTGAAATGAAAGATATATCAAAAGAATTTTTGTTATATGATTGTTTGGAAAAAGTATTTGTAGGTATAGTATTTTCGTATACTTTTGTAGAATCCATAATTAATAATTTAATACCCAATGATATTAAATTTGAATGGGAAAAGAATGGGGAAAAATTCAGTTATGGTAAAATTGATATTGAACGAAAAATGTCTACAACTGATAAAATAAAAAAAGTTATCACTAAATGTTTTAATATTAATATAAATTTTGCAAAACTAGAATGTTGGCAAGATTTTAAATATTTAGAATATTTAAGAAATGAAATTATACATTTTAAAGCTGAAGAATATATAGAAAATAAAATTGTAGTAGCGCCTAGAGTTTCTGAAATGTTTGTATGTTGCTTAATGAACAATCTATTGGATTCTTCAAGAAATTTGATTAAATATTTATCAGGAAAAATTGAAAAGAATATGGGGCTACCTCATGAATTTTATCCTCAACATATTAACTTCAAAGAGCATTTGGAACATTTTAAAAAGAAAGGGTAAGTTACATTAATTTACCAAACAAAAATCTCCCTTTTCTCATTTTTTTCATCACTCTCATTGCGTATCTGGTTTCGTATAATGTCACTTCGTTTGATTCGAGGTGGACTGTGCATAGCGCTTACAGCTTCATAAAAGAAGGCAACCTGAATCTCGATGAGTTTGAAGATAAGATAATTGAGAATGAATATTACGGAATAGAGCAGGTGAACGGACATTATTATAATTATTTTCCGCCCGGCACAACGTTCATGACAGTGCCGTTTGTGTTTGCAGCAAATGTTTTTCTCAGTCCGGGAATAGAAAAAATTCCTTTCATAAAAAATTATGTTCAGGTGCGCTCGCGTAAAGCGGTTTATACATACGATGTTATCGGTTTATATCACGGCGTCGAGCTTTTCACTGCATCGTTTCTGATGGCTCTTGCATGTGTTTTTGTTTTCAAAATCTCGAAGTTGTATCTCGATAATATTTATTCGCTGTTCACAACGTTTGTGTTTGCATTCTGCACTTCGGTTTATTCCGTTGCAAGCAGGGGACTGTGGTCGCACGGTCCTGTGATTTTAATTCTTGTGATTGTTTTATATATGCTCCTGAAAGCAAAAGAAAAAAATTCTCTCATAAGTTATGTAAGCATTCCGCTTTTTTATTCATTCTTAGTTCGTCCGAGCAGTATCGTTACGATTATCGTCATCTCAATTTATGTATTTATTTATTACAGAAAATATTTTTCGAAATATTTTTTATACGGAAGCATAGTCGTAATTTTATTTTTTGTTTACAATCTTTCGATATACGGAACGGTTCTGCCGTCATATTACGGCACGGAACGGCTGGGAATTGGGCTCACATCTCTTCAGGCAATATTTGCAAACCTCATAAGCCCGAGCAGGGGGATATTCATTTTTTCACCCGTCTTGATTTTATCCATAGCGGGAGTTTTTTATAAGCTGAAACATAACAAAGACCCGCTCGATAAATTTTTAATTGCGATAATTATTCTGCATTTATTAGTTGTCTCGAGTTTTTCGACATGGTGGGCAGGATTGTCCTATGGGCCAAGGTTTATGTCGGATATGCTTCCGCTATTCATTTATTTTTTCATCTTCGGACTGAAATGGATTTTACAAATGCAGGCGAGCATGAAAAAAGCTTGTTTAGCTTTGTTAATTATTCTTACTCTTACAAGTTTTTTAATTCATTTCAAAGGAGCGACAAGCAGGGAAGCATGGACGGTGTGGTCTGAATTTCCGGTTCCGATTCACGAACAGCCGATGCGTGTATGGGATTGGCGTGATATGCAGTTCATGAGATGAAATTTTTCAACGCTGATGACTTCAACGCTGATGACTTCAACGCTGATTTTGTATGAGAGTTATGATTTACGAAAATATTTTTAAAAGGTAGATATGTTTAGCAGGAATTTGACAACAATCATTTAATATTTTTTAACACAAAATCACTAAAACACAAAACTCAAAATAAATTTGTGAATAATAAATAAGAATAGTTTTTGTAATTTTGTGCCTTTGTGCTATTCTTTTTGTTATTCGGAAGTTAAATGAAATTACGCAATTACTTTTTTAATGATTTCGGGTGTGATGGGTTTGGAGATAAACTCTTTTACGATGTAATAATTCTTCGAGCGCTCCTTATCGTCATCGCGAATTGACGAAGTTAGAATGTATATGTCGGATTTTGAGGTCATATCTTCCGGCAGAAGAATAAATTCTTCAAGAAAATCCCATCCGTTGAATACGGGCATATTTATATCGAGAAGGATGGTATCTGGCAGTGAAGTTTTTTTGCGGATGCAGTTGTGAATGAGCTCAATGCCTTCCTTTCCGTTTCCGCAGGTATCAACATTGCAGTGCGGGGCAAATTTTGAAAATAATTTTTTGCTCAGGAAAATAAATACACTGTCGTCATCAACAATCAATATATTTTTTTTGCAGGACATTCTATTCTTTTAAGAAAATGTCGAATCTGGTCCCTTCATTTTCCTTGCTCCAGATATTGAGCTTGCCGTCCATCTCGCGCAAAATGGAATTTATCAGATACAAGCCAAGCCCTTTCCCTTCTTTGCCTTCATGGAATCGCTGGTAAAGCCCGAACACGCGGTCTTTGTATTTTTCATAATTAAATCCGATGCCGTTATCTGAATATTTCAGATTAATGTAACCGTTAACTTTTTCAGTTGAAACTGAAATTTTCAGAGGACGGAACGGGGAACGGAATTTTATGGAGTTTGTAATCAAGTTGATAACTATGTTATGCAAGTGTGAATAAGGGTAGTTTATGGCAGGTGCGCTTTCAAAATCAATTCTCACGTCTGCGTTAGCTTCCTTAAGCTGTGTGTATAAAGAACTTTTAATGTCATTGAGAAGTTTTTCAAACTGAATTTTTTCACGCTTGAAAGTTTTGTCAGAGTTAATGGAAACTACCTGAATCAAATCTTCAAGTGTTTCCTTTAATTGTTTTATGCAGTATTCAAAATTATCAAGAATTTCATGGTTGTCATCGGCATCCGGATTCTGTTTGTCATACAGGGAAACGAGCGCTTCAAGATTAACAACAGGAGCTCGAAGATTATGAGAAATGATGTATGCAAATTCCTGCAGCTCTTTGTTTCTCGTAATCAAATCATTTGTAAGCTTTTCTCTAATCTGCTCATCTTTTTTCTTTTTTGTTACATCCCTGTAAACGCATACAGCGCCGGTTATCCTTCCTCCGTTCTCAATCAAAGGATGCATGAAAATTTTAAAAAATTTTTTATCTCTTTCATGTTCAAATATCACTGATTCGCCATTGAAGCACTTGTCATACCGCTCAACCCACTGTTTAATTACATCATCTCCGAATTCAGGGTATAAAATGCAGTCGCTTATCTGGATATCACGGTTAATAAGATATTTTAATAAATTTTTGAAATGCGAGTTGAATTTTAAAAGCTTATAGTTAGTATCAACTGACCATATTGATTCCTTTGAGTTCTCAATTATGGAAGAAAGGTTTGCCTCGCTTTCAATAATTTTTTCTTCCATTTCTTTCCTTGAAGTGATTCCGATTGCACGGACAACGACACCGATTACTTCATCATTAATCTTTACGGGTGCATATCGGAATTCAGTCCAGATTGAAGTGCCGTTTTTTAAAGTCAGCTTCTCTTCATAAGAAAATGACTGTCCATTCAAAGCCTTATCATACATAAAAAGAGTAAGGTCTTTATCCGAACCGGGATGAATAAGCTCTCTGGCATCTGCTCCGATTTTTATTTTAATGCCGAAAAAATCTTTTAAAGATTTTGCATGATACTCATTAAAGAATAAAATTTTATAATTTTTATCAATAGCCCATAACCCGATGTCACTGCTTCGCATCAGGGCTTTCAGGTAAGCCTCAGATTCGCGCAGCTTGTCTTCAGTTTCTTTTAGCTCCGTTATATCGAGGGAGCTTATTGATATATTATTATATTTTTTGCCGTCATAGTTTACGGGGGTAAAGCTGAAAATAAAAGTAAAAGGAGTGCCGTCAACTCCGACAAATGCCCGTGTTACAACAATCGGATTACCCTTAAAACATTTCGCGAGAATTTTTGCAAACTCGGGAAGAAGCTTAGGCGGAACGTATTCAGAAATATGAATTCCTTTCTGCAGTTTTTTTCCGGCAACTTTCTTTTTTGAACTGAAAGCAGTTTTATTAAATTCAACTACATTAAACTTACGGTCAATAAGAATAAATGATTGCAGGGTATTTTCCAGGAGCGCTTTGATGTTTGTATCATTCTGACGAAGAATTTTTTCCTGTTCTAAGAGCTGGTTGTTTGCTTTTTTTAATTTTGCAATCAGGGTAGTAAGCGCCTGTGCAGAAGGGAATTTTTTCTGCGTTAATCGCCGTGAAGGTTTTTTAAAAATACTTTTTTTATTTTTTTGTATCGAACTCGGCACCAGTAAATTTGATTATTCTGAAACCTAAAGTTTTATTTCCAAATAAAAAACACTAAAAATTAATCAATATCAATAATTTAAAAACCGTTTATAAGCTGAATCATATATTCTTCTTTTACGTCAAAGTACCCGATTACCTGATTATTGGAATTATATACTTCAATATTTTTAATAATATAATCGCGTTTAATAATTCCTTTTTCCGAAAGAAAATCATTTAAAACAAAATTAGTATCGGGGGTTGAAGAATTTTTAAAAATTCTCTGAACCTGCATGCAATTGAAAACTCCAAGCGGAGTACTAACATCAACTATGTCTGCATACTTTTTGTAAAGGTTCAAGCCGCCTCCGAGCGAGCGAAAATGCCATTCGGTTCCCGCAATTACGGGATATTTTATGCAGTTAACTGATGCTGTATCTACAAATCCTGTATCAGGATTTATATCGTATGCATAATATGAAAGAATGTCTTTGACGTTATAAAATTCTTTATTGCCAAAAATAAATTTTATACCACTGTTAGGTAAGTACGGACCGAAACTTCTCCCGTTTTTCCCACCGAAGTTTGAAATCAATCCCGTATCTGTCTGAATAAAAGATTCCAAAGTAATATGTGCGTGCGACGGAGAAACGTGTTCACTTCTGAGCAATTTTGATGAAACCCCGTTAATGATAGTATCACCAGTGTAAATTGAAAACCCCGAACCACTGACGGTATCATCCGAAACATAAATGCCGATTGAATCCGGTCGGACGTTATAAAAAAATGTTCTGTTATTATAAAACCAGCTTATCCCGTTTTGATATGGATAACGGAAATTCTCAAAAGGATTATCCGGCGCAGTCGGATTGTTGCTACAGCTTGATAAAACAAGTATGAAACAAATTAGTGTAACTGATAAAATATAAAATGCTTTTAAAATCATTTTAAAGCAGGTAAAATTTTTCCTGTTACTTCTCCGAAACCGATTTTATACCCGTCACCCTGACAGTATGCGGTCATAATAATTGTATCACCATCCTGAATAAATTTTCTTTCTTCACCGTTTGGAAGCTTGAGCGGGTTTTCACCGCGCCAGGTAAGCTCAAGCATGCTTCCGCGTGAATTTTCCGCTTCTCCGCTTATCGTTCCCGATGCAAGCAAATCGCCTGTCTGCAAATTGCATCCCGTGATTGTATGATGAGCAAGCTGCTGCTGCATACTCCAGTATAAATAACTAAAATTTGATTTGGAAATTATAAATGGCTTATCGAGCTTTTCAGTTTGTATAGCAACTTCAAGAGTAATATCATAAGTAAAATTTCTTTTCGGTTTTAAATAAGGCAGCGGTTCAGGTTCTTGCTTAACGTTATCGGTTTTGAATGGTTCAAGAGCTTCAAGAGTTACAATCCAAGGTGAAATAGAAGTTGCAAAGTTTTTTGCAAGGAACGGTCCAAGCGGAACGTATTCCCATTTCTGAATGTCTCTTGCGCTCCAGTCGTTAACAATCACAAGCCCGAAAATTTTTTGCAATGCATCATTTACATTAACAGGATGTCCAAGTTCATTAGACTGTGAAATAAAAAATCCCATCTCAAGCTCGAAGTCAAGAAGTTTTGATGGTCCGAATTTCGGCATCTCTTCATTGTCAGCTTTTGTCTGTCCGCTTGGTCTGTGAATTTCAGTTCCGCTGATTATAACTGAACTTGCTCTTCCGTGATAGCCCACAGGCAAATGAAGCCAGTTAGGCATTAAAGCATTTTCTTTCCCTCGAAACATTATTCCTACATTTGTCGCATGTTCTTTTGAAGAATAAAAATCCGTGTAGTCCCCGATTTTCACTGGCATAACCAGTTCACATTTGCTCAGCTGGTAAATACATTTTTCTCTTAACTCCACATCATCGCGAATAATTTTGTTATTTTCATCGAGAAGCGACTGAAGTTTTTTTCTGAAATCTTTTCTTATATCTGAATCCAGTGCCATGAACTTATTCAAGCTGCCATCACTGAAAATATGTTTGTCTTTTAAAATTACTGAAAAGAAATTTTTTTCTGCGAGATAGGTTAAATCAACAACAAACTCACCGATTGCTGTGCAGATATGAACATTCTTAAAATTTCTATGCTTGAATGCTCCAAAGGGAAGATTTTGAATAGGAAAATGTGAGTCGGGTGAAACAGGAATAAAAGATTTTATCATTTCTATGATATTAGATATTTTTGCTACGTCTTATTTAAAATAAAAAAGGGGCTTAATGCCCCTCATTTAAAATACTTAAAAATAACAATTATTTCATTTCAAAAACTTAAATCAAATTTAGTTTTTGCAAGTCTTCGATAGGTTCCTCAACTGAGCAGGTTCCAAATGAATTCATGAAATCTTCTCTTCCGTATTTTATCCAATCTACATCAACTTCAAATCCTTTCCATGAAAGTCCTTCATCAGTGAATACAAAATTCTCACGGTTTTCATCTTCAAGAATTTTAATAACAACATCACCCTCAAGATTATGCCTGTTAGCAAGAATTCCCGCAACAAAAAGATTTATGAATCCGTGCATCTTTCCGTGAATTTCTTCGCTGTAATGCCTGAACGGATGATGAAGTCCCTGCGTTGCTTTCATTGGCAGTGAACGGTCGAGGCAGTTTAACAAAACAACTGCAACTTGTCTGCAGGAGGGAACATCGATTCCTGAAAATGCGCCGAGACGAACTTTATACCCGACGTTTTTATCAATTGCTTTGAGATTTGAAAGAACATCAGTTACCATATCAACGCTGTGGTCCCAGTCAGCTTTATAAATTCCTTCGAAATAAATTCTTATGTTGCTGCCGACTTTTTCTTCAATCTCATCAACCGTGAACTTGATTGCTTCTTCTAAAGCCCGTTCATCCTTTGTAAAAAGAATTTCTTCGGGAAGCTTTATTTCATAAGCATCAGCTTCAAAGTTGGTTGTGAATCTCGAGCGGAAAGCTTTGAAAGCATTAATATCATTAAGCACTTCATTTCTGAAATCCTTAATGTTATCACCGCCTTTGCCAAGAACCGAAATGCTAATCGGATAATTAACATATTCGAAATTCTCTTTAATAATCTCTGCTAAATTCAATAACTGATTTGCCGGACAGATAAATCTGGATAAAAGCCAGTTATACTGGTCGCCTGCATAACGAATATAGTTAGCAAACGCCTGGTTTAACGGCAATTTAGCAGGTGGAAACATACCCGCAAAATCTATGAATTTTTCGGCAAGACCAATAATTGAGCGAGTATTGGTCTGGTTAGTTACAGTTTCAAACATAATAATGTTAAGACCCCCTAATTTGAAAGGTTAATATAAGAAGATTAATAAAATAATGCAAATATTTTATTGAGTTATAAAACTTATTTATTAAATTCCATAAAATTATACAATAATTTCATACATTGTTATACTCTCATTATATAAGTATCTTTATAACTTAACAAAAATTTTAGATAATAATTACCAATTAATGAGATTATCGCAGTATTTCATACCGACTGTTAAGGAAGTTCCTAACGATGCAGTAACAAAATCGCATATTTTAATGATTAGGGCAGGGATGATTTCCCAGCTTACGGCTGGGGTTTATTCTTATTTGCCGTTCGGGTTCAGGGTATTTAATAAAATAATAAACATTATTCGTGATGAGATGAATAAAATCGGGGGGCTTGAGTTTCAGCTTCCGGGTTTGTCGCCGAACGAACTCTGGGTTGAGTCAGGCAGATTTGAGATTTACGGCGATGATATTTTCAAAGTGAAAAACCGCGAGATGGTTCTGGCGCCGACACACGAAGAAGTATTCACTACGATTGCCAAGAATAGTCTTAATTCATATAAAGCGTTGCCGCAGATTTGGTATCAGATACATACGAAGTTCAGAAACGAAGCGCGTCCGCGAGGGGGAGTTTTGAGAACGCGTGAGTTCACTATGAAAGATGCTTATTCGTTTGATGCTGATTGGGAAGGACTTGATGTTTCTTATGACAAGCATGCGCAGGCATATAGAAATATTTTTACAAGATTGGGATTGAAATTCTTTTCAGTGAAAGCACACTCAGGGGCGATGGGCGGAAAAGATTCCGAAGAGTTTATGGTTGAGTCTGACGCAGGTGAAGATAATGTTGCGGTAACTGAAGACTTGAAGTATGCATCGAACATGGAAGTTGCGGTTTCATATAGAGAACCGGTTGCAAGAAAAGATTCAAATTTGTCATTTGAGAAATTTCATACCCCAAACATAAAAACAATTGATGAGCTTGCAGACTTTGTTGGCACACAAGATAAATCGCGTCTTGCAAAGTCAAGAGTGTTTGTGAATGTCATAGAGAAAAAAGGTAAAAAGATAAACGAGTACATCCTTGCGCTTGTATGCGGTGATGATGAAGTGAATGAGAGCAAGCTGTCTGCTATATTCGGCGCGGGTTTGCGTCCTGCAAACAATGATGAACTTCCGGGAATTAGCGGAGCGAATGCGGGTTCTATTGGTCCAATTAATTTAAAAACAAAAGACATAAAAATTATTGCCGACTTAACTTTGAAAGATGCTGATGAGCTAATTTCAGGTGCAAACGAAGACGATTATCATATAAGAAATATAGATTTCAAACGTGACGTTCCATCGATTGAATATCAGGATATAAGAACAGCGAAGAGCGGTGAAGAAACTGCGGACAGAAAACAAAAAATAAAAGTTACGAAGGCAATTGAAGTCGGGCATATATTCAAGCTTGGATTAAGATTTTCAGAAAAGCTTGGCGCATATTTTCTCGATAAGAACGGAAAGCAGCAGCCGATTGTGATGGGAAGCTATGGCATAGGTGTTCAAAGAAGCTGTGCGGCATACATCGAACAGAATCACGATGAAAAGGGAATTATATGGCAAGGAGAGATTGCTCCGTTCCAGATTCATTTGATTTGTGTTAATCCGAAAATCGAAGAGACAAAAGTTTTTGCGGATGATTTATACGCAGACCTGCAAAATAAACGTTATGAAGTTTTATATGATGACAGATTAAATGTCGGAGCAGGATTTAAATTTAATGATGCCGATTTACTTGGAATGCCCGTGCAGGTAATTATCGGTGATAAAAATATGAAAGAAGGAAAGCTCGAAGTTAAGCTTCGCAGAAGCGGCGAGAGATTCGTTGTCCCGTTTGCAGAGCTTACAGTACTTTTGAATACTTATAAGTATTTGTTCGAAAGCCATAAAGTTGTGAAAGACCCATACATTCATCAAACATAAATTAAAAATCTTATGCCTATAGAAATAAGTTGGTCTGAAATTCTAACCGGAGGATTACTCGGATTGATTGCATCTTTTTTTGTAAGCACAAAAGCAATTCCGAATTTATTTTTAAGAATCATAGTTTATATCTTTGCCGGTATTACAGGTGCTACATTAGCAAGCTCACTTCTTTACAGTGATAGCAAATTCATATCATTTTTAATTGACCTTACGGGAACGATTGTTGTCCTGCTTGTAATAAGCTTTCTTTTCCGTGCGATGCGGGGTAACAGATAAATCCGCAATGACTTTTAAGGAAATATTTTCCCGCAAATATGTTCTCGCGTCGAAGTCGCAAAGGCGGAACAATTTATTGAAACAAATCGGTCTCGATTTTATTGCGGTTGACAGCAAGGCTGAAGAAATTAATTCAGGAAATTACTCGCCTCTTGACGTCATCAGATTCAATTCCATTAATAAATCAAAATCAGTTTCTCAGAATTATAAAAATGAAATTGTAATTTCCGCCGATACGATTGTTGTTCTCGATGAAAAAATTTTGAACAAGCCGGAAGACGAACAGCAGGCGGCGGACTATCTAAAACAGTTAAGCAATAAAACACATCTTGTGTTTACGGGATTTAATCTTGTCGATACTCAAAGTAAAAAAGAAATTTTTGATTACGAAATCACTAAAGTGCATTTCAGAAATCTGCACAAGGATGAAATTAATTTTTATGTCGAAACGTACAAGCCACTTGACAAAGCCGGTGCATACGGCATTCAGGATGACTTCGGATGTTTGTTCATAGATAAAATCGAAGGTGATTATTACAACGTCGTCGGACTTCCGCTTGTGAAGATGTATGAGAATTTAAAGAAAATGTAACCCACGAATTTCACAAATGAACAC
Organism: Ignavibacteria bacterium; assembly: GCA_036262055.1. Lineage (NCBI taxonomy): Bacteria > Pseudomonadati > Ignavibacteriota > Ignavibacteria > Ignavibacteria bacterium. The sequence continues at coordinate 347,797 of DATAJP010000001.1, forward strand.
TAATCTTTTAAAAAATAATTCGCGTAAATTTGTGTAATTAGTGGGCAGCTAGATATGCCTCAGAAAAATTTATTTAAAAAATACAAACGAAAAATTTTAATCTCCTGCGCGGCGGGAGCGTTGGTTTTTCTTGCATTCAGCATATATGCGGACTTTGATAAACTGCTCGTTGCTTTTGCTGAGTTTAACTGGTGGTGGTATCCTGTAATTCTTGCTCTGTCATTCGTCAATTATATTTTCAGATTTTTTAAATGGGAATACTACAGAAAGCTTCTTAAGATTGAAATTAAGACAAGCATAAGCTTTTTAATTTTTCTTTCGGCGTTTGTGATGAGCGTTACTCCCGGAAAAATGGGAGAAGTTTTGAAATCGTATCTGCTCAAAGAAGAAAACGGAACACCTATTTCCAAGTCAGCTCCGATAATTCTCGCAGAGAGATTAACGGATTTTATTTCAATCGTGATGTTATGCATAGTCGGTGCTTATGTGTTTGATTACGGACAGACGATTATTATAATTGTCGGGGTTGTTTTCATTGCGTTTGCGCTGATGCTAAGCTCAAAAAAACTTTCACTCGGGTTTATAGGACTTCTTGAAAAAATAAATTTTCTTTCAAAGCACATTCATAAATTTCATACTGCATACGACAGCATTTATCAACTCGTTAAAATAAAGCCGCTAATTATTGCAATTCTCATCAGCATTGCGTCGTGGTTTTTCGAGTGCCTCGGATTTTATATAGTGCTGAATGTTTTCTCGGTTACGACGGGAATCGAGGTGAGCTTGCTGATTGCAACTTTCATTTACGGCTTCTCGACTTTAATCGGCGCGATTGCATTTTTGCCGGGAGGGCTCGGCTTGACGGATGCATCGCTTACGGGGCTTATGCAGGTGCTGAAAATTCCTGCGAACGTTTCGGTTGCATCAACAATAATAATCCGCACAGCAACGCTCTGGTTCGGAGTGCTTGTCGGCATCGTTGCCGTTTCTATTTATCAGAAGCACTCGCACAGAAGTCTTGAGAGTCTGGAGTAAATTTCCTCCCCCTCAATCCCCCTCCAAAGGGGGAATTATTCCATTCCATTTTCATTCTATTTTGTATTCTATTTCTCATTCTATCGTTTATTCTAACTATTCTATTTTTCCACAAAAGTTTGAGTTATGGTTTAGGTTTGCAGGATTTTCTGAAATTCATTCTATTATAGAATGGATGTTTTGATTTTAATTTAGTTTTGAAGAATTTTCATTCTATTTAATTTTACAACAGAGAAAAATTATATCCACAAAGAACACAAAGAAGCACAAAGGGAAAACTGAAAGCCACGAATTATCACGAATTGCCGAAAAAGACTTAATAAAATTTATTTATAAAAGATTTTTTATGAGAGGAAAATCGGGTTGGGATGGGGAGAGTGACACGAATTAATAAGGTGTAATTAATAACGAGTAGTTATTTAAGCAATAACATCTTTTTTGTTTCTTTAAAATTGTCTGTTATGAGTGTGTAGTAATATATTCCACTTGATAAATTGTTCGCAGTAAATTGGACTTCATATGTTCCTGCCAATAAATTCCCATTAAATAATTCTGAGATAAATTCTCCAATAGAATTGTAAATTAATAGTTTCACGTTTGACGTCTGACGTTTGACCGAAAATCTGATTTTTGTAGAAGGATTAAAAGGATTAGGATAGTTCTGGAATAATTCATATTCAATTGGCATTTCGTTTCCTATTTGCTCAAGTGCTGAAAGGCTACCGCCGTCGGTAGTGTGAATAATACCAGCACCTCCTGCCCAAACTTTCAAACTATCATATGCGCTGACACTAGGGTTACTTATAGGCGTAGACTGATAAAACCAAGATTGACCCATATTAGTTGTTTTAGTTATTCTCTGAAAGTTTGAACCCGCCCATCCAATTGAATCTGTTGCAAAACTTATCTTAATTCCTCCAACTGACGTTGTTGTCTGAATCCAATTAAAACCACCATTAGTTGTTCTATACATTTCTATGCTTGAAACTATTCCGGTTAACGCATTTAAAAAATAGACGTCATTTATTTGAGTGGAAAAATTATATTGCAAATTCCAGTTTATTCCTGAATTAGTTGTTCTGTATAAACTGCCTGATGAAGCACTATTTACAAACCATCCCGTATCATTACTCAAGAAAAACATTCTTTGCGGTCTCGCAGAACTGCCTATCTGTAACTGCCAACTCATTCCACCATTTGTTGTTTTATATAAACCTCCAAATAAGCCATCACCATCACAAATCCATCCTGTATCACTGTTATAGAAAAATATATCACTTATATAAACTCCATCAGGAACTGTTAATCTCTGCCAGTTTAGTCCCGTATTTGTAGTTTTTAAAAAAGTTAGCATTGCACCTCCATTCGATCCTCCGCCAACATATCCAGTATTTTCATTAACAAATTGAATAACGTTTAATTTTTCGACACTAGAAAAATTAATAAGCCAGTTATCTCCTCCGTTTGTTGTTTTAAAAATATAAGCCGTATCGTTTGTATTAAACGAACCGTTAGTAACTGCCCATCCGTTTAAGCTGTCTAAAAAGAAAATATCATTGATAACATCATTAACAGGTCTAATCTGTTGAAACCATCCCGGCGGAATGCTTTGAAATGTGAAAGCAAAGAAGAGAAGTATGCTTGCGGAGTATAAAATATTCTTGAGTTTGTTCACCTTAATCGTACTTGAAATAAAATTAGGGAATGTGGAAGTATTTGCAAAGGCAAATTTTATTTACACACCCCGTCTTTGACTTTCGTCGAATCCACCCCTCTCAAGAGGGCAACTACTTACTTGACAAACCTAAAAAATAAGAAAGGGGAATAACAGTGAAAAAATTAACACTTAAAAATCAGATTAAACAGTCGGAAAAACGATTGGAAGACGTAAAAAAATTACGTAAAGGTAGGAAGTTTCAGACAATAGATAGCTTCGGATTAGGATTGCTATCCTTAAATAATCAAATTGCAATAATGAATGAAGTTATTAAAATTTACTCTTTACTGAAATAATTGCATTTTTAATACCCGATAACTCATTATTGATGCTTTTTAATTCAGGTCTAATATAAGCCGTTAAACCTTTGTTAACATCGGCGATTGAAGAGTTAATGGATTTTAAAACGGTAACAATTTCCTGTAACAATTCATTTTCGGATTTATCTTGTTTGTAGATAGCCATTTTGATTGGATTTAATTTTCGGTTAAGAAAAATGCGGAATGCAACTGATAAAATCCAGTCGTTTTATACTTCTTTTATGTTAATTAAAACGATTGTTTGTGTGGATTGGTTTACGTAAAAGGTTATTAGTAGTTGAGGAAACTTTTTATCTGTAAATTCATCTGTTTTTAAAAAATATTGATTATTACCAATACTTGAAAATTCTTCTTCTTTAAACCTACACAAAGCCCAGTCAATTGATTCGTCTAATTCGTTCATTCGGGAGTAACTACCACAAATTTTTAATACCTCCTCATCAAACTCATTTTCTCTTATAATTTGGTATAATTCGCTCTGTTCTGCCAATTTTTGAAACTATTATTTATCCACTCCAAATCCTCATCTGTAATCTCATCTGATTTGGTTAATAATAACGCATTGAAAGGAATATTCTCAAAACCTTTTGTTAATCGCCAAGCTAAACCCCTATGGTGATTATCGGTCATTTCTGACGCATTTTTGTCTCTAATGTAATTAATGCCTTCTAAAATAGTCTTAGCCTCTGTCTCGCTAAATTGTGGATATTCAATCATTCCCTCGGGAACTAATTTTTTTGCGTCTTTGGTGCCTATTTTTTTTACTTCCCTTTTGATTTTTTTCTCAGCAATTAATTCATTAATTATCGGTTGTAGTTGATTAAATTTAGGAGTTATTCCATATTGTTGATGGATATACTCAAAAGAGGTTAATGGCTTACCAGTGTTATAATAATGCAAGAAATCAATATATAAAAGTGTCTTGTTTAAAAGTGTAGCTCCAAAATCCTCTTTATCTTTTAATTCATTTACAAGATAAAGAATTAAATCTTTTGTTTTTTGGTCTATCATATAATTTTGAAGTTTAATTTATACTTCAATACTTATACTAAGGTAACCGAAATAAAGATTCAAAAAAAGTCATTTAGCTTTCAAGGGTGGTTTTACTCTCACTATCCTCGTTATAAATTCAAGGAAATTCAAGTTGGATTGAAGTTTCGGCTCTCTTTTTTGTTTCGGTTTCTTTATTTTTTGTTCTGTATCTTTTTTTGTTTTTTTCAACACTTCAATTATTAATTAACGTCTTATATTGCAATTTACCGTTAATTTGACTGAATGTATATGCAAATCTATTAACGTCGGAACTCTCTTTTGTGTTAAATCTATAAGCAAACTCATTGCAATATCTGTGTAAATGCTTCGGTGAAACTTGATGGTAAATTCCGATAATTCCACGCTTTAATAAACTCCAAAAATTATCTATACATTGTGTATGAACTTCACCTCTTACATACATTTTTGATTGGTGATTTATTACACCGTGTTCTTTATAGATTTTTCCTAAATGATAATATCCGCCAAACTCATCTGTCATTATCGTTGCGTTTCTATCTACGTTGTCTAAGATAATAGGAACTAAGGTAACGGCATCGGCTTTTACTACAGGCAAAGCAATAACATTTCCTTTCCTTTCAATCATTCCAAATACTGCCTGTTTATCTTGAAATCCCGTTCCCTCTGATTTTTTATTCCAATGTTTAAATTTGTTTTTACCACCGACATACGTTTCGTCGCATTCTACGGTATTGCTTAACGGTTTATTAAATTCTTTTGTTGTCATTGCGTAGCGTAATCTATGAAGCATATGCCAAGCTGATTTTTGCGTAATTCCTATGTCTTTGCTTAACTGTAATGAACTGATACCCTTTTTGTGTGCTGTTAATAAATACATTGCCATAAACCATTTAATTAATGGCAAAGCACTATCTTCAAATATCGTTCCGACTTTTACGGTGAATTGCTTACGGCATTTTTTACACTTCCATAACTTGCCGTCTTTGAATTTATATACTTCGTTATGTTTGCAGTGAGGACATTCAGGTTTGCCGTTCCATCTTAATTTCTCTACAAAGTCTCTGCAACTTTGCTCATCTGGGAACGCTTTTAACAAATCAACCAAACTTTTAAATTCTTTCATATTCTTTGTTTTATTAACTTATACAAAGATATGTAAAATATTTGGGTTTGTCAAGTATATAATTGCCCTCAAGAGGGGATTTTGTAACTTCGCGGGAATGACATTAATATTTATCTAATTATAAATATCTATCGGATACAAGTATCTATCGGATAGCAATATCATTTATGATAGAATTTATCCTAAAAAGTTAGAGAAAAAATGTTTAAATTAATGAATGCCTGAAAATAAGGTTAATGACCGAAAAATACGAATTTTAATAGGAAAAGTAGGACTTGATGGTCACGACAGGGGCGCAAAAGTCATTGCAGCTGCGTTCAGAGATGCCGGAATTGAAGTGATTTATGCAGGTTTGCGTCAGACACCGGAATCAATGGTAGAAGCTGCATTGCAGGAAGACGTTGATGCAATAGGCATCAGCATTCTCAGTGGCGCACATATGACGATTTTTCCTAAAGTAAAGAAGTTAATGGACGATAAAGGTCTTACGGATGTTCTGCTTTTTGGCGGAGGCATCATACCCGAAACCGACATAGAAGAATTAAAAAAGCTTGGAGTAGGCGAGCTTTTCACACCCGGTACACCCACATACGAAACAGTCAATTATGTAAAAGACTGGGTCGGCTCCCATAGGAGGTCTCAATAGCGCGTTTTATACCTTTTTGTTGAAAAAACTTTTAAATTTGTCATATTTTTTTAAAATTATAATTAGTAAAATTATAGCTTATATAATTTTGCCTAAAAGCTATTTATTTAAATGAATATAGAACCTGTTAAATTCGGAACAGATGGCTGGCGAGCTGTAATCGCTGAAAATTACACTTTTGCGAATGTTTGCAGAGTTGCGCTTGCAACGGCAAGGACTTTTAAAAATCATCCAAAAATCAAAAACGGCATCATAATCGGTTATGATACGAGATTTTTATCAAAGGAATTTGCTCATGCAGCGGCAGAAATGTTCTGTGGAGAGGGAATTAAGACTTACCTGACTTCGACATTTGTAACAACTCCGACGATTTCACTTCTTGCAAGAGACAAAAATCATGCTTATGGTGTGATGATAACTGCGTCACATAATCCTGCAATATACAATGGGTTTAAACTTAAAGATGAGTTTGGGGGTTCGATGAATCCCGATGAGATTGTGAAAGTCGAAGTAGAGTTGAAAAATATTGGAACGGTTCATCCGAAGAAATCTGCTGAAGCATATCTGCAAGAAGGGATTTTAGAGTATTATGACGGAAGAAAATATTTTCATGATTATTTAGGAAAGAAAATTGATTTTGGAAAGATAAAATCAGCGAATATTAACTTAGTTCACGATTCAATGTATGGTGCAGGACAGAACACGGTGAACGCATTTTTGCCGATTACACAACTTCATGCCGAAATAAATCCATCATTCGGGAAAAGCGCTCCCGAACCTGTTGAGAAAAATCTTAGCGAAATAATGGAATTAATTAAAAACGGAAAGTATGCTATGGGAATGGTTACCGATGGTGATGCAGATAGAATTGCAATCATAGATGAGAACGGAAATTTTTTAGATGCGCAGAAAACTTTTGCTTTGCTTCTGAAATATTTGCACGAAACTAAGAAGCTAACAGGAAAAGTTGTGAGAGGATTTTCGACATCGGATTTAATAGAAAAATATTGCCAGAAGAATGGAATTGAACTGATAACTGTTCCGATTGGGTTTAAGCATATTTCCAAATTAATGATTGAAGATGATGTATTGATTGGCGCAGAAGAAAGCGGAGGCATCGGGATTAAAGGACATTTACCTGAACGTGACGGTGTTTATAACGGATTGCTTTATGCTGAGTTGATTGCAAATACAGGCAAGAGCATCAGCGAGCTTAAAAAAGAAATTGAAAATGAATTTGGAAAATATTTCTATCAAAGGATAGATGTTCATACTACAAATGAATTGGTGAAAGCAACTCTTGAAAAATGTAAATCATTTAAACCGGGTGATGAGCTTGCGGGAAATAAGATTATAAACATAAACCCGATGGATGGGTTTAAATTCCAGTTCGAAAACGGCTGGCTGATTGTCAGAGCATCAGGAACCGAACCGCTTTTAAGATTTTATTGTGAAACAAAAAACACTGACAAGACATTAGATATATTAAACAGTGCAATTAGTTATTTTAATTTAAAATAAAATGAAGTCAAATTTTATTAAAACAGTTTTAATTTTAGTATTAAGTTTATATTCATGTATAGCTTTAGCCCAGAAGGATAATGACCCTTTTGAGAAATTGAAAACTCAGTCTTCTTCAACACCAAGCAGTAATATGAAAATAAATGCGGATGCTCCGGAATTGTTTGGTTCAATAAGCGATGGCAACGTTCATGATAAGACTGTTCCATTGGAAGGCGCAATAAATCCACAGACATATATTGTGGGACCAAATGATTTGTTTAATCTCGGACTGTATGGATTTGTAAATCAACAGGTGCCGATATATGTATCTCCTGAAGGTTCTCTTATAATCCCAACTGTGGGAGAAGTTAATGTAAATGGCGTAACGCTTGCCGAGGCAAAATCAAGAGTAGTTGCGGCAGTCAAGAAAAGATATTATTCAAGCGATGTTAGTCTTACGCTTACAATGCCCAGGACTTTTCTAGTTAAAGTTACAGGAAGAGTTCAGGGAACATTTGAAGTGCTCCCGACAATGCGGGTTTCCGAAATTCTTAAAAGATTATATTTTGATACTACTAATGTTTCAAGAGTTTATACTGATAAGATTAATGAGAAAAACAGAGAACAATTTTTAACTCAAATGTCATTGAGGAACATTGAGCTTGTAAGAAAGAACGGCACAATTAAAAAAGTTGATATATATAAATTTTTTGTTACAAATAACGATGAGTATAATCCGTTTTTTCTGGAGGGTGATTTATTAAAAATCCCGAATACCTTGCTTCAGAAAAACTATGTTACGGTTGACGGTGCGGTGCAATTAGCGGGGACGTATGAATATTCTGAAAATGATGATTTGGAAACAATAATTTCATTAGGCAGAGGATTTGACATAAATGCGGAACCTGACAGCATTTTATTATTCAGACCATATGGCGAAACAAAAGGTTTTGAAATTATTAATTTATCATATGATGAGGATAAAAATTATAAAATAAATAATTTTGACCGCGTGTTTGTGAAATATAAAACTGATTATCAGAAAAAAGTTACAGTTCTGGTTCTGGGTGAAGTTGAAAGACCGGGTTATTATCCTATATCATTTAAAAATACTCATTTGAAAGATGTAATTGACATGGCCGGTGGATTCACAGAAAATGCATATTTGCCTTTAAGCATTATTTTCAGAAGTTTTGATAAAGAATATACAGAGACCAAGGATACGATGGAGATAAGAATTAATGAAAGAGCCAATGATGTTATTGTGTCAGAGAAAGATAAAGCTAATTTTTGGAGTGACGTTTTGGCACGAAGAGGCAGAGTAGTGGTTGATTTTGAAAAACTTTATGAGCAGAATGATAAATCTCAAAATATAATTTTAGAAGATGGTGATATTGTTTATGTGAATGATAACAAAAACATTGTATATGTATATGGACAGGTACAGAACGAAGGTTATGTTCCGTTTAAAATAGGTCAGGATGCTGAGTATTATATTAACCGAGCGGGAGGTTTTTCATTAGCCGCTGATGAAGGAAATACAAGAATTATAAAATTTAATTCACGCGGTTGGTATAAACCCGGAGATATTGAGATTCAATCGGGTGATTTTATATATGTTCCAAAAGTAAGCCAGACAGAATTTAAAGATATGGTAAGCATTGTTGCTCAGATAACCGGGGCAGTTGTTGGAATTGTTACAGCATTATTGATTTATTTAAATAACAGGTAAGTGGCATAGTAAAAAAGATGGATAAATTAGAAAATAAGTCATTATCATTATTTGAATTAGTAAGAATAATTCGTTTCAATATTAAAAAGATTTTAATAGCTACATTGATTGTGGGAGTTCTATCTGCTTTTATAGCCTTTTTTGTGCTTATACCCGTATTTTTTTCATCTTCAACTGTTAAATCGACTTCAAAAGGCGGGGGGTTAGGGGCATTATTAGGAGGATTGGATGTTGGAAGCGGGTTAGGAGATTTTGTAGAGGGGGGGACGACATCTGCGTCGAAAGAATTAGCACTTTATGAAGATATTTTAACCAGTAGAAAATGTATTGAAGAAACAATTGTAAAATTTAATTTGAATAGTGAATGGGAATATAAATATATGCAGGACGCTGTGAAAAATTTCAGAGATAATATAATGGAACTTGCATCCAATAAGCAATCAGGTGTTATGTTTATAGGTGTTTATGATAAAAAACCTGAACGAGCAAAAGAGATTGTAGATTTTTTAATATACCAGCTTAATAAGATGAATGTTGAGCTAAATGTACAAAATGCTAGAAATAACAGGGTATTCATAGAGGAGAGATATTTGCTTAGTAAAAAGGAACTTGAACAGGCGGAAGATAGTCTTGAATCCTTTCAAAATATATATGGTGTCGCACCAGATTTAACTATAAGAGCTGCTGTTCAAGGACAAATCCAAATAGAAACAGAGATTAAATCAGAAGAAGTTAAACTTGATATATTAAAAAAAATCTTGACTCATGATCAACCGGAAATTAAAGCTCAGGAAGAAAAGATAAAAGCGTTATATAAACAATTAGAAATTATTAAAAATAGTGAAACAGGGAATAATAATTTAAGTTTAAAAGGCAGCCCAAATGTTGCAATGGATTTCCTTAGGTTGCAAAGAAATGTTGAGATCCAAACCAAAATTCTCACGTTTATTTTGCCATTGTTTGAACAAGCAAAGATAGAAGAAAACAAAGAAACCCCTTCTGTAATAATAATGGATCCTTCATTTCTACCGGAAAAAAAAGCAAAACCTAAGAGAATGACAATTGTACTAGTTTGTATGTTCTTAACTTTTGCATTAATGAGCACTTTTTATATAATAAAATATAAATATATTGAGGCAACTAGCGATTCAAAAATATAAAGACTTGTTTAGTTTTTTAATTTCAAAAATTGAAATAAGTTTTTTTATAGTTTATTTCCCAATATTATTTATTGTTGATTCAATTACTTTACATGTAATATATTTTCTTTTTGTCACTATCCTTTTTTTATTAACCAGGTCCACGCAATCTATAAAATTTAATTTATTCGATTCTTCTCTTTGGTTTTTTTTACTTTTTTGGGGGGTATTTATTTTTACTAAATCAGATTTTGATTATGGATGGAAAAATTATACTTATGTAATTTTAGCACCGTTTCTAATCTTTTTTTTAATACAAAATCTTAATTTAAATGAAAAATCTTATTTAAAATTATTTAACTGTATTTTAATTTCGGGTGCAGTTTTGTCTTTGTTTTCTATTTACGTTTTTTTTGTTTTTGGATTTAATTTGAGACTAAGATATTCCTCTTTGTGGAATCATGTGAATATGGTATCCGGTTATTTATTGTTATGTTTTATGATAGGTCTGTCATTTACATTTTATTTGAAAAATAATAAATATAAAATTTTACATATAATATTGTCATTAAGTTGTTTATTTGGAATTATTTTAACGCAATCACGCGGAGTTTGGCTTTCACTTATAGTTGCCATAATATTAATGTTTATCAACAAGCCCAAGAAATTTATAGTCTTAAGCGTTTTCTTAGTTCTTATCTTTTTCGCATTCTCAACAATAATTCTGGATAGAGTAAATTCTGTTTTACTGTTTGCTAATGACGTATCTTCTCTCGGGAGATTACAGGCATGGCTTGCAACTATTATCTTGTTAAAGGAAAATTATTTAACAGGGTATGGTTTCTATACTTTTTCTATATATAAAGATTATGTGTTTGATTATTATTTCGTTCCAGTGACAAACTCTCATAATACTTTTCTAAATTTATTTTTTGAAATGGGTGTACCTGCTTCTATAATATACTTATCGTTTTATTTTAGAAGCATTTATTATTGCATTAGGAATATGTCTAAGAGAATGAAAAAAGATGAAAATATACATATTCTACTGAAAACAATATTGTTATCAATATTGCCTTTTATAATTGCATTTATGTTTGAGCCATATTTTGGTTTTTATGGACCAATAAATTTAGCATTATGGTTGATGATAGCAATCGCCTTTAAGATCAATACTGATATAAAATTAACTAATCAAATTTAAGAATTACGTCTTTTCTAAAAGCCACAAGCAAGTTTACATTTGTAACAATTGCAAATAGTATAAATTCCTTTATCAGGACAAAACTAATAGCAGTATTTCTGAATGTTGCAGGTGTGGGAATTTATGCTCAATTCCAAACTTTTTATTCATTATTAACATTTGCAACTCCATTAGGTTTGCAAAATGGGATAATTAAATGTACATCGGAGATCACCTCTGAAAATGATTCTGAAAAATTAAAATTATTATATTATGATTCCATAAAATTATTGCTTATTTCCTCCGTATTTTTTTCCATATTTATTTTCTTAATCTCCAGCCAAGTATCAAGTCTTTTATTAAATGATAGTAGCTACTCTCATTACATAATGTTAATGGCATTTGGAATAATATTTATAAATTTTTATTATTTTTTTGATTCTTTCATTAAGGGTTTAAAGATAATTGATTTATATGTAAAAATTTCAATAATTTCTATTTTAGTAACAATTATTTTAAGTATTCCGCTCATAATTTATTATGGATTAATGGGGGCAGTTGCTGCACTATTTTTAACTCCTATTAGCTTTAGTACCTTTTCAGTGTTTTTTTTAAATCGCCACAAATTAATTCCAAGCCCACATAATCTTTTTTCGCTAAAATTTCAGAATTTTTCTTTAATCAAGCATCTATTGTCAATAGGATTTGCATTTATATTAGTAGGTGTAATTAATCAATCATCACTCTTAATAGTTAGAAAATTAACTATAGACAATCTGGGAATTTATTCAAACGGATTATTGCAATGTGCTTTTGCTTTTTCAATAAATTATTTTGGGATTATTTTTTCATCTATTTCGGCTTATTTATTTCCTCGTTTTTCAGCATTAAATTCAAAAGAATCATGCAATGAATTTATCAATATTAATTATAGAAATGTAATAATTTTGATAACAATTCTATTTTCGATTATATATGTTTTTAAAAATCTTTTTATAATTATTTTATATTCTAATGATTTTCTGCCTGCGGCTTATCTGTTTAAATTTCAATTTGTTGGAGATTATTTTAAGGCTATAAGCTGGATTTTTGGGTTATGGCTTATTCCTAGGTTTAAATTGAAATTATATATTATAGCTGAGTTTATTTTTTCAACAATTTTTGTTTTATCTTGTTATGCTTTTTTGGAATTTTTTTCGAAAGACTTATCGTTAGTATCGGCATCTTACCTCATATCACAAGTAGCATTATGTTCAATTTATTATTTTTTTTATAAAACCGAGAATAAATTTAAATTTAACAAAGGAAGTTTAATACTGACAATTACTTCGTTATTTTTGATAATATCAGTGATTATTATTACTGATACTTTCAACAATGTAATTTCATATATATTTTGTTTTATTCTTTTGTTTGCCTGGATGGTTATTATTTTGAATAAGGAAGAAAAAAACAAAATATATCATTTATTAAAATTAAATAGAAATAAGAATTGATCAGCATAATTCTGACTTCGTTTAATAGAAAAAATTTACTAAAAAAATCTCTTGAAAGTATATTAAATCAATCATATAGAGATATAGAAGTAATCATAATTGATAATAATTCCACTGATGGAACAGAAGAAGAGCTTTCAACTTACCGGGACCCCAGAATTAATTTTTTTAATGTAGGAAGTGTAAACAATTTAGGAAAATCAAGGAATATAGGAATTAGTAAAGCAAAAGGAGATTTAATTGCTTTTTGTGATGATGATGATATTTGGTATCCGGATAAATTAGAGTTTCAATTGAAATACGTGCATATTACAGGAGTAGTATGCACCGACGTAGATTATGTGGATAAAGATAATGTAATAATAAAAAAATCAATTTTTCCTGATAAAATATCAGATTTGATATTTAGTAAAGCTACGTTACTATACCAAAACTTAATAATGGTAACTAGTGTGCTAATAGACAAAGAAATATTATTAAAAGCAGGACAATTTGATTCTTTAAGATATTGTGAAGATTATGACTTATGGATGAGAGTTACCGATTTTACAAAAATTATTTTTTTAAATAAAATATCCATGGCAGTTATGGTTCATGCTAATAGTTTATCAAGAATTAATCAAAATGCTATCGATATGCGTTATATAATTATTAAGCATCAATTAAAATATATTAAAAGTCCAGATAAAGAATTAAAAATAGCATCAAAAGCTGGATTAGTAAAAAGCAGATATCAATTATTTAGATTATTAATATCTAATAAAAGGTATTTTGATTCTTTAAAAGAACTTTTTAGATTAATTCCGTTTATATCGGATATAAATGTTGCAAAATTTTTTATTAAGGTTCTTTTTTTTAAAGAAAATTTTTTGTTAAAAAAATTGAATTGACGTAATGTTCAAAATTTTATTTGTTGTTGCATCCAGCGATATAAATGGTACGGAAAAAATTGCATTAGAAATTGCTAAAAATCTGAATTCTCAAAAATTTGAAGTGTATTTTGCAATACCAAGAGAAGGTAGTATTTCCAATGAATTGTACAATACTAATATTAAAGAAATTATTTTTAATGATGATGGAATTAATGTAATAACCTTTAAAGGCGCACGGAATTTATTTTCTATTATCAAAAAAAATAAATTTGATATTGTGCATTCACATTCAAGTTCAATTCCGGGCTTAGTTTCTAAAATCGCTAATGTTAATCTTAAAATTGAAACTCGCCACGGTCTTTTTTATTCCGATAATGAACTTGAACATCTTTCAATAAAAAGATTTTTTTTTGAATACACCAAAAAGTTCTATTTTGATTTAATCACTACTGTATCAGAAAATGATAAAAAAAGATTATCTAAATATTTTAAATATGATGAAGATAAAATGGAAACAATTTATAATGGTTTAAATCTAGATGTATTTGAAAGTTACAAAAAGCATTATAATTCAAATGCTTCAGAAGATCTTTTGATAGGGAATGTAGGAAGATTGTCATATCAAAAAAATCATAAATTGCTTCTAAATGTGTTTTCAAAATTAATAAGTAAATTCCCGAATTTAAGATTGCAAATTATTGGAGACGGAGAATTAAAAAATGATTTATTAAAACAAATTGAAGAATTAAACTTAAAGGGTAAGGTTGAACTTATCCCATATCAAAAAAATATTTATGAATATATTTCAAAATTTGATTTAATGGTAATGACTTCAAGATATGAGGGTGTTCCGCTAGTGATACTTGAGGCAATGGCTATTGGTGTCACTGTAGTTTCATCGGATGTTGGAGGGGTCAATGAAATTATTAAAGACGGTAGAACAGGCATTTTAATAAATTCTTTTTATGATGATGATTTTGTAAAAAAGATTTCTGAATTAATTAATAGTTTTGAAAAAATTAAAGAAATCTCATTTAATGCATCAAAGGAAATTCAAAACTTTTCAGTTGAAAACATGGTTAAGAATTATGAAGACTTGTATTTGAGGCATTTAAATAAATTATTTTATTAATTTTCCATTTAAAAGAATCCTCAAAATTTAGTAAATAATACATTCTGCCGGAGTAGCTCAGCTTGTCAGAGCTTCGGAATCATAAAACTACCAACAAAAGTTCTTCCTATAACCACCATAAAATACTATAGGTTATATCTTTAAGTTTCATATTAATTCCCCACATTATTAAATGGGTTAAAGATTTGTTCGGGATTTTTATAGAACAATTTAAAAGTAAAACGAGAAACCCTTTTTTGTTTAGAAATGAAGATGGTTATTGGGTAATTTTTACTCCTTTTAGAAAAGAAAATGGTAAATGGGGAAGAAAATGTCAATCGACTAGGCCTAAGAAAGAAAAAGAAGCTCAGAGAATCTTCTATGAATTTATTAATGGGAATTATAAAAATTTGGAATATTTTTATAAAGAATGGGAAAAAGAAAATAAAGGAATAATGTATCGTTAATTATTTGTCTTCTAGTCATATTTTTTACTATTAGTGAGTTCTCATAACTTAATTATAATTAACTTTAGACATCATACCCTTTATCCCTATATATTTTCCCACTTTTTTTTCCTACCTTATATTCACATAAACAACTATTTATGGAAGAATAATGCTCAGAATAACATTATATTTTCTTCCTTTATTCATAATACAATTTGCTTCTGCACCGGCTTACTCACAATACAAAAACCAGCATGTAAGCCTTGAGCAAGGTTTACCTGCAGGAACTGCAGTCGAAGCCATAGTTCAGGATAACTTAGGATTTATGTGGTTTCCAGTACTTGGTGGAGTTGCCAAATATGATGGATATTCTCTTTCATTGCATCAAAAATTTTTCACAGCGACAGACACTGTTTATTTGCCTGAAGTTCATGCAATTTTTATTGATAAGGAAAATAATATCTGGCTTGGTTCAGCTAATATGGTCGCTTTATATGACCGGAAGAAAGATATTTTTAATGCATTTTATTTGACTGTTGAGAAATCGGTTAATTCAATTGCAGTAATCTATGATATTCATGAGGGCAAAGACGGATTATTATGGATTTCAACGGAAGACAAAGGATTATTTTCATATGATAAAAAATCCAAGGTAACACAGCATTATTTCCACGATGAAAATAATTCTAACTCATTAAACAGTAATGAAATTTCATCATTTACAATTGACAATGAAGGAAACCTTTGGGTTGGCTTTTATAGTGACGGGTTATGCAAATATGAGCCTTCAAAAAACTTATATACCCGTTTTCATCGCAGTTCAAGCAGTAATTCAATTCCTTCCGATTCAATTCATAAATTATATAAAGATTCTTCAGGCACAATCTGGATTGCATCCCGACAGGGTTATATAACCGAATTAAATCCACAGACAAATAAGTTTATTAATTATTCTATTCAAGGCGAAGGCGTAAACTCATCTGCAGTTATCTATTCACTGTTTGAGGATACAAGTGGATTAATTTGGATAGGAACATTTCGAGAAGGTGTTATATTATTCGATAAAAATAAAAATTTGTTTTATCCACTTCAAAAAAATATAAATGGAAAAGAAAAAGAAATAAATTATGTTTACAGCATTGCACAGGATAGAACAGGATTAATATGGATTGGAGGAATGGAAGGATTGCATATTATATCAAAGAATTTACAAAGCTTTGATTATTCATATGATAATCCATTTTTCATGAAAAATATTAAAAATGCGGCAATTACATCTATCTTACCTGATAATGCTGGTAATTTATGGATAGGAACTTCAAACGGATTATATAAACACATTTATAATTCAAATGATTATCAGCATTTTTTTTCTGATAATAATCCAAAAAGAGATTCTAAATTATTTGGCAATAATTCAATTCTTAATTTATGTTTCGATGATTCCGGTTCAATTTGGGTTACTCTGTATTCAGGTTTATACAATTTGAATCCTTTAAATGGAAATGTTAAAAGTTATATACATAGCCAATCCGATACAAACAGCATTTCAGAATCACTGGAAACCGGTTTATTAAAAGATAAAAAAGGAAATTTATGGATTTCTTCTCCAAAGAGTGTAGATAGGTTCATTACATCCAATGAAACATTTAAACATTACCCTTTACCTACTGTCCGTTCATTTTACGAAGATAATGATGGAGTAATATGGGCTTCGTCCGGGTCAAGGGGATTATATAAATATGATTCTTCAACCGATTCATTCATAGAATATTTTAATGAATCAGATTTCATTGGATTTTCAATTTCTCTTGAAGATAGTAAAAAAAGATTTTGGGCGGCAAGTTTTTATTCCGGATTGAATTTATTTGATATAAAATCAGGAAAATCAGAAGTATTCGATACAAAATATGGATTGCAGTCGAATTTTGTAAATAACTTAATAATGGATAATATTGGAATGTTATGGCTTAGTACGAGAACAGGAATATCAAGATTTAATCCTGACACGAAATTCTTTAAAAACTTTACTGAAGAAGATGGGTTGAATATTCAGGATTTTCAGACAACCTCTGCTAACAAAAGTTCTGACGGTAAATTATATTTTGGAACAAGAAACGGCATGGTTAGTTTTTATCCTGCACCAATAAATACATTAGTTCCTGAAATTGTTTTAACGGGTTTAAAGCTGCATAATTTACCGGTAATTCCTTCTGATACATCTGCTATTAAGGAGAACATTAATATTACAAGTGAAATAAATTTAAATTATTACGATAATTCATTCATCATTTCATTTTCATCTCTTGATTATAATGATTCAAAGAAGAATTTATACTCATATAAATTAGAAGGATTTGATGAAGATTGGTCTTTTCCAGGGACGAACACTTCGGCATCTTATACTAATCTCAATGCTGGTGAGTATACTTTTTTGGTTAAGGGCTCAAACAGCGATGGTATCTGGAATGAAAACGGCGCAAAAATTAAAGTAATAGTTAATCCTCCGTGGTGGAAAACATGGTGGTTCACAGTGAGCTGGATATTTTTTGCAGCAATTGTTTTTGGAAGCACAATAAGGTTAATTTCAGTCCAGAAGCTAAAGAAAAAACTCAGAGAGCTTAAACAGCAACAGGTACTTGAAGCTGAAAGGACAAGAATTTCAAAAGACATGCATGATGAATTAGGCTCCAGTTTAACTAAAATTACACTGTTAAGTGAAATTGCCATGAAAAAAATCGGTAATCTTGAAGAAATAAATAAGATTTCTGATGCTTCACGTGAAGTTGTTAATAGCATGGATGAAATTGTATGGGCTGTAAATCCTAAAAATGACTCGCTGGAAAACCTGGCGGCTTATACCTTACAGTATTCACAGAATTTTTTATCTGAAGCAGGCTTGAATTGCCGGTTTGAGTATCCCGATAGCATTCCTTCAAGCATGCTTTCATCGGATATTCGGCATAATATTTTTCTTGTATTCAAGGAAGCACTGAATAATGTGGTAAAACATTCCGAAGCATCTGAAGTGAACATAAAGTTAATATTAAACAAAACCTTTTTCGAATTTTTAATTTCAGATAATGGAAAAGGATTTAATATGGAAGACTGTGATCGTTTTTCAAATGGATTAAGCAATATGGAAAAACGCATTGCCGACATTAATGGTGAATTCAAAATAAGAACTCAATCAGATTTAGGAACCTTAATAAGCATAAAAATTTGTCATAACTAAATTAACACTTATGTGTTATTGTGTTCATTTCACAAAAGCCGTATTTTGTTATAAAAAAAATAGAGTTAATGCCTATAAAAGTATCAATTGTTGAGGACAATAGCGGAATAAGAGAGAGTCTTGAAATTCTTATAAATGGTTCTGAAGGATTTACCTGTCTTAGTACATATAAAAATGCAGAGTCCGCCTTGATAAACATTCCGCATGAAAAACCCGATGTCATTTTAATGGATATTAATCTTCCCGGTGAAACGGGAATTCAATGCGTAAGTAAGTTGAAATCCAAATTCCCTGAATTAAATATATTAATGCTTACGGTTTATGATGACAGCACAAGAATTTTCGAAGCATTATCTGCGGGTGCAAACGGATATTTGCTTAAAAGAACCCCGCCATTGAAACTGCTTGAAGCAATTAAAGAAGTTAACCAGGGGGGCTCACCGATGTCGAGCCAGATTGCAAGAATGGTGGTTGATTCATTTAAGGGTATGGGAATTTCGTCAGAGGAAAAAAAGAACTTAACTAAGCGTGAGGAGGAAATTCTGTCACTTCTTGCCAAAGGTTTCAAATATAAAGAAATTGCTGAAAAATTATTTATCGGAACTGAAACAGTAAGAAGTCATCTAAGAAATATTTATGAAAAGCTCCAAGTGCGCTCCCGCACTGAAGCAGTTGTTAAGTATTTAAAAGGATAATTAAGTATAAAATTTTAATTATTTAAAATGAAAAAATATTGTTTATTAATTACTTATAACATATTCCTTTCAACCCTTTATGCAACAGCTTTTGCACAAAACCTATTTCAAGTAGCTGTAGGAGGTTCTGGAAGTGATATTGCATATACTATAATACAAACTGATGATGGCGGGTATGTCGCTGCTGGTTCGACTAATTCTTTTGGGGCAGGTCTCAATGATATTTACATTGTAAAGATAAATTCTAATGGTTTACTTCTTTGGACGAAGACATTTGGAGGTTCTGGAGCGGATAATGCAAATTGTATCATTCAAACCTCAGATGGGGGGTATATAGTAGCCGGTTCTACAAATTCTTTTGGTGCGGGACTACTTGATGTTATGGTCTTGAAAATTAACTTTACCGGAAATCTTGAATGGTTCAAAGTTTTTGGAGGAGAAGATATTGACTTTGCTAACTCAATTATACAAACTTCAGATAATAGTTATATTATTGCAGGAGAAACGTATTCTTTCGGATCTGGAGGTGAAGACATGTATATTATTAAATTAGATTCAGGAGGGAATTTTGTGTGGAACAAAGCAATCGGGGGTTTCGGAGATGATAGAGCTTCCTGTATTGTGCCAACTTTTGACGGAGGCTATGCTGTAGCAGGCAGAACAACTTCTTATGGGGCTGGATTTAACGATGTTTTCATAATGAAGCTTAATGAAAGTGGGTTAGTGATGTGGAGTAAAACAGTCGGTACGAGTACCGGTGATGCAGCCTTTTCCATAATACAGACAAATGATAGTGGATTTGTCTTGGGGGGGCATACTGAACCGAGCCAATCACAACATTATTTATTGAAATTTAATGCCATTGGAACGTTAGAATGGACTAGATATATTGCTTCCAGTTCAGGATTTATAACCAAAGTTCCTGTTATCCAAACTCCGGATGGAGGCTATGCTTTGGCTGGTTTTACGACTATTGGGTCAAGTGGTAATGATATAATAATTTTAAAATTTCTTGAAAACGGAACTCCCCAGTGGTTTAAAAAAATTGGAGGTACAGGCAGCGATATTGGTTGCTCATTAATACCCATTACATCTGGAGGTTTTGCTTTAGCTGGTTATACTTCTTCATATGGATCAGGTGGGAATGATATTTTTATAACAAAACTGGATTATAATTTGAACACTTGTGGAAATATAACTTTCTTATCAATTTCATCTGGTTCATGGGGATCTGTTTCATCACCAACTCCAATAGTTACTATACCAACACTAACAATAACATCCCATACTCCAATAATAGGTTCGGGAGGGACTTTAACATCTATTTGCAATATCGTTAATATTTCTTCTCAGGAAATTAAAGCACCAAATGAATTCACTCTTTTACAAAACTACCCAAATCCATTTAATCCTTCTACAGTTATTAAATTTCAGATTCCAAATAATGAATTTGTATCTTTGAAAATTTATGATATGTTAGGTCATGAAGTAGAAACACTAATTAATGAGCATTTAACTTCAGGAACTTATGAAGTTGAATGGAATGCAGAAGATTATTCGAGCGGAATATATTTTTGTAAGCTTCAAGCAGAAGAATATGTAGAAATTAAAAAAATGATATTGATGAAATGATAAAGATAATTATTATAAACTTTGTATTTGTATTCCTAGCTGCCGGAAATGTTTCAGGTCAATGGACGCTGGTGAACGTTCTTTCGGACCTTGGTCAATTTCCTTGTCTCTCGGTTTATGGTCCTAATGAGCTAGTAATTGCAGGTGGAGGGATAAATACACCTAAAGTTTATAAATCAACCAACGGCGGAATTAGTTTTATAAATATTTCCGGTAATCTGACAGGACCTAAGATATTTTCAATATATGCAGTAAATGAGAATTTAATTTTTGCAGGAGATGGCGGTTCATTTAGCGGAGCCGGTGGAAATGCAAAATTATGGAAAACAACAAACGGTGGATTAAACTGGTCAGTTGTTCTTTCAACGGGTGGAATATATGGATTTTTCAATGGAATTATTTTTTCTAAAACAAATCCTTCCTTCGGAATTGCAGTGAGTGATGCACCGACCGACGCTGAATTTTTTGTAGCAAAAACTACTAATGGAGGAAATAATTGGATTATTCAGAGTAATACTCCATCAGGTTTTGGTCTCAATGGAGTGCTTGGTTCAGTTTTTTGTATTGATGAGTTTTTTTATGGCTGGGGAATGGGGCCTTTTCCAATTCAGATTACATTTACTTCAAACGGCGGAAGTTCATGGTTAGTGCATCAAAATATTGGTTTAGCATCTTCAAGATATGCTACCGGTCTTGCATTTAGTGATGATAAATTAACAGGATTAATTGTCGGAGATGAATCGCTGCCAATAATATCACGTTCAACTGATGGGGGGAATACCTGGAATGATATTAATACAGGTTTGACAATGTCCGAATCGGAATATTCAAGAATTAAATGGGTTCATGGAACCAATGTATGTTTTATCACGTCAACTTATGGAATGAAAGGATGTATAGGTAAAAGCACAAACGGTGGTTTGAGCTGGATAGAGATGAATACTGCCGGGATAAGTGCATTAAAATCAATTGATGCATTAGTTTCAGGTGAAAATATCTACGGTTATTCTGTATCAGCATTTGGCGAAATAATTAGACTGCAACAAACTGTAGGAATTAAAAATCTGAATAGTGATATAGTATTTCAGTATAAACTCGAGCAAAACTTTCCTAATCCATTTAATCCTGAAACAAAAATAAGATTTCACGTTAAAAGCAATGATTTAATACAAATAAAAATTTATAATGTTTCGGGAAAAGAAATAGAAACTCTCTTGAAGGAGAACTTACCGTACGGAGTCTATGAAGTAAAATTGGATGCATCAAGTTTGCCAAGCGGAGTTTATTATTATACTCTGATTGCACAAAATTTTAAAGAAACAAAAAAAATGGTTTTATTAAAATAAACTTATCTTAAAAGAATGAAAATTTTAATGATTACCATCCTTACGTTTATATTTTGTAATATAAATGCACAAAGTATAGATAATAATTTTAATAATTTTAAAAAAAATCAATTTAATAATTCCCTGAATGAAAATATTTACGTAACAAAGGAACCGGGACATTTTACATGTGAACAATGGAGGCATAAAATAGATTCTGTGTGGGGAACAGGAGCATCAACAACAACAAAGCTGCAAGTTTTTGACAGGTTCTGGAATTTAATCGATACTGTGTTTGCTTGTTTCCATAATCACCCTGTTAGTTGGGATTCATTAAAAAAAGTTTACAGACCTGAAATTGCAGGGGGTGTAAGCAGAGGAAGGTTTATTGCAATCATGAATCACATTGTTTTAGCGCTTAAAGAATCACATACACATGTTTTAGATTTTGGTCTTAATACAACGCTTCGCGCAGGTGTGCCGCTTCTTGTACTCGGAGGATGGTACGATAATGGACATTTCGGCGCAGGTCTCACTCCTTTACCGGATAGTTCACTGCTTGTTTATAGTGTAGTTCCATTGCACCCTTTAGGGTTGCAAAAAGGTGACATCGTTTTAGGATATGATGGAGTTCCCTGGCGGATTCTTGTAAGAGAATTGATTGAATGTGAACTACCCATTAAATTGATTTCTTGGATTGGTTCTTCTCCAAGTGCTTACAATCACTCTTTATTAATGAGTGCCGGAATGAACTGGCATCTATTTGATACCATCGATATAGTCAAAGGAGCCACGGGTGATACTCTCCATTTTTCAACAGCGGCATTAAGAAATCAAAATATGCAAATTTTCTGTACTGAACAGATGGATATACCCGGGATATCAAAACCTAATTACAATGCTGAGCAAATGTGCACTTATGGTATTTTACCCGGAACAAACATAGGGTATATTTATGTTTGGGGCTGGTGGGGACCAAATGTTGAAATGGAATTTTACAATGCTGTCCAGGCATTAATGCAAACTCAAGGAATGATTATTGATTTCCGGTTTAATGATGGCGGAAATATGAACTTGAGTGATGCAGGTTTAAGTTTACTGTTCGATACTACAGTTACTACAATAGATATGGGAAAACGATGCTCCCCCAATCATCAACAAATGTGTCCCTTAAATATTCCGTTTGCTTATTATATACCGGGGGCTTCTCCAGGATATAATAAACCAATCGCTATACTTACAGGTCCGGGAGCAGTAAGTTCAGGTGACCAGGTTGCACTAAGAATGAAGTATCATCCTCACTCACGATTTTTTGGTAAATCAACTGCTGCTGCGTTTAATGCACCATTTGAATATGGATATTCAGGATATGGTTTGTTGCTTGCAGAAGCTGATGCTTATAAATTGAGTAATCCCGGTACATATCTGACTCATACAGAATTTGAAGTTGATGAAAATGTATGGTTGTCACAAAATTTAGTTAGACAGGGTCGGGATGATGTTTATGAAGCAGCCAAACATTGGATCGATAGTGTATCAGTCGGAATATCAGTGCAAAATTCTGAAATGCCTCTTAAATTCAGCTTAAAACAAAACTATCCTAACCCGTTTAATCCTACAACAAAAATAAAATTTGAAATTCCTTCACTTAACATTGGAGCAAACCTAAATATAAAACTGGCTATTTATGATTTGCTTGGAAGAGAAGTCTCAGTTCTGGTGAATGAAAAATTAGAAGCAGGAATATATGAATATTCATGGGACGGAGGTAGCTTTTCCTCAGGGTTATATTTTTATAAATTAGAATCTGATAATTTTACTGAAACAAAAAAAATGCTTCTTTTAAAATAACTTACTTTCTTTAATGAATCCGGTCTCTCAACAACCCATATATTCCTTTAATATTTAATAAGTAAATCCAAATCCTCTAACACGAAAGTGTTAGAAACCAACCTCAATATATAATACTTATATAATAATTCACACTCTTGTGCTATGTATAAAAAACATAAGTGTAATTAAATTATACCAAACTTGAAAAATAAATTTTAGTCTTAAGAAAATAAAATTTAAAACTATAATTAAAAAAACCATATGAAAAATTTCAAAAGACTTATTTTAGGAATAATTTTATTTTTTACATTTGTTATAAACTCATTTTCACAATGGGATACAAAGAATAACAATTTACCGGGTAATATTGATGTGATTTCAGATATTTTTATTAAACCGGAATTAGAAAACCAAATTTCCATTTCAACTCATAGTTTTCCCGTTCAAAATAGAACTGCAGCGGATTGGAGACGCGCCATTGATTCGGTTTGGGGAGCAGGTTTACCAACTGCCACAAAACTTCAAATTTTTGATAAGTTTTGGAATAAAATTGATTCTTCTTTTGCATGCTTCCATGACATAACTGATAACTGGAGCGCATTGAAGCTACAATACCGTTCTGAAGTTGCAAACGGAGTAAGCCGGGGAAGATTTGCTGCAATTATGTGTTACCTTTCTCTCGCTTTGCGTGAAGGTCATACAAAAGCAACAGATAATATTTTAATGAATACAAATATTTCACAGGGTACCCCGCTTTTATTAATAGGTGCATGGAGTGACAGCCGCAGGTTTGGTGCCGGACTTACACCGCTTCCCGACAGTTCTCTGCTTGTTTATAGTGTTGTTCCGAATCATCCTATAGAACTTCAGCGCGGAGACATAGTATTGGGATATGATGGAATCCCCTGGAAAGTTTTAGTATATCAACTTCTTAGTTATGAATTGCCATTCATCGGATGGTGGGGATGTTCTCCGACTTCATTTACTCACAGTTTATTGATGTCTGCAGGAAGGAACTGGCATTTATTTGATACTATTGATGTCGTTAAATATGGAACTAATGATACGGTTCACTATCCCACATCACTTCTTGCGGGACAAACTCAATCTATACTAACTACAGAGCAAATGGATATTTCAGGTGTTCCTAAACCCGATTATTTCGGAGGGACATATGTATCTCACGGTAAAATTCAGGGAACAAATATAGGATATATTTATTGCTGGGGTTGGTCAGGCAATGCCGGAACTTTGTTTTACAATGCAGTCCAAGCGCTTAAACAAACTGATGCACTTATTATAGATTTCAGGATGAATTTTGGCGGGAATATGTTCTTAAGCGACTCAGCAATGAAAGTATTATTTAATTCAACCTTCCCAACAATCGATTGGGGAAAAAGAACCAGTCCTACAAATCACTTACAATTAACTGCATTAAATGTTTCTGCAAATTATAAAATTAAGGGAGTTCCTCCGGGATATTTAAATCCTATTGCAGTATTAACCGGACCGGGTGCCCTAAGCTCAGGTGATCAGGTTGCACTAAGAATGAAGTATCATCCGAGGGTAAGGATTTTTGGAAAATCAACAAGTACAGCATTCAATAGTCCGGTAACATTAAATCTTCATGCTGATTGGACCTGCGCATATGCAAATAGTGATGCATATGAAACTCATACCCCCGGCAGGTATCTAACTCATCTTGAATTTCCAGTCGATGAAAATGTGTGGCTTACACGCTCAGGAGTTGCACAAGGACGTGATGACGTTATTGAATCTGCACTAAATTGGATTAATATTTTTTCGGGTAACTCATCAACTTTACTCTTCGATAACGCAGAAAGTGGATTTGGAAAATGGGAAACAAATGAAGGATGGTCAGTAATAAAAAGTAATGCGTATTCACCGGTTAATTCATTTACCGAGAGCTCCAAAGGCAATTATAAAAATAATGCAAATAATTCACTGACTTTAAAAAATTCCATTAACGTTTCCAATACAAGTGCTTTAGTTTTAAGTTTTTATCACAAATATGCAACACAGCTTGACAAAGATTTTTGTAGAGTAGAAATATCCAGCAACAATGGGGCTACATGGCAGCAGGCAGTAAGCTATTCGGGTACCGTCAGTACGATTCATCAAATTAAAATCGATATTACAAAATATGCAAATCGTTCATCAAATCTTAAAATAAGATTTAGACTAACTTCAGATGCCGGTACAGCAGCCGACGGATGGTATGTTGATAACATAACTTTAACCGGTTATTCTGTTCCTGGTCAGTCAATAACCGGAATAAATCCTCTTGATAAAATCACTAAATATAAATTAAATCAAAACTACCCAAACCCGTTTAATCCGGTTACAAATATTAACTTTGATCTGCCTTTAGATAGTAAGGTAACGCTCAAGGTCTATGACCTGACAGGAAGAGAAGTTGCAACACTTGCAGATGAATTTATGACAGCAGGATATCATGTGGTTACTTTCAATGCTATTAACTTATCCAGCGGTGTTTATTTTTATAAACTTGAAGCAGGTGATTTCAGTGCAGTAAAGAAAATGATGTTAATTAAATAAAAAAAAATTCCCTTCTCAACTTCTTGTTGAGGAGGGTTTTAATGGGAAAGATAATAAAATAGAATTTCCAAAACTGAAAATGAATATACCATCAAAGAATGCAATAACATTAACAAAACAACTGGATGCACTTGAACAGGGAATATTAAAAAATAAAGATACCTGGCCCATAACCAATACTCCTGATGAAGAAGATATAAAAGAAGTTACAAACGAATTAAAGAAAAAGATTATAGATATAACTCATAAGGAAAATGAGCTGAGAGCAGAACGAAGAGAGCTTAACAAATTTATGAAAGAAAAAGCAAAGGTGTTATATGTAAGAGTTCGTGATCAGATATACAGCATTCAAGGAAAACATTCTGAAAGACTCGAAGATTTCGGTTTAAAAAAATTAAAATAAAAAGCATGAAGATACTGACAGTTATATTGCTTTTTTGCTTTATTACCATTCATCAGACGTATTGTGCATGTGTAATTTTATGCTTTGGTGACGAATGTTTTACGGTAAGTGGTGATGATGTTGAAAATTGCGCGAATCAAGTTATGAGTTCCGGAGTTACTTGCACAGATTGTCCTTGCGTTATTTTTAATAATTCAGCTAATGACGGATTTAAGTACACATTAAGTTTTATGGATTTAAACAAAATAAAATTAGTTCGTGAAAATATCTCGACAAGCGGTATTGATTCAACTTTTATTGCTCTTGATAAAAATCTATTGTCTCAAAAAATAATCGTCTCTTTTGACATAAACCCCGTTCCGGAAATTACTGGTAATAATGTTGGCCGCCAAACTTACTTAATGGTGAATGTTTTTAATAGAGATAATAAAAATGCTATTCTACTTTCGGATGCAATTAATATTAACACTCTTGATTTTAAAAATTCAAATATAAGGACAATCAATAAAAATTTAAGCTTTTCATTAATAAATTTTTTACCCTGGCTTGCCATAATTTTTATGAGCGCAATAATATTGTTTGGTATTATAAGAAGATCCAAAGTGAAGTCTTTATCTGAAAATCAAAAAGATTAAAAATTTTATGAAAAATTCATTTACCCTTGCAAGAAATTTATATGCTTGTGTTAATATATTAATCATCTTCATGCTTTTTATGCCGGCTTTGAATGCGCAGAATTCAAAGCCGATTACGATTACTTATATCCGACCTCCGCTAAATATGCTCAGGGCGGATGACATGTGGAATTTTACGCTGAAGAATAACACTGACCGGGAGCTGCGCTTTTATTTATATGGAACTTTAAAAGAGGAAAGAGCCGGACTTATAGCGACCGGAAAAACAGTCTCGATAAAACTAAATCCGAGCGAGTCAAAGAAATTCAAGGTCAGCGATTTACCCTCGACTCCTGACATAAGCTATGCTCATCCTGACCCGAGATATAAAGAAGCATTAATGAGAGCAGGAACTCTTCCTGACGGCGAGTACGAAATCTGCGTTACTGCAATGGATGCTTCCACAAATGATGAACTTAGTATTGAGCAGTGCATGCAGCAAGAGATAAAAATTACAGAAGAGGCGTTTGTTGAATTATTAACTCCTGGAGACGGCGAAACTTTAGATTCACTTGCTGTGCCTCTTTTTTCGTGGACTGCGCCGATACCTAAGCCTGCCGGCGAGATTACATACACATTAAAAATTTATGAAGCTAATGAGAATCAGAATTCGCAGGAAGTTATTGCGACAAATAAGGTTTTTAATGAGATAAAAGGATTAAAGGCAACGTCCTATAACTATAAGATTACCGATAAAAAGTTTAATAAAGATAAAAAATATTATTGGTGGATAGTTGTAAATTCCAACAACCAGGAAATTCTAACCTCAGGTGTTTATGCATTTGCACCTATTTTTTTACCCTGCGTTTTATGGGGATCGGAACAGTATCCCGGACCGCGATACTGTCATGGGGGAACCTATTCACGAACAACAAGCGCAAATGGAACAATGACATGGAGTGTTTCTCCTTCAACCGGAATTACAACATCAGTTTCAGGTTCATCATCCGGCACTAACCACGTAATTTCATTTTCAACTGATCCGAATTTATCAAATAATATTACTTATACTGTTACATATAGTTTCAATTATTCCGGCACCTGCACTGATTTAGTAAATAAAACATTTACCGTCCAATTTTATGCTAATCCGCAGATTACATTGAACAATATTCCTTCTTGTCTTAATACAACACAATCCCCAATAAATATAAGCAATCTAATAACTCAGTCACCTGATAATTCAGGTACCCTAACAGCGAGTGGTAACGGGATATCAGGAAGCGGGGCAAACATAATGTTCAATCCGTCGACTGCCGGTGCAGGACTTCATACTATTACTGTGTATTATGAGCGTCCTTCTCCTCCTTTATTTCCAATGATAGGACCGCGTGGATGTCAAGTAACAAAATCGTTTACAATTTTTGTTAACGATCCGACACTTCAATATACATCATTGCCGCAAACATCTACTGTTTGCCAGGGAATTTCCCAGCAAATTTACATTCAAGGAATTCCAGCTAATGCATCAGGATTTAACTTCCAATGGTATTACTATAATAGCGGATCAGGAAGCTGTCCTGTATTTAATACTTCTATATGGTCTGTGCTTTCAGGCGTTAACAGTCCGAGTTTTAATACAGATATGGGTTTACCTATGGGAAAGCATTGCTTTGTTTGCGTAATTACAGACCCCTGCGGAAATATAAGAACAAGCTCGGTTGCAACTGTAGAAGTAGGCGTTTCGACCGCAAATGTCCAATTAAGTTCTCAAATTTTATCGGTATGCTCAACCGCGCCTGCAGCTGACAGAACCGTAAATGTTACGTTATCAGGATATACGGGCACTGTTACCTGGTCAACAACTCCACCGGTTACTGATATCAATACAGATCCGTATATTTATTCAGCCGAGTTAACCCAGACTACGATATTTACAACTACATTCAATGATTGCAGCGGTGCACAACAGAGCTTAAGTACAACCGTTGATGTGCTTGGTCCTCCGCCT
This sequence comes from Ignavibacteria bacterium, assembly GCA_036262055.1. Lineage (NCBI taxonomy): Bacteria > Pseudomonadati > Ignavibacteriota > Ignavibacteria > Ignavibacteria bacterium. Next base: position 377,465 of record DATAJP010000001.1, read on the forward strand.
CCGGCTTTGGTCTGCATTCAGCCGCATATAATTCCGGGAGTCTTGCCTGCCTGTTGTGAACCCTATCTGGATCCATGCAGCAATCATCTGACTACAAAGCAATGGTGCGATGCTAACATTACTCTGCTCAGAAGTGATGACAGAACTTTATTCCCTCAGGGCTATACAGTAAAATGGTATTATTTTGATGATGAAAATTTTGATTTCAGCTTAAACTTAAGCCAGTTTGAAAATAATAATATTTCATCATATGCACCGCTTAGCAACAATGCAAACTGGACTGCTTTTATTCCGGGCGGTGATAACAGATTCTGGAACACCAACCCGCTTGAGGTTACAAGATTTTTTAAAGTAGAAATTACCGGGTCTGCCGGATGCGGCACATTAGAATATTACGGGGCAGTTTTTGTCGTTTATCCTGTTCCTCCATTTGACATTTCCGAAATCGATAACAAAATTCACCGTGATATTCCCTGCGACCAGCCGCTGGATTTTAATTTTGACTTAACTGACAAGCTTAATTATTCACGTCCTTCGGGATTTGATATAAACTATACCTGGAGCTTTACCCCATACGGAGGTTCTGCTTCTATTCTTCAAAGCGGAGCATGGTCCCCCAGCACACCATTCCCTGGAACAGCAGTAAATGTTACGCAGGAGGGTGTTATCACGCTCACGCTCAACAGCGGCTGTTATACCAGAGCATACTCACAGGAAATATTTTACGGTTCTCCAAATTTTGGTGTTGAAGGTCCATGCTGCGTGTGCAACGGGGCCCAGTTTGAGCTTATTGCATCTCCGGGATTCACTTCATATACATGGACAGCTTCGGAACCCGGTGTCACATTCACCAACAATACCTCCGACGGACAAAGAGTTTTTGTTACGATTAACGGTATCACAAACGTATCGGTTTTGACCATAACAGCTAATGCAGTTCAGGGAGGATGCCCTGTAGTTTACAATAAAACATTTAAATTTTGCCAATAGTATCATGAAAACTAAAAAAAATATGTATATGCAAAAAATTAATACTATAAGAATAATTCAGATTTTGGTTTTACTATCTCTCAAGATAATGGTGTGCAATGATTTATTCGGGCAGGATAATCTTTTGAAATCTGCAGGCGTGATTTCCGAAAAATTATCAGAAATGAAAACCGGGTTCAATCCTCCGCCGGCTTTTACTGTTAATTCAACGCAAATTGTCTGCATTGCGAATAATGGAGCGCAGGGAAAAACTTATTCAGTTACTTTAAGCATTACACCGAATTTTTCAGGGACAATATCAGCTTTAAGTACCGGCAATTCATCAGATTTAATATCAAACAATGTAATTCCATTTATACTTACTGGTAATTTACAGACTCAATATACTTTAAATATTAGAACAACAACTACAGTTGGGAATAATATAACTTTAAAATTCGTAGTAAAAAAAAATCTATTTTCATATTATTATCAGGATGTAGTAATAAGAATACCTGAATGCTCCATTTGTGATTGTGCTCCAACACCCCTTTCAAATATCCAATTGAGTTATGTGCATGGCACCGTGCAGACCATTTCCTTAGCATGTACAAATCCAAGCTCGGTTTCCTTACCGGCAGGAGTTCCTTTCAGTGTAAGAGCTAATATACTTTGCTCCCCATCGGATTGTTCAAAGGAAATGCGTATAACTCTTTCCAGAAGGGTTGGTTCATTTTGGCTGTTTGTAACTGAATCTGTTATTGTTGGAAATTCTAATCCATTAAGTTGTAATTTTTCAGGTCTGTCTGCCGGACAATATCGTGTGGTAATAAATTCAAAATGCGGCAATAATGTTTGCAACACATCGTGCTCATTTCAAATAAATTCCAGCGCAATGTGTAATAATTGCAGCGGTTGGGACCTAGCCCAGCTTTTTGATGAACAAGATAATTTTATTGCAAACTTAAGCAATGGAGTCACATTGCCCCTTCTTGAAGGAGGACGAATTTACCGACTTAAATTAAAATATAAGTGCGGAAATTTGATACCAAATAATTGCCCGATTACCTATCTCTATTCGATAAATCCTGTTTTAATTCCCACTGGTTGTCTCATAACACCGATAACCGGAAGTACTGTAGTTTCTTATCCAAACACTGCCGTAATTACATTTAACCTAATTAACTGCCCAAGTTTTGCATCTTACAATATTACTATTACACCGAAGTGCGACAATTTAATCTGCACAAATGATATAATTCGCACAGGTTTTAGAGCTTTACCAAAATGTACATGTGAGGGAAGAATTGAACCAAGAAATGTGGCAAGATTTCAAGACGCATTCGGAAATGTTATTGAGAAAAATATAAGATGCAATCCATTGACTGTAAATACAATAGGACCGTTCCCCAGAAACGGATTAATAACCATATTATATGATATTCCGTGTACGCCCGGATGCGCCAAAAGCTTTAGCTGGGTTGTGAAAAATCCCGCCGGGAATATAATTACAACCACACCGGCTAATTACTTAGGTACCGGTCAGGCTAATTTCACATTTGCTGCTCCGGACATAGGTCACTATCTTGTTGAAGTAACTTCGAGCTGCGGGATACAGGAATGCAGGATTTGCGCATTCAGAGTGAAAGTTGAAGATATGCCGTGCGAGTTCATTGACCTTGGTCCGAATGAAGAAACTGAAATATGTAATCCTGAAGGCACTGTTCTTACATTGACAGGATTCACAGGAAATGCCTCAGATGTAAAGTGGTACAGAACTACAAATCCTTCAGAAGTTCCTGCGTCGAATCCTTCTAATTTAATCACAGTGTCAGGAACGCCTGTTAGCGGAACAACTTATAACACGGGCAACTTGTATTCGAACGGATGCACTAACACTGTTTACAGATATCAATGTGTTACTACCAATCCCGCCTGCACCTCAGATGTGAAAACCGTAACGGTTCGTCCGAGAATTTCGGAAATATTTGTGGATGCATCACGAATTGAAATCTGCAGCAGGCAGGAAGACATAACTCTGACTGCATCAACAAGCCGGCTTCCTGCGCAAACAGAGTGCGGCTGTGATATCAAATGGTATAGAATCGATGGCAATATAAGAACATATATAGGCGCATCGTCAACCAGAACAATAAGCAGAACATCGTTAATCTCAGAGTGCCCCGGAACAAAAAAGATTTATACTTACGAAGCTGTGTTCTGTGAAGGAAAATGCAATCAGGTTTCCAAAAGAATTGACATAACAGTTTATTCAAATCCAATAGCAGGAAATATAACTGCCGACAGGGACACTCTCTGCTTTCTTGATGCAACTACTTTACATCTAAATAATCACTGCGGAGCTGAAATCCAATGGCAGATGTCTGAAAATGCAGCAGGACCTTTTATTAACATGTCCGGTGCAACATATGTAAATCAAAACACAAACCGTCTCCACGTAACAACCTATTACAGAGCTCTCATTAGAAACGGGGCATGCGCCGAGGTCTTTTCCGCTGTAAAAGAAGTTGTTGTTCAGCAGCCGTTTAATTTATCCGTCAGTTATGCTCCTAATAATTGCGGAAACTTCCTGTGTCCTGATGTTCAGCTTCAGGCGCATGTAAGCGGACCAATGCTTGATGATAATACATACTTTGAATGGTATCATAACGGAAATGTAATATCAGGTTCAAGAAATCAGCAATTTCTTACCGCAACTCAGTCGGGAGGTTATAATATAATAATCTTCAATAACGTCCGCGATGACTTTGATGCATCGTGTGATACGATAATTTCAGGAACTGTAGGTGTTTCAAATTTTGATTTTATTTTCAGTGGAGGAGATTGCATCTGTAAGAATAGACCGGCAAGTTTCAGTGTTATTTTGCCACCCATAAGCTGCGGAGTAATATGCAGTTGGTATGTAAACGGCATTTTAATAGCTACAGACGACCCTGTTACAAGTAACATCGTAACAAGAGACTTAAATGTTTTGGAAGGAGACGAGGTAAAAGCAGTGATTGAAATTAGAAACAAATGTTCAAAAATTAATTCAATAATTGTAAGCGAATGTCAAAATTGTCCATAATTATAAAATAAAAAAAAATGAGAAGACCCAAACTATTTATTTTTATTTTGATTGCATTAATCTCTTCGATTAATGCTTCAGCTCAGAATCTGATAGAGATTCAATATAGCCGTCCTGCACTCAATCAACTTAGAGCGGACGATCTGTGGAAGTTCACATTAAAAAACACATCAAATGAGGATTTGGAGTTTTCTTTATTCGGAACTCTGACCGAAAGCAAAGCCGGACTTATTGCGACAGGGCAGACTATGCCGATAAAATTAAAGAAAGGAGAATCCCGGCAGTTCAAAGTAAGCGACCTGCCCCAAACTCCCGACATAAATTATGTTCATTCAGACCAGCGGTATAAAGAAGCTCTTATGAGAGCAGGAAACTTGCCGGACGGGGAATACACAATATGCGTTACAGCAAAGCAGACAGGTACAAACGATGATATAGGAAATGAATGTATAGAACAAGTTATACAAAAAGAAACTGAGGGAGAAATTTCTTTACTAACTCCGGGAAATAATGAACAGGTTGCTCCTGACTCTCCTCTCATATTTTCCTGGATGGCAATCGGAGATGCAGGTTCTTATAAAATCAAAATTGTTGAAATAACAGGAGATGAATCAGCTGAAAATGCGATGCTAAAGAATAAAGCTTTTTTTGAAAAGGAAGATATACGTATGACAACTTTCCAGTATCCTTCATCTGCGCCAAAATTTAAGAACGGTGTAAAATATGTCTGGATGATTGAGGCAGGCAAGATGAAGAGCAATGTATGGATGTTTATGATGACAACTTACTATACTCCATTAGTCCTATCTGATTTTACTCCTGTGTGTGATCCTATAGTAAAAAATAAATATAATTTTACTCTTAAGCTAACAAATATGAATCCAAGTGCTGGGGGAGGACCATCTGCAAATGCAGTAATAACAGCAATCAGTGCAATTCCTCCCAGTGCCGCGGGAACAAACATTGCATTTAATTCTCCTTTTTTAATGAATACCACTTTGTTTCCTTACAATTCGGCAATAGTTATAACGGGCAGCATAATTACTACTAATCCATCACTTGTAAAAATGAATATTAGCATTAAGGATCAAAATTTTGGAAGTCAATTGCAATATCAGACAGACGGAAATTATAATTTAGTACTTCCAAGATGCTCCTGTTGTGAAGGGTTTACAAGAAAAATCGAAGACATAAAAATTTCTGATAATGGAAAACGTCCGGTTTTTTCAGCAGGTTTAATTGCAGGTCCTAACCCTATCATAAAAGTTACAGCAGAAATGGTTTACTTCTATCAGAATTGGAGCAAACCTATGTGCAATAAGTGTGTAACAAGCACAATGCTGACAGGGAATTTTACTGGAGGCAACCTTAACGGATTCGGAGCAGGACAATTAGCTTCGGCTCCATTGACTGCATCTTACAGCCGTGAAGTAGCATTTAGTTCTGCTGCGCCGGGTGTTTTTATGACGACTCCTCAGCCGATTGAGCTTAACATGGCATTGCCGCCGGCTTCACAGCTCAAATGCTGCAGCGATACAATAAGGTTATGTATAAGATTTTCATTTACAGATTCAGCTTGTGTAACGTGTGATACCGTAGTATGCCGAAAAATTATTAGAACGAGCACCGGAATAACTATTAGTGCATCGGGTAGCAGTGATAAACACAGTGATGAGACATCAAAAAACAAGCTATCTGAAATTACTAAAACTTCCTATGAGACTATAAGCGAAAATCTTAAAAAAGTAACAGATAAAAATCATATTCAGGAAACTTCAGACACACTGGAAAAATTGGATTTATATAATATGGAGACATTTGATAAACAAATGGTATTAAATGCAATACAACGTTCACCAAGTGAAAGTTTAAGTATGGATGAACAGTTAAAATTTTATGAAAATGTATTTAATGAGTATCAAACAATAAAGAAACATCCTGAATTGCGGTATATACTACCAAATAATACCGTTGCTGCATGCGACAATGGCGGATTTGAAAATGGTTTAGCAGGTTATTCAGGTGCGTACGGATATAATGATTATACTACTGTTAATTTTGGTCCTACATATTATAAAAATAATAATGGAATCTTAATCAGTTCATCATTGCCAATCTCGATTACCAATATTTATGGAACATATTCAGTTTTACATTCGGTCGAAACCATGACTCCAGGACCGGATGCTAATGTACCAAGTTTAAATAAAGTAAAAACGGGCAATAGCAGTGTAAGAATTAATAATTCTTCAACTTTATATGGGACTGATGTACTTGCAAAAAAATTTACAGTTGATAATACAAGTTCTATATTCAGATTTTGGTATGCGTTAGTATTGGAAAATCCAATCAATCACCCATGGGAGCAGCAGCCATTTTTTCTTGTCAGAGTAAAAAAATCCAATGGTTCAATAATTCCAAACATAAACTTTTTAAAAGTTGCTGATGGCAATGATCCTTTTTTTGAAAATGCTCCCGGGAATATCGTCTATAGAGAATGGTCTTGCGGTTCTTTGGATTTAAGTAGTTTAATGGGAGAGGAAGTTACTGTGGAGTTTATGGTTGCTGATTGTGCTCAAGGTGGTCATTATGGATATGCATACATTGATGACATTTGCACAAGCTGTGCTGGCTCTCCTGACGGATACGGAAGTATTAACTGCTGCGACAATTTCGAAACTAAAATTACTTCATCCGTAAGACAGCTTGACCCTAACAACCCTTTCATATATGAAGTGAAATCAAACATCAAAGCAGGTCCGAATAGAATAAAAAAAGTAAGAGCATTTTTAAGCTATTTTGAAAAGAAGACCTCAAATCCAGATTGCGATACCTGCTTGGGAATGCCCACATTGTACGGTTCTCTATGGCCGGAGTTAAAATTCGGAACTCCCTGTCCATCCCCCATTCCCGGCTTGTCTTGCCATATTGCTTCAATGACTACGGGAGGAGCATTTACTGATGGAAACAATTTGAGGGAATTAGTTTGGGGAGGAGATAATTCACCCGGTACAAATCTTAATACCTCCTCAGGCATTGATTTGAAGCTTACGGTTATCGTTCCTCCTCCTTCGAGCATTACCTGCTGCGCCGATACGATTGATTTCTGCATAAAATATACTTTTACTGATACAACCTGTTTAACCTGTGATACTGTTATCTGTTCAAGAATTATACGCAAACCACCAACCCGCTTGCCAAATTCAAATCCGAGAGAACAATTTAAAAAATTGGAGCAGGATTTTAGAAAACAGTTTGAAGAAATGGAAAAAAGAAAGCTGGATAAAAAAGGTTCATCGGATTTATTCGAACCCGATTCAGAAGACAGATTAACTTATTCAACCGAACCTGTCCAAAATCAAGACATCGGTGGACAAGCTGCAGGTATTATTAATATGGAGATTACAAAAAATACCCGGATGAAGATTACGGTATATGATTTACATGGCAAAGAAGTTATGAAAGTATTTGATGATTTTATAAAAACCGGTCAATATAGTTTTGATTTAAATTCGCTCGAATTACCTGATGGTGAATACTATTACAAATCTGAATACAATAACAAAACAGAATATAATAAAGTGATTATCTCAAAAACGGTAACCTCCAATTGCGGTTGCAAGAAATAAAACAATTCAGCACCCTTGTTAATCAAGAGTGCTGAATATAATTAAGAATGATTTTAAAGAACAAACATATGAAAATTCTAACACTCTTTTTCTCTACATTAACACTATTCGGTGCTTTGGTTGCAAGTGCAACTGCTCAAAACGTTATATTTAAAATGAAGCGTTCTCCGTTGAATAAGCTAAGCATTGCAGATTTATAATTTTGAAATAAAATATCTGATGAAGATTTCGGTAGTATTTTGATGATTTTATTTTGATTAAATAAAAAATTAAAAAACGAATAAAATGAAAACAAAAATATTTTTTTTAATATTGATTTCGATAACATATGCTTCTATTTCCTATTCACAGGTCACCGTCATGCTTCAGCAGCCGCCTCCGTTTCAGTTTAAGGCAGATAACCTGTGGAAGGTAACACTCACAAACACAGGCGCATCCGTTAATGTTTATCTTTTCGGAGAAGTTGTAAATGCATCTACAGGACAAAAAGTTGTTGAAGGGAG
>DATAJP010000002.1:900000-1166160 GCA_036262055.1 Ignavibacteria bacterium
AATATAAACACTTGCAAAACTCCGGGTGCAAAATCATTATTCCAGAAAATCAGTGCAATTACAGGAATTACAATTTGAATTATTGCTACTGTGAACAATAGACGCGACATTTTTCGCGGGTCTAACCCGGATATTATAGTTCCCAAACCTAAAAAAATGACAAGCACAAAAAATAAAAGGTTGGCAGGATTTGCATCTCCGATGAATCCCACAGCTAGATTTGACCAGGTAAGAAGGAAAGCTGTTCCTACCGCAATAGCAATGGCAAACTTATTAAGGAGACTGCCTTTTCTAGTTGAAAACTCAAATGCAAGTCCTAAGCCTAATATAAGTACACCCATTATTAAAAAATCACCGGGACTCCAATCCACCTCATTTGTAAACTGCATTGCCACAAATGGTATCATTAAAATTAATACTGTTATGACTATAACGATTAAAATTCTTTTATTGTTCATAAACATAAATTTTAAATTATTCTTAATAATTCCGCCCGATGTTTCAATAAACATCCAGAGGGCACAACTAAATAAATCTTTTCCATCTTTTGCCTGCGCGCGTAGAATGTCGCTAAAAGTTTGCTTCATTCCTTCTCCGAATCTTTCATAATATGACTTCGAATAAAGCTGAAGAAGTTTTGAATACCAATAGCGGTATTTCTGTATTATGTGTTCATGCATCATAAGCTAATGTATTCGGCAAGAGCCGTTTTTGTTCAGCAACTGTTACTACTTCACGGTAACGCTCTAATTCCGCACTAAGTGCTTCCTGACCGGCTCCGGTGATTTTATAATAAACACGCCGTTCATCATCCATTTCGGGGTCAATCTTTCTGTCGCTTTCTCTGATTAATCCCGCTTCTATCATACGGCCGATTGAACCGTAGAGCGTTCCCGGTCCCATCTTCACTTTTCCTTGCGAATCCATTTCTACTTGCTTCATTATTCCATATCCGTGACGCTCTTCCATGGAGAGTGCGAGCAGAATGTGAAGCACTGCAGGAGTTAAAGGATTTTTAGAAGTATTATTTGCCATGCTTATACAATATATCCGTAACGGATATATTTGTCAAGACAGTTTTAAACACTAAAGATTCTATTGCAATTTTTGATTAGTAAGTGAATTGTTAATGTTCTGATAAAACGTTATTTTGAACCTTATTTAAATCCGGAGCCGTAGTTCAGTTTGGTTAGAACGCTTGACTGTCACTCAAGAGGTCGCGGGTTCGAGTCCCGTCGGTTCCGCTCGAATAAGTTACTGAAAAATTAAAGGGTTAGAATGCAATTTCTAACCCTTTTTTGTTTAAACTTATTAATATGCAGCGGATTTTAATAAACTTTAATTCTAAATTTATTATGTTCATCTCTCAAACTATCACTTTTTATATTAGTATATACTTAATTGTTGAAATGCATGATATTGAAAATTAATAATAGTATTAGAGTATGACGATTGTCAGGGAACTACATTACTTAATTAAAACCATTCGTTTTGTCTCAACAAAATTTTCAACTTTAATTTTATAAAAATAAATACCGCTTCCTAACATTGAAGCATCAAATTCTTTTTCATAACTGTCAGCTTGCAAATCCCCATTTACTAATTCAGTAATTCTTTTTCCTGTTATATCAAAAACTTCAAGCTTCACAAAAGAATTTTTAGTTAAATCAAACCTTATGATAGTGGATGGATTAAAGGGATTAGGATAATTTTGGTATAATGAAAATTTATCGTGGATGTTATCAGAGATTGTTTTCACATCGATTGTAGTCAAATCAACCTTTGCCGTCCAAACCTGATATATGCCCGTTGAATTATCCATCCAAACGGGAAATAAAAATCCGTTTGAATAAATCATTCCGATATTATCACCCTGATTTCCAGCGCCAGTGCCGCCTACTGCTTTCGGTTTGAATTTATGGTCACTGATTTTTGTGTCAGTCCAAGTGTCGCCGCCATTATTTGAATGAGAAATAAAAACTTCTACGGAATCAGGAGAATTTCTATTATCATAATATACAACGTTGAGTCCTCCATTTTCATCGACTGTTATAAAAGGAAAAAATTGCGAACGACCGTTATTAAGTGGGTCCTGGTTTACTCTTATGCCGGGTGACCACGTGTTTCCGCCGTCAGATGAACGGTGAAAAATAATATCAGGGTCTGCTCCTGCTGGAGGTGAATTTCTCTCCGCAGTAACAATGTAAATCCATCCGTTTCTGTTTCCGCCTGTTTTGTCCACATCCATAATCGGATACCCATTAACACGAATATCCCATGGTGCCAATGTTGAAGTTTTAATTCCATTGCAATCATAAGCCGATTCGTTCACATTCCAGTTATTACCTCCGTTAGTTGATTTTCCAAAACCAATAAAATCTTCATTAAAGGGAGAATTGGTTATTACCGCTGCCCAGGTTGTATAAAGAATTCCGCCTGGTCCTGAAACGACATAAGGAGCAAGCGACTGATGTCCTGCAGGCGTATTATTAACCTGAATATAAGGAACCCAGCTCATTCCCGAATTTGTGGTATATGAAATTACAACCGGTAAAGGTGAAGTAAATTTTGTCCATGCAAGATATGTTCTTCCATAAAAAGGACTGTTTGGAACGTCATCCGTTCCCGGATTCCCTTTATCCTGGTCATTAGTTGCAATAATGCTGTTGGACGACCAATTAATTCCGAGATTAATAGAATAATTTCCATACATACCTGCAATGATTCCGCCTTGATGCGTTAAAATAAAAACTCCGTTCTTATCAATAATAGGACCCGGGTCTCCGCCATGCCCGCTTGTTATTGGAGCTCCCTGACAAGTGTCTGTTCCGAACCATGTTGTTCCGCCATCAGTTGAAGTATATGTTCCTTCACTTCGCAGTGCGCCGCTTAAGGTGTATGCACTTGTAAAAAATATCGAAGAGTTCAATGGATGTTTTACAATTGATGGCTCTATCTGAACGTTACCTGATGGATGAATCCTGTAATTCACATACTGTGAAAGCGAGACTTCTGAATAAAAAAATAAAATTAAAATTATAATATGTTTTGCAAATGTTTTCATAGTCTGATATATTTATAAACGGAAACTTGCATTTAAATTCAGATAAAAATTTCTCGGGTCTCCGGGTTCATAATAACGTCTTTGATTCAGAGGGAACTCAGGGTTTGCATTTATATTTATAAATCCAACGTATTTCTTGTTAAAAATATTATTTACTCCTCCTGAAAGAATGAGTCCTAAATTTCCGATATTATAATTTATTCCTGCAAGAAAATTGGCATAAAAATAACTGTTTGTGCTTTCACTGTTCTGGTCATCGACAAACATTTTACTTACATAATCACAATCAAAAATGAATAAACCTTCCACGTGCTCTGTAATTTCAAACTCATGTTCTGCAATGAAATTTATTAAATGCTGAGGAACCGAAGGAACACGGTTACCGGAATAATTTACGTCAACAGGAGTCCCTATTGAGTCGTAAGTTCTGGCAATATATTCATCATAAACAAAATTTGTGAAAGTATAGTTTAAAATTACATCAAACTTTCTTAAAGGTTCGAATTTTAATCCTAACTCAATACCTGTTCTGTTTGTTTTTGCGGCATTGCGAAAATATGTCTTATCGCTTAAGACAAAGGGAATAATTTCATCATCAATTTGTGTATTAAAAAAAGTAACTTCATAAAAAGCTTTTCTCAAAACTTTTCTGCTTTTATCAACAAATTCTCCCTTAATGCCAAGTTCAAAATTTCTTGACGACTGAGGATTAAGGTCGGGATTTAAAGTTGTGAAGCCGTTATTCGAGCTGCCGGGATAATTTTCAAGCTCTGATGATGAAGGTGTATCAAACCCAAAACCGTATGATGTATAAACAGCGTTGTTAGGATTCAGCTTATAGTTAAATGCAAATTTCGGAGTAAATTTTTGAAAGCTTCTCTGAGAATTTCTTTGTCTGAACAAATCATCATCATTTTGAAAATCTACTTTATCAAATCTTCCGGAAGTTAAAAAATATAATTTCCCTTGTATAAGATTAATTTGGTCCTGAAAATAAAATCCGAGATTATACTGTGACTCCTGATTTTCAGAGCGAAGTTCATCTCCCGGCTGTCCGTTTACATTATTAAACGCAGTTAAAGGACCTGACACAAAAAAATAATCTACTCCCGCAGAAAATTCATTATCGCGCCCGAAGACAGGCATTTTATTTACATATCTGCCGGTTGAGCCAAAAATATTTTTCTTTCTTACACTATATAATGTATTAGTCGTGAAATCAAGATTTCTCATCGCTCCATAGACTGTTAACTCCATATCGTTAAATCTTTCAAAAGATTTATTATATCTGACTGCAATTCTTCCCTTTTGAGTTATGCGTTTGAAATCGCTTGAGACCGCCTGAAAATAAGCCTGTTGAGGATCTTCATCATATTCTTCTTTTGTAAGTGAGCCGGGAAGTTTTTGGAGTCCATCGGTGTAATTTCCAAAAACAGTAAGTGATGAAGTTGCATTCGGGAATGTCTGAAGAATTGTATTTAATAAATGTCTATACTCACTACTGTGCTGTCTATACCCTTGATAATTTCTATAGGTATATGATAAATAATAATTATAATTTTTATCTTTTAAGCCGAGCTTAAGTCCGTTTTGAAATAGACCAAATTGTCCTATTTCACTTGTAGAGCGGACAAAACTATTTGTAAAATTTATATCGGAAAGAAAATTTATGACACCACCTGGAGCATTGGTATATAAAGAGGAAAGGTTGCCTTTAACTACTTCGATTCCGCCGAGAGAAGTATAATCAATTCCGTCTATAGAAGTTTCACCATCAGGATCAGATTCGGGAATGCCGTCAAGCAAAACCCTTATGCCTCTGATTCCGGAATTTGACCGTGTTCCGAAACCCCTAATAGAAATACGAACATCATTTCCGTATCGCGTCTGAAGAAATAATCCCGGAACATCAGCAAGCAAATCCTTTGCCGTAACATTTCTCCCGTATCTAATTTCTTCTTTGCCAACACGAAATACTGAATACGGTATGTCGATAATTCTTTTAAATGTTCGTGTTCCTGTAATTACTATTTCTTGTAATTCACCTTTTAAGGTGTCTTCGGATTGCTGTTCATTTTTTTCTCTTTCTTCTTCATTCTCATCTTCATAATTCTGAGAATATGCAATAGAAGAATACAAACATAGTACAAAAAATAAGAACAGAGTAAAAATAAGTTTATACATTCAGGTTAGGTATATATTTTTAAAACTATTTGATAATATTATTTATTCATTAATAATCACTAACGGTTTATTATTCACCGGGTTTTCAATAATTTTAACTTTCACATTAAATACATCTTCAATCATTTCTTTGTTTAGCTCATCTTTAATGTCATAATTGTATCTCAATTCACCGGCTTTCATAAATAAAATCCTGTCAGCGTAATTGAGAGCAAGATTAATGTCATGCAGAACTGCAATCACAATCATATTGTGATGTATGTACGATTTTGCTATACGCAAAATTTCATGTTGAAAATGTAAATCCAAATTTGAGACAGGTTCATCAAGTAATAAAATTCTGCTTGGAAAATTTGAGTCTTCCCATATCTGAGACAAAACTCTTGCAAATTGAACTTTCTGAGACTCGCCTCCCGAAAGAGTATTGTAATTTCTTTCCTTAAAATTCTGAATCTGCAATAACTTTATTGCCGCGGAAATTATTTCCCAATCTTTTACTGCCGGTGATGTTTTAAAATAAGGGTATCTTCCCATCATAATTATTTCCTCAACAGTCAACGGAAACGAAACATCATAATGTTGGGAAAGAACCGCTCTTATTTTGGCAAGTTCCAATTCGCTGAAATCTTTTATGTCTTTATCGTTAAGAAAAACATTTCCTTCTGAGGGACTCAAACTTCTAGCAAGCAAACGCAGCAAGGTTGATTTACCGGCTCCGTTCTGTCCCATTATAACAACAAACTCTCTCGGATTAAAATCTGATGTTACATCTTTTACGAGATAAAAATCATTTATACGATATGATAATTTATCAGTTTTAAGCATAGACGCCGCCTTTTCTGTTTTGCTTTTTCATTCTGCTTAACAAAAACAAAAATAACGGAGCACCTACGAAAGCTGTAATTATGCCTATTGGAATTTCAGCAGGGGCAGCAAGTGTGCGTGATAAGATATCAGCTCCAAGCATTATATCCCCACCGAGAAAAATCGTTCCAATCATTAAATAACGATTATCCGAACCTTTTATTAGTCTAAGTATATGCGGAACAATCAATCCCACAAAAGCTATAACACCAACCATCGAAGTTGCAACTGAAACCATTAGTGTATTAACAATGATCAACTTTAGTTTTAATCTTTCAACATTAATTCCGAGATATGATGCTTCTTCATCGCCTAATTGCAGCGCATTTAAATCTTTTGCGTAACGCAGATTATAGATAAAACATAGTATGGCAACAATTCCGACAATCATTACGGATTTCCAATCCGATGCTGCAAACGTTCCGAGATTCCAAAACGTAATCGACCTCGCCTGAGGGTCGCGAGCCATATAAGAAAGAAATCCCGTTCCTCCTGCAGCCATTGCGTTAACAGCCATTCCTGCAAGAATCATTGAAGTAACATTAACCTTTCCCATAACGTTCGAGAATTTATAAACAATGAAAGTTGCAGTTAATCCGAAAACGAATGCAGTGAAAGGCAGAAGAAAACTTCCGAGAAAATCTACTCTTGCAAAGAAAACCATTTGCCCGAATACAAAAATAAATGCCGCTCCGAGAGAAGCGCCAGCAGAAGTTCCGACAATTCCCGGCTCAACAATTGGATTTCTGAAAATTGACTGCATTATTGAACCTGACATGGAAAGAACTGCACCGACAATCAGACACATAAAAATTCTGGGAAGGCGAATATATAAAAATAAATTTTCGTAAACTGTATTATCGCTTTTACCGTAATTGCCCGTGATAACTGACGAAGCATATTGAAATATCTGGTCAAAAGTGAGTTTTACTGCACCTACTTTCGCAGATAAAATCATCAGGAAAATCATCAGGACAATAAAGAATGTATATATTGTTATGTTGCTGAACTTACTTAGTTTCATTATTTACAGGTTGGTGAATAAGCTCCATCATTTTCAAAACATTCTCGCCGGTTCGCGGACCAAAATAGACCAAATCGTGTTCTTCTATTCTATATATGCGTCCGTTCTTTGCAGCAGGCGTTAATTCAATGCCGGGAAGTTTTTTAAAATTTTCCAAACCGCCTGCTCTGTCAAAACCAAAATCCGTTGCAAGTATTACATCCGGCTGGCTTCTTACTACAGATTCAGGACTTAATAATCTGAATGAAACAGTATCGGCTGCATTTATTCCTCCTGCAAGGTTAATCATTTCGTTTGCGTTTCCTCTGTTTCCCATAACGAAATAATTATTATTTGCCTGTCCGAAGTGGATTATCATTACCCTTGGTTTTTCCTTAAGCTGATTTCTTTTTTCTTCAGCTTTTTTCAAATCTGCATCGAGCTTTGCATTTAATTCCTTTGCTTTATCTTCTTTTCCGTATTCTCTTCCCAATTCCAACAACAAATTTTTTGCATCATCTATTTTTGGAGTAGGTGAATATTCTTTTAAAGGAATCCCGATTTGCTTAAGCTGTTCTTTTATTGCATCAGGACCAATGCCGCCATTGTCAAAAACTACGGTCGGATTCAATGAAACAATGCCGTCTATCCCAAGCGCTCTGTGATAGCCAACGGTCGGCAATTTTTTAGCATCTTCGGGATAGGTAGATGAAATATCCACCCCGACAACTTTATCTGCAGCATCAAGCGCAAAAAGCATTTCGGTAAGCTGTTTTGAGACACAAACAATTCTCACTGAATCTTTTTTATCATCTGCAGTTTCTTTGTTGGAAAATCTTCCACATGAATAAATCGAAATAACTAAAACAAATATTACAATAAAATACTTTTTCATTTTCTTTAATTAAAAACTTTGTGCCGGAAGAAACCTCCCGACACAAAGTAGGAGGCAAGAATTAATTTATTGTATATTGGAACGATAAGCCGCCATAAAATGTGGCTTTATTCGGTCCGCTTATATAGAATCTCTTATCGTTTACATTCAGAAATAATTGCTGGTAATATGTTTCACCAAAAATGTTATCCGCTCCTGCATAAACGTCTATATAAATGTTTTGTGCAATAGATCTTCTCAAACCGAGCTTTGCATTAAACAAGCTGAATGCTTTCGCGTTATTAACATTATCAAATGTAAGAGGAGTTTTATCTCTGAACATAAAAGTAAGATTTGTATATATACCCGGTTGTGTTTCAACGTCAAGCCCGGCATTGAATACATTTGGTGCAACGCCCGGAACTTTTAATCCATTGTAATTCTTTGTTGCTGAATCGTTATTATTATTGCTTTTGAAATCCACGTTTGTGAAATCACTATATGTATATGTAGCGAACGGTCTGACAAGAGTGATGAACTGAAGCGTCGTTGGCACATAGGCATATGAAAGAGCTACTTCAAATCCTCTGTAACGGACTTCACCTGCATTTGTTGTAATTGAATATGCAGGAACACCGTTTGCAGCAGCAAAGTTTTGTGTCACAAGTTTATTTGTGACATTCATCTGGAATGCAGCAAGCTGATAATTCAAATTTCTATTAAGCAAACTTCCTTTTGAACCGAACTCGATACTTAATGCTTTCTCAGGTTCTAAGTTATAATTAACTTTCCCAAGTTGTGTAATTAAAACCTGGCTTGTAGAAGGGGGTGAGTAACCAGTACTTAAGCTTCCATAAAATGAAACCATATCATTAATTGTCTGATTTATTGCAACTCTCGGAGTAATTATCGGGTCAAATCTTTTGTATCCCGACATATTTACGTGAGTTGATGATTGTGCAATCATATCATTCACTGTGTATTCAATAAAGTTAATGCTTGAGCCAACGGTAAATAAAGTTGTTGGTGTAATATTTACATCTGCTTGTCCGAATACATTATATGTCATCGGCTTAATTTCCTGGTCACCCCTTAAAGCACCAAGCACATTATTAGTTAAAGCATACGACTGGGCAAAATTTACGTTCTTAAAAAACTCACCGCCGAATACGAAATTGGAACGCATTTTTCCAAGCATTGGGGTAAAACTGAACGTAGTTCTTGCACCGTATTTTGAGCGGTTTGCTCTTGTTAAACCGGCTGCTGAAGGCTGGTCATTGAAAAAGAAACCCGTAAAGAAGCTGGTTTTATTAACGAAAAGTGGTGAGAAAATGTGTTCATAAGAAACGGTTAGGCGTGAACTTTCATTTCTTATGTGAGCGTCATTCTTTATATAGTTAGAATCTGCAAGGGATGCATTATTATAAAAACTTGCACTGTCCAACTCACCGGCTAATTCATTAAATGTATATGAATAATTTCCAAAAAACGAAAGAGTATTTCTATTATCGATATAAACATTACCGTTCATTAATGCAAAATCTTCATTTGAAGCACTGTGAGTTCTGAAACCTGAATAATTCTGATGTCCATAGTTTCCGAAAATATTATATTTATCTGTTCCGGTTCCTATTCCCGTGTTTGTTCTCCACAATCCGTATGAACCTGCAAGACCTCTTTGGATTATATTTGTTCCGAGCGGAGCTTTATCCGAACGCATATTAAGAACGCCTGCTATACCCGTTCCATAAATACTTGATGAAGGTCCTTTGTAAACTTCAACGTTTGTTAAATTTGTAAAATCAACGTCATCGAGAACTGTTGAACCATCAGCATCGGTTAAAGGAACATCATTATAATAAGCTTTATAACCTATGCCGTTGAAATTTGTTTGGTTACCATAGCCGCGGATTATCATTCTCGAACCTGCTCCGATAGTTCTGAATTGCATATCAACACCGGGAATAAGATTAACTGCATTTTGTATATTAATACCGTTTGTTCTGTTAAGGTCCTGTTTTGAAAGCAATCCTATGCTTCCCGGAGTTTCAATATTTTTTCTATTATTTAAATATCCCTCAACCTGAATTTCCGAAGTAGAAAGATTTGTTGATTCAAGCAATACTAATAATTCTTTCGTTTTATCAGCAACTGATATTTCTCTTCCCTGATAACCTATTGCGCTTACCAGAATTTTTGAGAAATTTGATGAGTAGTTTATCCTAAACATACCATCATCGTTTGTTGTCCCGGTTTCAGTTCCCCCGACAATTTTAATTATGGCTGAAGGTATCGGCTGATTGTTCTGCAAATCTCTGACAACGCCCGTAAGAACGCTCTGAGCATTTAAATTTACTGTTATAAAAAATGACAGCATCAAAAATGAAATTAATTTTTTCATATTCTGTTAAATTTTCTAAATTTTTTAATTCATAAAAACAAATGCCTGTGCATAATACTTTTCTGTTGTAAACAATAAACAGATACAGGTATGATATTACGAATAATTTTTAATTACTTATAAAGTAAGATTTAACAGACTTCAGGTGGAGAGCGGTTGGAAAAAATGTGGAATAATTCTACCGGTTCAATTATTACATCTTGAATACTTAAGAATGTTACAAAATTTTTTTGATTAATTATTACTATTATGTCTTCAAAAAATAAATCTTCTTCAGAGCTATCAAGAATTTGAATTACATTTGTAATTTCATTTTTATCGAGAGAAATTTCTGTAGAAAAATCTTCAAGAACAGCAAAAAATAAAACTATTCCTAATAATAAAATAAGGTTAGCAATAGAAGAATTATCCTTAATAAAAGGAGAATGTTTAATATTACAATATATGTATTTAAAAAATCTCATTTGATAATGAAATATTATACGCAAATTTAATCTATAATTCACCGCATATTTAAAGCAGAATTTTTTTTTCAAGTATCTATAACGCTGGATAAGTTTTATTTTAATCGCTAAATAAAAAAGTATAGTTATAAAAAAAATCGGAGTTTAATCCATCAACATATTTTTTGAAGATTTTTAAAAATCTTTTAAAAAACTTGTCAGCGATTTTTGAAAAAAGTGGTTGATTTTAGGTAAAAAATGGAAAGCAAAAACTTTGATTCTGCTTTATTTTCAATATTTTGATGTTATAAATGTGACTGTCACTCAAGAGGTCGCGGGTTCGAGTCCCGTCGGTTCCGCTCGAATAAGTTACTGAAAAATTAAAGGGTTAGAATGCAATTTCTAACCCTTTTTTGTTACACCATTTATAATCTTCATAACAGTTTTCAGTCAGGTAAAGTTTAATTAGTTGGTGGAGGCGCTTGCTGGTTGCTTCCCTCGTTTTTTCTTTGGGGTTTTTGCTCCTGTTCCATTTTTCCGAATCTATATGAAATGGAAAAATTAATTGTTCTTTGATTGTTTTTAGTTTCATTCACGGACGTATATCCCGACGCATAGGTTTCTGCATAAAAACTGCTTTGTTTTAAAATATCTCTTACCATCAAGTTAAAAGTCAAAGTATTATCGAGAAAACTTTTGCTAACACCTGCACTTAAATTATGAAAGCCCTTTGTCTTTCCCTGAACCGTAACGTTATCACCCTGATAGTTATAAAAAATCTGCAAAGAAAAATTTTCAGGCAATGTAACAAATGAATTTAAATTTGCCTGCCACAAGCTTCCTTCTCTTTCTGCTCCTGAAGGCAAGGAATTTTCATCAAACTTGGATATGTAATAGCTAAGAGTCCCGTTTAAATTTAACCAGTTCAATGGTCTGCCGCCGATAATCAAATCCATCCCGTAATTATCCGAAGTTCCTATGTTTCTATATGTTGAAAAGGTTGTGTTGCTGTCGATAAGCTCACTGTAAAAAGAAATCACATCGGTTTTTCTCCTGAAGAATGCGGTCGGAGTAACGGAGAACGTTCCGAAAAATTTCATGAAAGCAAGTTCGAAGCTGTTTGTGTATTCAGGGTCAAGGTCCGGGTTTCCTGAATACAACGCCTGTGGTGTATTCTGACTCAGGAACGGATTAAGAAACCAGCTGAATGGTCTGTTTATTCTTCTGCTGTAGCTCGCTTTAATTTCTTCGGTCATTCCGAATTTATAACTTATGGTTGCGCTCGGAAATAAGTCTGTATATTTATTATTAAATTTTTGTCCGGTATTAATTACATCACCATTTATATCTGCATGTTCCATTCTTAACCCCGCTTTAATTCCTATCCCCGCCAGAGATGTATTGAACACAGTATATAATGCCTGAATGTTTTTATCATATTTAAATCTATTGGAAATCAAAGTATTTCTATCATACTGTCCGGTAGCATGATTTAATGAATCATTTGTGAAGTCATTGTCTTCATTCTCAATCGAACCTTTATATCCTGCTTCAAATTTATTTGTTTTGTCAATTGGCAAAATGTAATCGGCAGATGCATAAAAGTTATTATAGTTAAAGTTTCTGTTTTCCTTGTAAACATAAGGATTTGGTGATGTAGGATTTCCATTCCCATCCATAGAGCTTCTTGTTATGAAATTATTTTGGTCATTGCCCGGCTTATTGTATGATGTTTGAATGCTTAGTTCATGGTCGCCGTCTTCATTAAATTTTTTATTAAAAAATATCCCTGCGTTGTAACTTTTCCATTTGCCGTCCATATTGTTCCTCTGGTCAATTTGCGAAACGGAAACATTTTGCGAAGTAGTATTATTTATATTCGAATTATATTTATAAGTCCAGTTTGAGATGACAAAATCACCAAAAAATTCAACGAAGGTCTTTTTATCGAATGTATAGTTCATTGAGGGAGCGCCATAATACCATCTCGAACGGTTAGAGCTGTTATAATCATTAGTCACATATTTTAATGATTGGTTGTTCAGATTATCACGTCTGCTGAAACCTGTTCCATCGCTATACCACTGTCCTGTATATAAATTCAGTTCAGCTGAAAATTTATTTTTCTTTAATCCAAGGGTTGTACCTGCATTATATATATCTTTATAACCTCCGCTAAGATTCAAGTAACCGTTTGTTCCGAATACATCCATATCTTTTAAGACTATATTGATAATTCCCGCAACTCCTTCTGCCTGATATTTTGCAGAAGGATTTGTTATTACCTCAATTTTTTCAACAAGTTCAGCAGGCATCTGATTCAGATTGCTGAACGAACGTGATTCTTTTCCATCAATTAAAATTTTCACACCCGTGTTTCCTCTTATACTCACGTTATCCTGTTCATCTACACTCACCATGGGAGTTTTTTTAAGAACATCAAGAACGGTTTCACCTTTTGCAACCGTATTGCTTCCGACATTATAAACAAGCTTATCATCTTCAAACTGAACGTTCGGTTTGTCTGTCTCAACAAGGATTTCATCGGTTTTTATGCTGTCGCTTAACAGTTTTATCTGACCTAAATTTAAAACATCACTGTTTGCGACTTCAACATCATTTCTTGTGATTGTTTTATATCCTATAAAAGAAATTTCAAGATTATATTTTCCGAAATCAATGTCTGTAATTGAAAAGCTGCCGTCGGTTTTTGTAACATCACCGTTTATAGTTGTTCCTGCTGCATCCATAAGCTTAACCGAGACTCCTTCAAGCGGTTTTGCAGAAATTTCTTCGATGACTGTTCCCGTTATAGAACCCTTGCTCTGTGAAAAAGCATAGTTACAAATAAATAAAGTAAGGGAAATACAAATTATAAAAAATCTTTTCATTTTGCTTAGATTTGGTTTCAGATAGGGGAAATATTTTATTTTTTACGCAGGTCAGAGAAAAATGTTTAATAATTTTATTTGCCGGATCAAATAAGAATATTTCATTTATATACTTCTATTTAATGCCTAATTTTAGTTAAACATTAAAAATATTGGATAAAAAAGTAAAAAGTTTATTTTCAGATGCTATTTTAGATGATTTTTTAAAAAGATACGGTCTTAAATCCGCCGAACCTGTTAAATTTGCATTTGAAAATCTTGTTTATTTTTGTTCTAAAAACGGTAAAGATTATGTACTGAGAATAACTCATTCGGATAGACGTCCGCGTAATCTGGTTCAGGCAGAAGTAAACTGGATAAATTACTTATATGAAAACGATGTGCCTGCTGCAGTTCCAAATAAATCAGCAAACAATGAATGGGTTGAAACTTTTAATGTTGAGGGAGGATATTTTTCTGCGGTTCTTTTCAATCGCGCAAAAGGTAATGCCCCGACAGAAGAAAATCATCCTTATAAACAAGTAGGCGAAGCTACAGCCAAAATGCATAAGCTTGCATTGAACTATAAAGAGCCGCCGGGATATCAACGACCGGATTGGGAACCGGAACACAGATACGTTGATAAATATATTCGTAAGGAAGACATTGTTATTGCAAAGAAGTGGAATGAAATAATGGATTATGTTGCAAAGCTTCCGAAAGATTCAAAGAGCTTTGGGCTTATTCATTCCGATGTTCACGGTGGAAATTTTGCTGTTGATGAAAACAATAACATTACGTTATTTGATTTCGATGATATAAATTACTGCTGGTTTATTTTTGACATAGCAATGTCAATGTATTATTCGGTTTATCATATTCTTTCTCCTGAAGAACGAAATAAAAAAATCCCGAAGTATTTCAATGATTACATGGAAGGTTACTCAAAACATTTTTCGCTTGACAAAAAATGGTTTAGTGAGATTCCGCATTTTTTAAGATTGCGTGACATACTGCTTCACATTTTGATTTACCGAACAATGGGGGATGATTACATT
The DNA here is from genome assembly GCA_036262055.1 of Ignavibacteria bacterium. NCBI lineage: Bacteria > Pseudomonadati > Ignavibacteriota > Ignavibacteria > Ignavibacteria bacterium. The sequence continues at coordinate 914,762 of DATAJP010000002.1, forward strand.
CTGGGCAGAGGGGCTGAGCGCATAAAAAACCGCAAAGAAAGAATAGAAAATGATGAACCCTTTGTAGATTTCAATTTTAGAGTGTGATTTAAAGGAATTATTTTAGTTTTACAATCGTTTATATTTGTAACTTACCAAACAGAAACGAACGCTATGAAATCAATGAAATCAATATTCCGGATTTTTTTTGTGTTTTCAGTTTTATTCTTGACTGCAGATTTATTTGCTCAAACAACCACGAAAGCTCCTTGTTGTGAAACAGCTGAAAACGAGGATTGCAAGTTTGAAGCTGTTGATAAATTTGCTTCATTCGGGAATGATGCAGGATTCAGAAACATACATCCTAATCCGCTGCCATCAGACTATAAAGATTTTAAAGGTGAAACTATTACTTACTCTCTAGATGACGGCACAACTGCAAGCGGATATTTAGTTAAGTCGGCAGTTCCTTCAAATAAGTGGATTTTTGTTTTTCAGGAATGGTGGGGACTTAATGATTACATAAAAAAAGAATCCGATGAAATAAATAATGATTTAGGCGCTGTTAATGTTCTCGCTCTTGATTTATATGACGGTAAAGTTGCAACAACAAGGGAAGAAGCATCTAAGTATGTTCAGTCTGTTGATAAGAACAGGATTTATAAAATGATTTCAGGAGCATCTACTTACGCCGGTTCAGATGCTCAGATTGCAACTTTAGGATGGTGTTTTGGAGGAACGTGGTCTCTTCAGGCAGCAATTGAGCTCGGAAGCAAATGTGATGCGTGTGTGTTTTATTACGGACAGCCCGAAGGAAGTATCGAGCGTTTAAGTAAACTTGAGTGCCCCGTTCTTATGGTTTGGGCATCGCAGGATAAATCAATAACGGATTCAACTGTTACGGCATTTCAAAAAAATATGGAAACTGCCGGAAAGTCTTTAGTTGTGCTGACTTATGATGCTTCTCATGGTTTTGCAAATCCAAGTAATCCTAATCATAATCAAGAAGCAACCATAAATTCCAAACTTAAAGTTTTATCATTTCTAAAAACCAATTTGATGGATAATAACTAACGGTTTTAAGTTTTATTACCGTTATTATTATCTTTTTTAACATTTCCTTTTCGGAATACCATCATCATAATCAGAAAAAGAATTATTCCACCGGTTATTAAAATAATTGGCAGAAATGATTTCATAGAATTATATTTTTATTATCAAAAGTATAGAAATATCTCAAATTACTTACTATCATAATTAATAAAAATAAGCGAAATTTAGCTTTCCTTATATACTAAAAGCCAATTAAATGTCACCCGATTTATTAAAAAAGTATTCGGAAGTAATTGTAAAAAGCGCTCTCGATATTTATGAAGGGCAGTGCCTGCTCATAATTGCAGGAGTTCTTAACCATGATTTTGCAGTGATGGTTGCCGATACTGCTTATGAAAATGGAGCAAAATATGTTGATGTATGGTTCAGCTCTGATAAAATAAAAAAATCGCGCATTGCCAGAAACAAGAAAGAATCATTTTTGGAATTCATTCCAAATTACAGCGTCACCAGAAGCAATGAGCTTCTTGCAAATGATTGGGCGTTTCTGAAAATTGACAATGTTGATGAAATAGATGTGATGAAAGGGATTGACACACATAAAATGGAAATCATAACGAAGAATGAACAAAAAGCTTATATGAGACAGGCGCAGGCAATAACTTCTTTTCATATGCAATGGTCTATAGCTGCTCCTCCGGGAGTAAACTGGGCAAAACGTGTAACAGGAATTGATGATGAAAATAAAGCAAAAGAAAAATTATCTGAAAATCTTATTAAGATACTTCGTCTCGATGCGCATGACCCTGTGAAGGAATGGAAAGAACACGCAGAGCAGCTGAATATAAGAGCAATCAAGCTTGCGAGCATGAATTTGGATAAATTGGTTTTCAGTGCAGATGGAACAAATCTTGAAATCGGGCTTAATTCGGGATGCATCTGGAAGGGCGGTTTGGTAAATGCCCTTAATGGCAGAACGTTCATTCCGAACTTGCCGACTGAAGAAGTTTTTACTACTCCTGATTTCAGAAGAACAAACGGTAGAGCAAAAGTTACCCGTCCCGTGAAGGTTCTTGAGACGCAAATCAATGGAATTTGGTTTGAGTTTAAAGAGGGGAAGCTTGTTGATTACGGATGTGACAACAACAAGGAAATTCTTGATACTTATTTTAATATTGATGAAGGCGCAAGGTATCTTGGCGAAGTTGCACTTGTTGACAGCCGTTCGAAAATTTTTGAAAGCGGATTAATATTTAACAGCATTCTTTATGATGAAAACGCTGCGTGTCATATTGCGCTCGGCAGGGGATTTAGCGCCTGTATTGAAAATGGAAATGATTTAACATCGCCTGAAGAAATGAAAAAACATGGTTGTAATTTTTCGCTAGTGCATACAGATTTTATGATTGGAACAAAAGATATAAACGTTGCGGGTTATGATAAAGCAGGGAACAAACACCGCATACTTGAAGATGGAAGATTTGTAATCTGATGAATTTAAAATAATTTTCCTAAGCCGAATAAGAATCCTAATCCGTAACTGAAGTGTATAATCGGAAAAGCCAGGAATGAAAAGAGTTTTATTTTAAATGAATTTGAGTTTATAAACGAAAAGTAAAAATTTCCAACCAGATAAATCGTAAGCGGTATAAGATAAAACGGAAAGATAATTGCCAGAGGTAAAAACAAAATATATAGGGAAAACAACGGCGGAATTAAATGCCTCATTCTTATCCCGGTTTTAAGCTTTGCAAATACAAGAGGTTTATATAAACCGTAATTATAATATTGTTTGAATAAACCAGCAAAGCTGTTTCTCACAAAATACTCACATTGCATTTCGGGAACCATAAGAATTCTGAATCCGAATTTATTCAGACGATAATGGAATTCATCATCATGATTTTTAATTAAATCTTCATCAAGCAGACCGGCCTTCTCAAACACTTCACGTTTATAAACAGCAAAAGCAACACTGTCAACATATCTTTTATCTTTGTAAACGCGGAATTCCGTGTTGCCAACACCAAACTTAGATGATAAGCAATATGCAATTGCTTTTCCTTTGGAAGTGGTTCCTGACTGCACCAAAGGTCCTCCTACCGCATCACATTCATCAGCATCGAGATATTTTATTGCATTAACAAAAAAATCGGGAGGATATTTTGCATGAGCACCCATTAAAGTTACATATTTGCCAACTGACTGTTTAAAAGCTTTATTGAAACCAAAGTTCACATATTGTTTTTCGTTTTCAACTAATTTAATAAACGGATACTTAGCGGAATATTTTTTTATGACTTCCTGTGTGCCGTCAGTTGAACCTCCGTCCGCAAAAAGTATTTCACAATCCTTAATATTATTTTTAAGAAGGGAATTTATTAACTCGTCTATGTAATTGATTTCGTTATAGGTAGGTATGATTATGCTTATAATCAAGCGAGTAGCTTAAAAATTAAATATCAATTATTTTTATAATTTTTACGATATAATTTCAGGAAATTACTTAACCCAATCCAAGTATAATAATTGCGTTTCCTGGCAGGGTCATTTTTCTTTACTTCATTAGTTTGTTCATATTTTTTAAGGTCTTCTCTCATAATATGAAGATTTTCAATTATGCTTTTATGCGAAATATATCCCCACATCCTGTAACTTTCATCATTTTTTAGTTTATATACTGCCTGAGAAACCAATTCTCCTCCGTCTATTTCGTCATTAACTTTCAACAAAGTATATCCGACTTTATCAAAATCCTTATTCATTAACGCCCATAAGTTGCTGTGGAGTCCTTTATATTCCGGTGTTACGCCCTCATGCAAAACAAGAGTGCCGTATTTTGGTATGTTATACAGATTGGGTTTAAAAATCGTGTTTGAGCATACATTGAAAATCAAATCGGGCTTAAGCTCACGGATTTTATCAAGCCATTCTTTATTGTGAATCTTTTCTATTCTGTATTCAGGACAATCAAGTTTATGTTTTTGGAAAAAATATTCAGGATATTCCTTAAGTTTGTTGCCTTCTTTCTTTCTAAGAAATAACCTGTCGAATGCATGAAACAAAACTTCATCCGAAGCCTTTAGCAAGCCGTATTTTTTTCGGCGTTTGTTAAATTTTTTAACCTTATGCTTAAAAGTGTATCTGTCATTTTCAACCCAGAATACTGCTATGACTTTGTGATCTAAATTCAGAAACTTGATAATTGCCCTGTTAAACGAATTATCTCTTCCAAAAAAAATAATATTCAATAATTTACGGTAAGTTTTAAAAAGTTAGAGATTAGATAAGATATTAATAAAGGAAACGTATATCAATGAAATGTGTAATAATTAAAAATTATTTAACAGCAGAACCATATAAAATATATTTCATATCTGACGGAATAATTTTACAAACTAAATTATCTACAGGTGAAAAAACATTTTTCATCGATTCTGACCTTAAAAAAACGTTTAAAAATCCGCTTGACTTTAAATCATAACTGTTAAAAATTTTTAACAGTTCCTGCATTTCCTCAAAAGAAATATAACGCCAGTATTCTGACCACGAAATAAACATTTTTCGCAAAACTTTATGCACAGAAGATGCTGTTGCATTTTCAGCAAATAACAATATTCCGTCTTTTTTGAGCACTCTTTTGATTTCTTTCATAGCTTCTTTTTGGTCGCTAAAATTGTCATCTCTACCAACTGCACCAAGTACAGACTTAAATGCTACAATATCAAAATAATTGTCTTCAAAAGGAAGCCGCTTTGCATCTGCACTTAAATAATGAATATTCTTGAGATTATATTTTGAATGAAGCTCGCTTGCTGTGGGTTTTGGATTAACTAAGTCAGAACAGTAAACTTCTATGTCGAGCTTGGTTGATAAATAAAGAGTTAAACCGCCGCTTCTTGCCCCTATTTCGAGCCCTCGTAAGTCGGATTTAGTTTTATACTTATCCAACACACAGTCCCAATACTTAAGACAAACCTTCCAGGCAGCAATATCCCATTCGATGATATCACGGACTTTGTTATCCACGATTTTAGTTATATAAGATTTTCTTTTTTCTTAGAAAGTTTAGTACATTCTTATATTTTTGATGGATGCCGTTTGAATTAGGATAATCCCTGAAGCTTTTAACGGGAGCTGACATAATTTCATCAAACTCCTTTTCTGAAATTCCGAATTTGTTTATCACATATTCTTTTTCGAACTTCAGTTTTTCTTCAGGATACGCAGGTTTGCTCATTTCTTCCAGAGCTTCCTCTTTTGATAATAAGCCGGCAAAAATCAATGTTGATAAATGAATTTTTCGTTTATCAATATTGAATTTATTAGGCAATATATATGACTGATAAAACCTTGTATAAATTGATTCGTAATGCTTACCTCCGTAATATTGCCATCCAAGTTCATCTTCCAGAATTTTCTGTGCTTTTACTTTGTCATAATTTATATAGTTCAAAATTGAAACCATCTTTATTCCTTTAACGAAAGTATAATATAAATATTTTGGCAGTGTAATATACGGAAAGGATTTGAATTTAACCTTGCCAAATTTTTTATGCACACCTTTTATATATTTCCAATCAATATGACCGTAAGCCCAGCTTGGCGGCATTATGCCCTCGGTACGGAAGTTATTACCGCTGACAATATATTTTATTTTATTCTCATTTGCAATCTTGTAAAGCACCGCTAAAATGGCATGGTCGGTGGGTATTTCGCCATCCGGTGTCGATGCCTTTAAGAAAGAAAGCTGTATGTCCTTAAACTCTTCCCAGTCTATTACATACGTATATAAATCGATTCCGAGCTTATTCAGAATTTTTTTAATGTTGCTGACTGCAAGCTCCGAGTCCCAGCCGTTATCAAAATGGACAGCCATAGGTCTGAGACCTAATTTCTTGACAAGATAAGCAGTATAGGAGCTGTCAACTCCTCCGCTTATACCAATAATGCAATCATACTGGTTATTTTTTCCTGCGTCTTTTATATTTTTTATTATTTCGGCTAAACGTTCGTCTTTTTCATCGTCGGGTATCGTTCTTAATTTTGATTTTTCAAAATATTCGTAATAATAATTGCATATTCCGTTTTCATCAAATGAAATATCAGGGTCGCCTGAGTTATCCATCACGCTCAAAGAACACATTTTATAATTTTGGTTATTCTTCATTTACCTTAGGACAGTCTTGTATAAGTTTGTAATTTTTTCAGCGATAGTCTGCATTGAGACTTCATTAATTTTTTTTCTTGAATCACTTCGTTCGTTTTTTAATAAGATATTTATTGATTCCTTAGCAAGCAACTCCGGTTTATAATCAGTAACGATTGCTGAGTTCACAACTCCTTCGAGTCTTTCTTTTGTGTCACCGCAATTTACCGAAACAATCGGAAGATTGCACGCCATTGCTTCTTTCACAGAGTTATTTGAACCTTCATGAAAAGATGTAAGAAGCATTAAATCAGCGGCGTTGTAATAATATACGAGTTTGTTATGCGGAATGTCTTTTAAAATCATTAGCTCGGATTCGGGAATTTTATTTTTAATTAACTTAAAGGTTTCTTCAGCAAGCGGCTGATTTTTCACGTAAGCTCCCGAGCCGTTAAAAAATATTATTATTTTCTTATTCTTATCCAGTCCCAAAAACTCACGGGCCTCGTTTTTATCAATTACGTAAAATTGTGAAAGCTCGACTCCGTTCGGGATTACAGTCACCTTTTTCTGCGTATTTTTCCATAATTTTGTCTTCATATGCTCGCTTTTAGTAATGATTTCTTTAGCAAACACAGCGGATATTAAAGACATAATTCTTGAAATATTTCCGCTTAGATTATATTTGCCCGAAGAATTTACCGAACCGAGTAAATCACTCCCGCTAAAAGAAATTACCACAGGTTTGTTTGAATACATTACCGCAATGAGGGAGCTCGATGCTCCCCAGAACACGTGAACCAAATCAGGATTTTCGTCTTTAATTAATTTTTTAATTTTGCGACCGGCATTTAAAAGATCTTTAATGGATTTTCTATTCGTCCAAAAACCGTATTTAATATCAACACCATTTTTTGCAAGCGATTCCATTTGCTGGAATGCATTTATAATATCTTTCTTAAGATAAGTATGCTCCTGCAAATCATTTAAACAAATTGCCTTTATATAGTTTTCATCAGAACTTAAAGAGTTTTCAGCAACAGGATCTCCGACATGAAGCATAAGAACTTTAATCTCTTTCATTCAACCTAATCTTTAATTACAGAGTCAAAAACTGTGATGGATTTATTTACAAAATTTTCCATAGAATAATTTTCTTCAACAACTTTTCTTGAATTCTCCGACATGCTTTTTCTCAAATCATAATTGTTCATAAGAACAATAATTTTTTTATATAAGCAATCCAGATCTCCCGTTTTGCAAACAAATCCGGTTTCATTTTCTTTTACTATTAACCCCGCATCTCCTGCATCTGTTGTAACAACGGACTTTCCCGATGCCATTGCCTCAAGTATGACATTAGGGAACCCTTCATAATCGGAAGTCAATAAAAAAATATCCGCATTTGATAAATATTCATTTACATTTTCAACTTCACCTGCAAAAATGAAATTGTTTTGCAAACCATAAGAATTAATTTTTTGACGGTATTCTTCTAATAATTTCCCGTGTCCTAAGTGAACGTGCTTAATCTTAAAACCGTTTTCAGTCAGTTTTTTTATAACCTCAATAGCTAAATCAACTCGTTTGACTGGATTCAAAGTTCCAATGGAAATACTATTAATATATTCACCTTGTTCATGGTAGCCATATTTAATAGATGTAAAATCAATACCATTAGGGACAATAAAAACCTTCTTGAACTTAAAAATGAAATTAAACGCAAATCCTTTATTGAAGTTTTTATTGTTTGAAATAAAATATTTCGGAAACAATACACACAAATAAACAAAAATCTTGTTTATGTCTTTTTCCGATTTTACTATCTGACTTCTGAAAGAACCTATTGCTTTGGCTTTACTGAATTTTGAGGCGAGCCATGAATAAAAGCTTAAATAAAAAGAATATGATATAATTAAATCAGCGCTGACCCTTTTATTTATTTTTCTAAGTAATAATGTTTTTTTTAAAGAACTTAAACTTGAATCAAGCTTAATCAATTCTACATTCATATCTGAAATTTCATCAGAATACTTACTGCTTTTTTGATATTTAATATTGGCATCAGAATTCCACACAACAAGGGTGCAATTATATTTGTTTTGGATATTCTTCAGAAGATAATATAATTGCTTCTCCTGACCTCCTAAGCCCAAACTATCCGTTACAAAAAGAAGATTATGTCTCAAGTGCTTTCACCCTATTTGCTTCATTTACTTCTTTCGATTGATGCTTTGCAAGGTTAAAAGACGCAGCAACAATACCATATATAAACCATTCGATTTTATCATATATTCCCCATGCTCCAAAAAATCCGATTATAAGAACCGCGATATAATAATCCCGTATAGCATAGCTCATATACACCATAAATTTATTATTAATCCTCTTAAATATCCTTATAGTTTTTGAAAGATAATAAAAAACCATAAAAATAATAAAAAAATATGACAATATTCCCGCAATCCCCATGTCAACAAGAATCTGAAGATAAAGATTATGCATTCTTGCTGCACGCATATATCCTAAGTCAACAATCAATTCCTGAGAATTCATCATACCAACACCAAAAATAGGATTTGCCAAAAATAACTGAAATCCGTAAGCCCAAATAACGTTTCTTTCGGTAAAAAGTGTTCCTTCAAGTCCGGACTGCTCAAGACCTTCTTCTCCGCCTTTTAACAATATCTCAAGTGTGAACTCCGTTCCCTGAATTCGCTCCATAAGGGGCTGAGGTAATGTATTTACTACAATGTAAACTCCTATAACCACAAAAATCAAATATCTGAAAGTTTGAACATTAAGTCTGGTAAATTTTAAGAGCCAGATTATGGATACGCCAATAACGGAACGCCGGCTCTCACTAAAAAATGTAGCAAATGTGCCCAGCAATGCCCATGCAAGAACGACAAGAGTTTGGAGTGCTTTTCTGTTAACGGCGGCAAGATAGCTGTATAAAGCAATAACAAATGGCAAAAAGTTAATTATTCTGTATGATGCAGGATAATATGCATCATCAGTAAATAAGAATTTATAAAATGAAATGAAAACATAAAAAACAAATATTATGCATAGGAACACAATCAGACGTTTAAATATTCTTTCATTATTTATAACAGCAAACGTAAGAAAATAAAATAACACATAAACAATATATCTGTAAAGTTGTCTGACACTCGGGTCTGCATATGACGAGGAAACTGTGGAAATAATTGAAAGGAACAAAAAAATTAATAATGAAAGTTCAAGAATTCCAATATTAAAATTCGCTTTAAAATACCGGGCTAATTTTTTATTTATTAAAAAAGAAAAAAACGTTACAAATCCGAAAAGATTGGTCAGTAGAAAAAAATAATTTGCCATCTTCTCGTAATCATAATTAAACCCCAGAATATTGCCGGTGACTGAGTCACCGATTAACATAAATCCGACGAATAAAAAATAAAGAAGTTCGGTTTTTTGATACAAAAAAATTAGCGCGAAAACCGCCATGAATGAACCGAGTATAATCTGCAGATTAAGCTCTGAAAACACTCCACCGACAAAGGTTACTATGTATATTAACATAGTAAATAAAAATAGCTTAACCGGGTGAACAAAAATATTTATGCTCTGACCGCTACTTGTCAATTTCTACCTTAATGAATTTAATATTAAATGTTTTTAAAGTTTCAAATATTGCATAAAATGAACATATAATAACTACGGAATCAACAGGCACTCGGTAACGGAATCTTGCATGGGCTAAAAAAACGTGTATTATAGTCTGCATTACCAACAAAATCAAAAGAAACATTCCTTTAGAATTTTTATGTTTGAAAATTAAAACAATGCTAATTAATAAAAATGGTAATAATACTCCATACGAAAGAATGAATAATATATTATTTCGTGTTGACCATGCTTTTTGATACCGGAATCCGTTTGCAACATAATAATCGTTAAACCTTGCCGGCGACCAAAGGTCAATAAATTCCGAAAAATAATTTTCGATTGTTCCATAAGCTCGAGGGATATTGCCTTTGCTGATTCCTTCGTTCATATTTCTTAAGAATCTTACATTACTTTTTATTTCATACCCTGCTAATATAGAATCTCTAATGCCTTCATATAAAGGTATCATCTTTCTGCTGTAAGGACTTATCTCATAAAAATCATGTTCATCTTGCGGATATCCTAAGAGTTTATCGGTAAACTTTGCAGTCCGTTCGGTCAGCACTATGGGTCTTCCATAAACATTGTAATTTCTTATTGTCCAGGGAATCATTAACATCGCAACTATTAAAAGGAAAAAAGCCGGCTTTATAAAACGTGAACTGTCTTTTGACTTATTTAGAAAGACATATCCTAAAAGAAACACAGGAAAAAACGAAAAATATCTTTCATCCATATGGATAAAAAATGCAAAAACTACTGAAGCTAAAATTAAATATTTTAATCCATCTTTTCTGTTTAAGCTTTTTAAAAAAAGAAGCACAGTCAGGATAAAAAGAAACTGCATCCAGCTTTCTTTGAGAATAAAAGGAAGCTCAACGTAATAAGGAATATAAATGATTGCCCAGAGCGATGAAAGAAAAGCTACATTAACATCAAATACTATTTTAGCCACATAATAAATAATAACCGGAATGAGAGCGCTGACGATAGAATTTAAAATAATTACAGCCAGATAATTTTTCCCGAAAATCAAAAATACAGCTGCGATTATCCATGGAAACACGGGTCCGACTTCCGCAGGTCCTACAGGAAGCTTTCCAACAAAAGGTCCTTGCTGAAGGACATAATCTGCATAAGTCAAATAATCAAAATCATCAGCCCACTTCTCGGTGCCGAAGATATAAAAATTAACAATACTATATACTACACGAAATATGCAGGAAATTAAAAAAACATACAGTAAAAGTTTTTTTTCGGAAATGTTGAAGCGTTTGTTAAAAAAGGTTAATCTCAATATATTCATTTTTTTCTAACAACTGTGATACCCCAACAAGAAATCAGCTTGAATTGAAATTTTTGTATGAAGCGGTCTATAGGAAGCAAAACCGGGGCGTAATATTTTATTAAATTAATCGGAATTCTAAAAGCAATACTCTCATGAACAAGCAGGTAACCAATATTACCTCCGTATTTTATTTTTAAGAAATCAAATTTATTACTAAAATCCTGTTTAATTTTGTTTATATCAATCGACTGTTCGTTTTCCTCGAAATATTTATTGTCGGTTTTATACCAGAGTTTCCTAAAATAATCCATAATAGAACCCGCTGCAGGTTCCCAAATCATGTATTTCCCGCCGGGCTTGAGTATGCGGTGAATTTCATTTATTGCTTCATTGACACGCGGATGAAGGTGATGAAGTGAATCAGAAATTATAAAATCAAATGTATTATTGGCAAAACCCGTATCAAGAATCGATGCGCAGACAATTTTCGTTTTAGGATAACGCTTGGCAAAAAGAGAACATTGACCTTCGGAAATGTCAAGCCCTGTTACATTTGCACCTTTATTTAAAAAATATTGTGTATTTTGTCCATTACCACACATTGCATCAAGAACATTAGCTCCTTTTAGGTCAATGCCTTTAAGAATATAATCAAAAAGGTCGTACCTGTACTTTAAAGAATATTTTTCCGAATAATGTTTATCATAATCTTCAGCAATGGAATTATAATATTCTTTCTGCTTAGCTTCTTCTTCCGATAATTTTTTATGAGTAATTTCCGACATTCCTAGAGCTGAAATTTAAAAGTGTATTTTTTATTTCTTTAAAAGAAAAATGTTCACTATTGATGTGGACATAATATAATCCGACGGTGAACGTCAAAAATAGAATTATGACACGTGTATATAGGCTTATAAAAACACCATCAACAAAATTATTGCTTATCAAATAAAACAATCCGCCGTTTGCAAGTTCCTGTAAGCCGAAATTTCCCGGAATAATTCTTATTATTTCAAGGAATTCAGTAAGCAGTGAAATAAGAACAACATCCAGGTAATCATAATTAAAATTAAAATTTACAATCAGAAAATAATACCATCCGCTAAGGCAAATCAATCTCAATACATAAATCAGCACGGAGCCGATTATCAGAGAAGGATTTTTCCATAAATTGTTTATGAAGGCATTTGATTCTAAAAGAATATTTTTTATTTTACCTAAGAAACTGCTGTCTGTTGTTTTGACTTTGCCTGAAATTTTTGCAAAAGCTACGAACATCAAAGGACTCAGCAAAAACAGCAAGGAAATAATTACAAATTCAGGTCTATAGTTGAACTTATAGGAATAAACTAAACCGGTTATTCCGCAAAAAATGAACGATACAAAATAACTAAACAAAGAAATCGACAAAGTATTTTTTAAACCGACATTATATTTTGATTTAATAATAAAAGATAAATATAATATTCCACCTTTAGGAATTATGTATCCCCATAAACTTTGTCCGAACGGGAATGCAAGAATATCAATGAACTTAAATTTAACATTGTCAAGTTTTTTCAGAACATAAACAATCTGCAAACCGCCGATTATGTAAAATACCCAGCAAAAAAGAATTGATACCACAAAATCAAATACGGTAATATTCTTTAATAAGCTTAAGTAATCATTCTTTATAACGATATAAACGGCAAATCCCAGAAATATAATGGAAATAAAATATCTGGAAAATTTTTTAAGATTATTTCCGAAATTTGACAATATTAATTAAATATTTTTTCTAACTCTTTTTCGGTCGGGTAATTAATTAATACAGCTCTTCTGGGGCCGTGAAATACAAACATGCTTCCTGCCGCGACCGCAGAGGCATGTCCTTCGTCAACAGCTTCCCTGAAATGCTCAAACGTTCCCGCTCCGCCGATTGCAATAACCGGAATGGTTACGTTATCGGCAATTTGTCTTATAAGATTCACGTCATAGCCCGTCATTGTTCCGTCTTTATCAATCGAGTTTATTAAAATTTCACCTGCTCCCGCCTGTTCCATTTTCTTAGCATGTTCAACAGGGTCTATTGAAGTTTTTTGCGTTCCGGATTTTGTGAACATCTGATATTTTCCGAATAAATTTTTCTTCACGTCTATGGAAACTACCACGCTCTGGTTGCCTGAATATTCAGCAGCTTTATTCACAAGCTCCGGGTCATTCACGGAGTTTGTATTAATGATTATTTTTTCAGCTCCCGAGCCGAGAATTCTTTTTACTTCTTCAATTGACTTAATTCCACCGCCGACAGCAAAAGGCATAAATGCTTCTTTGCCAATTCTTTTTACAAGCTCAATATCTATCAGGCGGTTTTCCTTAGATGCAGTGATATCAAGAAACGCAAGTTCATCAGCCTCAAGTTCATTAAAAATTTTTACTGCATTAATAGGGTCACCTATGTATGTAGGGTCTTTGAACTTAACCGTCTTAACTAATCCAAGATGCTTCAACAATAAACACGGAATAACTCTGGGTCTGAACATTAATTTACTTTCTCAATAAAATTTTTAATAATGTTCAGCCCGATGCTGTGGCTTTTTTCGGGATGAAACTGCGTTCCGTAAATGTTGCCTTTGTTCACTCCCGAGACAAACTCGTTTCCATATTCGGTTTTCAATAAAACATCACTTTCATTTTTACATTGTACAAAATATGAGTGCACAAAATAAAAAGCAGGGTTCTCGTCTTTTTCAAGAATGTCCGTCATCAATACATTATCTTTTTTAGTTACATCAACAGTGTTCCAGCCGATGTGAGGAACACGGTATTTGTGATGCGCATCGCCGGGGAATTCAAATCGTTTTGTTTCTGCATCAATCCATCCGAATCCTTCGGTATCACCCTCTTCGCTATGTTTTGTAAATAACTGCATGCCGAGACAAATGCCGAGTATCGGCGTTTTGTCCTCGAGAACTTTTTTATTAAGAATGTCATAGTACCCAAGCTCTTTTAATCTTTTCATCCCGCTTCCGAAATGTCCGACTCCAGGTAAAAGCAACTTATCGGCATTCAAAATGTCTTCTTTGCTTTCGGAAATTTTTGCAGAATAATTTAAACGCTCTATTGCCTTAAGAACCGAGTGCAAATTCCCCATGCCGTAGTTTATTATTACCATATTATTTAATCCTTTCCTATATATTTCATGTAAAGCAGCTCTGGAAAAAGCCCCATATTGACAAGCATCCTGATTGGTTTTTTAAATGTCTGAAGCGTGCTGAAATATGTTTTGTAATCCTTAAAAGATTTAACGGGATAATTATAAATTTTTTCAAATTCATCTTTAGTTAAACCAAGCTTATCAATAGTATAATCAACAACGCGTTTATCATATTCTGTCGGGTTGTTTTTAAAATCCGCCATAGCTTCATCGCGCGTTAATAATCCTTCTCTTATCATTGCGGAATATTCGGTTTTTCTTTTGTCAATACCGAACTTTTGCGGGAGCAAAAATGCATGATAAAAAATTGTGTAATATGTTTCATGATGATGAGCGCCGTAATCAATCCATCCGAGTTCTTCCGTAAGGAACGGTTTGACTTTCGGCTTCACGTAATCATAATAATTCAGAAAAGGAACGACTTTTACCCCTTTTACAAATGTATAATAAAGCAAATCCTTTGCGAGAAAATTAGGAAACGTTTTCATCTTAACTTTACCGAACTGCTTCTGAACATTTTCTATGTATTTTCCGTCAATGCATGACCAGCTGAGAGGAGAAATACCTTCGGTCCTGAATGAATGACCGTTTAATACATATTTAACTCCTTCATCGCCTGCTACTCTTATAAGCACGGACATTATAGCAACATCAGTCGGAACTTCAGCATCGGGTGTCGATGCTTTCAGAAACGAAATCTGAATATTTTTAAACTCTTCCCAGTCAAGAACATGAGTATATAAATCAACATTAAGTTTTTTACAAGCATTTTTAATATTCTGAACCGCGATTTCAGAGTCCCAACCGTTATCAAGATGAACGGCAAGAGGTCTTAAACCTAATTTAACGGCATTATATAATGCAAAAGTACTGTCGGTACCTCCGCTTACGCCCATTATGCAATCATATTTTTTGCCTTTACCGGATTCTTTAACATCAGCAATTAATTTCTCGAAAGCCTTTTTACCTTCTTCATTCAAAGGGTAAAGCTCATTTAACCTGTCATGCATTTTACAATATTGGCAAACACCATTTTCATCGAATATAATCTCTGAAACCGTTTCATCCATCATGCATCTTGAACAAATTCTCATAAATATATTAAATTAAAGATTAAACTTTTTATTGTAATCCATATCCATCCATATTGCAAATAGTATGGACTGAAATGTCATTAATATTGAAAAAATTAAAATAATTAAAGTGGTTTGCGGAGCCTTTCCTTCGGTAAAATAATAATAAATAAACCTTATGGTGAAAGGAATTATTATTGCAACAATATTTAGCAAAGCAAACAAGTAAAATAAAATAAGCGGATGAAAATCAAGCACGATATATCTTTTCCATAATCTTCTGAAAAATAATTTAGTCAGAAGCCAGCTTGTCTTGGGAACGTATTTATATAATTTAATTTTACTTTTTTCTCGGTCATAAACTGGACGAACTTGTTGGTCGGAAACTTTAAATCTTTCTATATTCAACATGCATAAAATATCCGCGTTGTATCCGTAACCCTTTGTCATTTTTTCAATCGGAATATTTCTCAAAGCTGAGTTTTTTATTATCGTATATCCGCATTGAGGATCCATCAGAGAATAATACCCTGTCGCAAATTTCGTCATAATAGTAAGAAATGCATTTCCGAAAAACCTATGTTTTGGCATAGAGTCGATATTCTGATGAAGTAAGCGATTTCCTTTAACGTAGTCCAATTCTTTCTCAATCATTTTATCAAGCAATAATGCAAGGTCGTCCGGATGCATCTGATTATCACCAGCCATAACAGCAGTTATATCAATATCAGGATTGTTTTTACTATAAACATATCCGTCAATTAAGGACTGACCCAATCCGAGATTTTTTTCATGATTAATTATTTCAATTCTCGGATCCTTACTCTTACAAGCATTAATTTTCTCAAGTGTTTTATCTTTACTTGCATCATTTACAACATAAATTTTGTCAACATAGTCAGGTATTCCCTCCAATGTTTCAGGAATCAGAAGCTCTTCGTTATATGCAGGAATTGAAACGGCTATGTTATAACCTTTATACAAGCTTCAGCTCCTTTTTGAAATACTCTTTTCCCCAATTAACAGTCTGTTCAAGCCCTTCCCTGAAATTTGTTACAAACTCAATTCCGAAATCTTCCTTAATTTTTTTATTGTCGATGTCAAAAACTTTTATATCACCCGGCATCCAGTCATCATAAATTATTTGCTGATTTTTAATTCCGAGGATGTCAGCAACCATATTTGCAAGTTCTTTAACAGTAACTTTTATTCCTGACGCACAGTTATAAACCTGTGCTTCAGATTTTTTTGAAGCAGCAGACATCAAGTTTGCCTTCACAACATCTTTGACGTAAGTAAACGAACGCTGCTGTGTGCCGTCTCCGTATATTTTTATAGGTTCGCCTTTTAACATTTTCCTTGTAAAAATGGAAACTACTCCGCCAACGTCGCTCGACTCCTGTCTTGGTCCATAGACATGAAAATACCTTAATACTGTAGTATTTAAACCATATAAATGATTAAAAGTTTTTGCGTATTTCTCGCCGGCAAGCTTGCTCACGCCATAATATGAAGAGGGAACAAGCGGATGCTGTTCATCCTGCGGAAAATATTGCGCTTCACCATATACAGAGCCCGTGGATGCGTGAACAAATTTTTTAACTTTATGTTTCACAGCAAGCTCGAGCAGATTGAACGCTCCCTTCGCGTTAATATCAAGGTCAAGCCGTGGATTATTCATGCAAATAGTTTTTTTCGATGCTGCCTGATGAAATACAACTTCAACGCCTTTATATAATTCATCCAGCTGTTCAAAATCCAGCACATCACATTTGACCTCTTGAAAATTCGGATATTGTTTTAAGTGTGCAAGATTTTCTTCTTTACCTGCGAAATAATTATCTACGCTTATTGTATCAACATCCATTTTTACAAGTTCTTCAACCAAGTGACTTCCTATAAATCCCGCTCCACCGGTTACTAAAGCTTTTTTATATGGAAAAGTTTTTTTATCAATCATTGTGATCAATTGTTAATAGTTTTATATAATTTTTCTGCAATTAAAGAGCTCCTACGTCTTTTTGCTTCTTCAAATGAATTAAAAACCAAATTTTTCTTCAGTTCGTTATTCCCTAATAATTTTTTTATACTTTCTGCAAGTAACTCAGCATCATCTTTTTCAACTACATATCCCCATCCTGATTCTTTTGCACTCACAGTATGAAAAGATTCAGGAGGTGAAAACACAAGTATCGGGGTTCCGGAGACAAGATAGTCAAGAGCCTTAGTTGCATAAACGGTTTTCACTTCAAGCGGTGAACAGTTCTTGAATGATAAAGGTAAAAATAAAATATCGGATTTCATCTGCATTTCAAATGCTTCTTTCATGTCAACCCAGTTATAAGTAATTCTTTCATCAAAAATTCCGTAACGTTTTAATGTTTCATTATCAAAACTGCACAAAATAGTAACTTTTATATCCCCCCCTAAATAATCAAGAGACTTTATTAAAACTTTAATTGCATCAAGATTCATCCCGTTGCTAATGTTACCAGTATATAAAATTTTTGCAGAACCCGAAACAGTATAAGAATTTTTTAATTCAAATCCTTCAAGCTTATCATCGGAAATGCTATGAGGAAACAAATCCGTTTTTAAGCATCTGTTATATTTTTCATCATAAAAATTTTTCTGTATGCCAGTCATGCAGAACACTTTATAAGAATTTGTTAAAATTTCTTTTTCGTATTCCGCGGCTAATTTTCCGTTAATAGATTCAGCCGTATAATTTTCCTGCCAGAGGTCGTGCATATATGCTATAAACGGAATATTTTCTTCCTTAGCAGCAAGAAAAGCGGCAACAAAAAAAACAGAGTTTGGGTAAACTCCCATTATATAATCCGCTTTTTTTTCCTTAGCTTTTTGCTTTATTTTATTTTTTATATAACCAATAAACTTATATGAATATTTTTCAAAAATTCTTTGAAAAATTTTTAAGTTGAATTTCACATAGGTGGTTTCGCAATTTAGTTTAAAGCTCTTATCTGATTTTGCTTCATATTGCCATCCGCCAATAGCATAAACTTTACCTTTGTAATTATTTATCAGATTGCTCATAAGTATCGAAGAACCGACAATCAATGGAGGAAGAGTTCTGCAAACAACGAGAAGCTTTTTTGAATCAGGTTTTTTCAATTTCCTCCAACACGTTATAAGCCGAATCTACACAAGTTGTCAATTTTCCGCTGAATATAGTAAATATGTTAGGAGTATGCTTAATCAACAAAGTCGGTCTTGCATCATCGAGCTCTTGTTCAGGAAGAACCACACGGGTAGTAATCCACGATTCCTTCCACTTCATATCTTTTATTATCGGAAAAAATCTTTGCGCCTGCTCCATTAGTTCAAATTCCACCAATCCGTCAAACGGGTCCCATCCTGTTCTGTTAGAGCCCTTATGATTTTGCAAAACAGAATAAGTCACGTGATATAAAATAAATTCCCCGTGAGATAATCCTTTTGGCATTAAAGAACAGAACGGTCCGTCCATTATTGTTACTCCGAAAGCATCCGGCGGCTTGCTCATTTGTAAAATCGGCATCACGCATAGTTCTGCCTGCGCAGGAATTTCTTTTCCGTCAATCATGCGGGACATTTCAGAAATTCCTGAATATGTTGCATTAATAACAAAGTCACCCGTTAGTTTATAATTATTGTTAAGCTCAACAGTGACAGGACTTCCGAGAGTAATTCTTCGTGGATAAGCATTCCTGATTATACGAATATTTTTATTTTCACGGATTCTATAAATAATATTTTGCCTCAATTTGAAATAATCGAAAATAGTTTCCGGAGTTATCCAGCACTCATCGACCAAATTCCGGTTCAGAATTTTTTTGTCCGGAAATCCTTTTTTCAAAGGAAGTTTTAGCGCTTTACAAAAATCAATAAATCCCTGCGTATCGGTATGCGAACCGTTCTTTGCTATAGCATAATATTTTTTAAAATCACCGACTATGCAATCGCCATACATATCCTTAAAAGATTCAAGACCTTTAATTGATTCTTTGCCAGTCTGCAAGCTTCTTGGATAATGATACCCCAGATGTATTCTGTTTTGATTAACCATTGAAGCTTCAAGAAGCACATCATAATTTTTTTCAACAACTGTAACCTTATGTCCCTTTTCTGCAAGAATAATTGCATTTGTTAAACCGAAAATCCCGCCGCCTATTATTATTATACTGTACTTATCCGCCAAAAAATTGTCCCCCGTTTATATGTAATATTTGCCCTGTAATATTTTTTTCCGAAACTAAAAATAAAATTGCATCTGCGCATTCTGTCGGGGTAATAAGTTTTTTTGTCAGACTCGCATCCATATGTTTTTTTCTGAAATCGTCAGTCATTCGTTTATGAACGGGGCTTCCATCTATAAGACCCGGAGCAATTGCATTAACTCGTATATCCGGTGCAAGCTCGCGTGCAAGGCTTCGCGTTAATGAAATTAATCCTCCTTTAACAGTAGCATACGAAGGGTCATAGCTGCCTTTATAAGCGGCAATTGAAGAAACAAGTATGATGCATGAATTATTTTTTAATTTTTTTCTTAAATATTTTATTAAAAGAAATGGTCCTTTTAGATGTATGTTAATCATTTTATCAAAATGCTCTTCGGTAGATTCGGTTAAATTCATTTGCGGTTCATATCCCGAAGTTATTACTAATGCATCAAGTTCCGGAATTTTCATGTTTCCAATTTCTTTTACATCAATATTTTCAAAATCTATCTTAAAAATATTTTTTCCGGATTCTTTTGATGATGAACCGTAACAATTGTATCCATTCTTTTCAAAAAGATTTTTCACCGCTGTGCCAAGCGTCCCCGTAATTCCCGCAATGAAGATATTTTTATTTTTAGCTGGCATTATTTATATATCTGAGTACATTCTTTGCAGCTTCGGACCCGAATGCTTTAAAATTCTTTGATATGAAATTATCAATCGAGCTTATATAACTATTACTTGTTTTACCTTCAAAAAAATATGTGGTTAGTTCTTTTAAATCATTTGCTGTATAACAGACAGGAAAGTTGTAATCTCTATATAGAGATTCATTCTGTCCGATAAAATTTTCATTTACATTAATAACAGCTACCGGAATTCTCTTAATTAAAGCATCGTTCGAAATAGCCGAATTGTATACACACATTAAATCTGCAATTTTAAACGTATCTTCGTAACACATATTTTTATTATCAAAAACTTTTATTTCCGGATAACTCTCTTTAATAAAATCATAATCTGAAATTTTTTCAGATGGATGAATTTTAATTATTCCTTTAATCTGTCCGTTTGAACTTTGAATTGCTTCGCCAAATAGATTTACAAGTTTTATCCTTAAATCTTGCAGTGTCGGATTCGTAGCAAGTAATATGATTTTATCGTCGTTCTGAAACCCATATCTTTTTTTAATTTCCGAATCCTTGTGTTCATCAGTACTAAATTGAGTTGCCCCTGTAACGTAAATTTCTTCAGAAGTTACTCCTATAATCTCGTAAAGTTTTTTCTGTTTTTCACCCCATGAAAAAACCTTATCCGCTATCAGAGGACTATATGCAAATTTATTTGCAATAATACCATGTGACATAGTGTAAACAGGAATAAACATCTTTTTAGCAACTGACGCAAGAACCGATAAAATATTCAACCTATCGTATTCAACTATAATATATGATGACTTCAAAATTGAAAGAATACTTTTAAATATAAGAACATAAATTGTTTGGATTATGATTTCATTAATAATTCTTATCGCAAAATAATTCGGCAATTTATTGTTCTTTACAAAATCATTCACCTTAGTTTTTAACTCCGGCTTTATTTTAGAATATATTGAATTCCATTTTTTTAGGTTTGGATTATTTAAATTCTCCAAAGAAAAAACATATTTTGGTTTTACTTCCGTAAATTTACCATAGAACTTACCAAACTTTAAAAATGCTATGCAATTATCGACTTCCAATTCTTTAAGCAAAGGATAATTAATATTAAAAAAATGATTTCTATCCGAAGTAAAGGTCAACAATGGCAAATTTGTTGGTAAAGAACTGAAATCAAATACCTTGTTTTTATTTAAATGTGGTAATCCCCTTTTTTTAAGATAAAAATTCAGCAATCTGTCTTTTAATATTGCCGTATTCCTTTCATCGCCCCTGCCGAGGTAAAACTGAACATATAAGAAATTTGCAATCAAACTACCGACAGGAATCGAATCGAATTTTATTTCATTTAAATCCCGCTCAAACTTTATGAGCTTATCTTCATTAACAATGTGAGCCATAACATCAGTTAACAGATCTTATTATGCAGAACGCTTCTGCATATTTTTTCCCGCATGAAACTCCCCATCTTTTTGCAAGAACTTCAAGCGCCTCGGGCGAACGCGGATGCGGATATTTTCTTTTCTCAAACTCGTATGATTCCATTGCTTTTATCTTTGCCTTCAGGTCATCCTTTGAAATTTCAATAAATAAGTTTGGAACAAAATTGAAAGGCTCTGATGAAGCACGCCATTCTGTTCCTGAAGGAGTTTCAAAGCAAATTATCGTCTTTACATTTTCGGATTCCATCGGTCGCGTTGCCGTAATCACAGCTTCAAAAGTTCTTCTGTGGTCGATGTTCAAATCTCCGCCATGATGAGTGAAGATAACATCGGGATTAAACTTCTGTTTTTCGTTTTCTATGATTTTTATAATGTCGAGCAAATCCACTGAGTCAAATCTGTTATCCGGTAAATCATATACGGATAAATTCTGATATCCGATTGCCTTCTGTGCAGACTTAATATTTTTCTTATGAATGGCTAACTCATCTTTCCAGTCTTCAGCACTTCGCTTATCCGAACGTGAAGTGATGCCTTCGCCAAGAATTAAAACTTTCGTTTTAACCTTATATTGTTTTATTAATCTGTGCATTGTTCCGCCCAATCCCAGAATTTCATCATCGGGATGAGCAACAACAATCATTATTTTTTTATTTTTTAGATATTCTAACATCTGCTGTTATTGTTCCGTCGGCTTTTAAGCTCGCACGTGAAAACTCAAATTTTAAATGTTCAGTTTCAATATAAGCACTCGGATAATGCTCCGCATCAAGCATCCTTATGTAATCATAAACTTTATTTATAGCATCAAGATTTTTTATATCACTCTCTTCGGGTTTTCTTCTTTTAAATGTTACTGCTTCACCTTCCTGAGGAACAGGTGTTAATTTTTTGTCAATTATTTCCAGAATCATTTCTTTTATAAGCTCGTTTGCGCGGATAAAAATTTCCTCGGCAGTCCCGAGAAGCTCCAAATCTTTCTTTAAATAAATTCCGCCTTCATCGATTCCTTTCACAATCTGAAATGCGCTTAGCTTTGTTTTATAAATACCGCGTGTGATAAGATTCTGAAGCGGGCTTCCTCCTCTTCCGAACGGCAAATCCGTTATGTGAAACGCAATGCATTCGAAGTTGTCATAAATGTCTGCTTTTAAAATATGCGACCAGTGCGGAATAAAAATTTTTTCCGGCTTAATTTCATTAAGCTTTTGTAAATTCAGGTCTTCTTTTTTATTAATCAAAAACCATTTAGCTTTGGTTTTGGAATTAAAAAAATCCGTTAAACCTTCATTCCATTTTTTTTCCGATGCAATTACGTAGTTCATATTGTTATGTTAAAATATCAAACGTTAAAGGTGTTCCGGATTTAATATCTTTATTAGCTTTCTTGCCGAGAATTATTTCGAAATACGCCGGCTGCAAGCCAAGTCCGGGTCTTATTACTCTGATATTATCTTTTGTAAATTCTTCACCTGCTTTAATATCTTTTACTGCATAAATCGAGCGCTTATATAATAAGCTTTTTTCTTCAGCTTTTTGTATATCAAACTGCACTTTCCCCAAAGCAAGAAATGCTCTTTCGGATTCAATGACCAGTGATTTCATTTCATCCGGCTCCATTGAAAATGCGCTGTCAACTCCGCCGTCAGCACGTTTTAAAGTAAAATGCTTTTCAATTACTCTCGCACCAAGTGAAACGGAAGCAATCGCCGCACCAATGCCCATCGTATGGTCTGATAAACCGATTATGCAGTCAAAAATTTCCCGCATGGCTGTTATGGTATTCAAATTCGTATTTTCAGGTGTTGAAGGATAGGTACTTGTGCATTTTAGTAAAACAAGCTTATCGCATCCGTTTGTTTTCAGTGTCTGGACTGCAGTATAAATTTCTGCAAGTGAAGCAGCGCCTGTTGACATTATGACCGGCTTGCCGGTCGAAGCAACTTTTTTGAGTAAAGGCAAATCAGTGTTTTCAAATGAAGCAATCTTATAAAGAGGGACATTCAAGCTTTCAAGAAAATCGACTGATGATTCATCAAAAGGAGTGCTGAATGCAATCAATCCTTTTTCTTTTGCACGCTTGAAAATCGGCTCGTGCCATTCCCAGGGAGTATATGCCTCCTTATAAAGTTCATGAAGTTCCTTGCCATACCATAAAGAATTTTTATCAGTAATTGTATATGCACCGGGAATTGTCATCGTATCGGCAGTATATGTCTGAAGCTTTATTGCATCAACTCCTGTTTCCGCAGCAGCATCAACAATCGCAAAAGCCCTGTCAATAGACTGATTATGATTACCTGACATCTCAGCAATAATAAACGGTTTGCTGTCAGAACTTATTTTTTTATTTTCTATTACTATTTCTTTATTCAATATATGTGTAAAATCAAATTATTATATTTCAAAAATAAGTTTTATATATTTTCTGTGATTTATATCAACAGAACCAACTTCTTTAAAACCATAACCCCTAAAAGTTTTAAGCGAGGGCAAATTATATTCAAGTATTAATGCTATCAATATTGCTTTTCCGGGTATGTCATTTTTAAGTTCGTTCATTGCAAGTTCGAGAATTTTTTTCCCATACCCCATACCTCGCATTTTAACGTCAACAGAATAATCTATATGGTAATAACCGTCATCTTTTAACTCAAATCTAATCTGTCCTATGTGATTATCATTTTCTGAAACAATATATAAAAAAGAATCATTATCATTTATTTTATTCTTGAACCATTTAACATGGTTTTCGTATTTAATTTTTTCCGGATTAATTGAATTTGCTCTTGTAACGTCATCATTAGCCCATTCAAAATATAAATCCAAATCATTTATGTTTGCCTTGCGTATTTTCAATTTAAACTTTTAAATAAAGTTAAAAAATTTTCAGAAGGATTCAGACTTTTTATTTTTGTTTTCTTTTTTGATTTTAAATCTCTAAATGTTTCAGTAAACAAACTTTTGTCAACAACATCAAAATTATTTAATCCTACTGCATTTTGTTTATTAACAAGATATTTATAAAATTCCCTCTGGTTATCGGCATAATATCCTGTTATAAGCTTCGTTCCTACGAGCAGCGATTCATAAGCAACCGCGCTTGAAGGACAGATTGCAAACTCTGAGTTTTTAATTAAAGAAATAATTTCATTTGCGGATATATTCTCATAAATAGAAATATTCTTATTTGCTTGCGCAGTTTCACTTAATTCGTTTTTGTAATTATATGCTGAACCCACTACTACGTTTATACTATTTACTGAATTAACCTTTACAAGTTCTTTTAAAACTTTGTTTGTAAGATTTTTAAAATCAGAGCCGCCGAAACAAAGATAAACATTGCCATTTGAAACATTTGCCGATTCTTCGTAAGATGCTTCAATAAATTCTTTTCTAAGTAAACAATAGTCCGTTCCGATGCAAAGCTTTGTATAAGGTTCTATTGAATATGAATCCGGATTTATCCCCGGATTATGATTTATAACCACATCTGCATAAAAATGAATCTTCGGAATATCATCTATGCATACAAGCTTTTTGTTTTTCTGTTTAATTTTTTTCTGATAATCCGAATCAAATTTATATCCGTCAAGAACAATGGTATCGTAGCTATCAATAACTTCATTCAAAAAATGTTCTTCATCTTTGACCTTAATGAAACTGAAATCAGTCTTTACTTCATCAAGAGATGAAAATGTTATTTCAAAATTGTGTTGTAAGCTATCTGCCAATGACAAAGAACGAAAGATATGACCAAGACCTATTTTAGTATTACCGTCTGCCCTGAATAAAATTCTTTTTTTCAGTTTTCTTTATGAATTTTTGTTAACTTATTTAATGTATCAATAAGGTTTTTATCAGTTTGGTATTTTACAACACCGTTTTTATTAATATTTGCAATTTCAGGATTGCTGTCAAGAAATTTATATAATTCAGGCAAACTGAATTCCAGCTTTTCATCTTTAAAATATTTTTCAATTATATTAAACATATCAAGATCTTCGGGATAGTCAAGGGTCAGCCGGTAGTCTCTCACAAGCTCATCAGGCAAATCAATAAAATGAAGCTTGAAATACTCGGGATTGTTTCTGAAATACCAGGTCATATACTCGGAATAGTTTGCGCTCTTAAAATATTTTTTTACTTCGCGCAAAGCAGCTACATTTATAATTTCCAGATTCGTTCCTATTGCTGCTTTATTTGCACTTGTATAATCTGCACCATATGCAAAATGTTCTTTTAATAAAATCTGGCAAATGTCATCCGAAACGTACTGCATGTCACCCGTTATGCGGACAACTACATCTGTCCCAAGCTTATCACATATATCTATGTATCTCTGAATTACATCATCAGGGTCACCTTTATGAAAAATTACATCTTCGCGGTATTTGTAATCACCGAGAATCGAATCCTCTTCCAATGTTGAAGTAGCAAGAACAACGTTATCGACATTTTTAAACTTCAGAGTATTTTTTATGCAAAGCTCTATTGATGATACATCTCCGATTTTTAAAATTGCTTTTTTAGGCAGACGGCTTGATTTCATTCTGCATGCAATAATCGCAGCAATTTTTGCTTTTTTATAGTCACCGGATTTAACCGTCGTGTTTTTTCTAATATCTTTTGCAAGTATATGAAACGAGCTTTGAAGTTTTTTAATTTCATCTATGTTCAGTCCTTGCTGGTTAGAACGTTTAAAATCAAATTCAAAATCACTAAGCAATCTTCCTTTTTCTTTATCGGTATTCACAACAGGCATTTGAATGCTTTTTCTCAGGTATTCTCTCTCGCTGTCATTAACAAAATCTGTTTCAAGCAAAGGATAATACTTATCAATCAAGTTAATGTAATCTTTATATTGTTCAATTGTTAAGCTTGAGTAAAAATCATATTCTGTTTTGAGAGAAGAATGCATAATGTGCTTTTCGACATAATCCGCCCCCGCAGCTACGGCAAATACCGGAAGCATTTTTGCATCTTCCCCCTTGCCGTCTATATGGTCCGCAAAACAAATTTTATTTTCAAAATTATTTTTCAAAGTTTTAATTTTTGAAAGCCCGCTGTCTTCAAGCTTCGTTGGATATGCCTGAAAACCAATTTGCAAAATTATTTCAGCCGGATTTAATTTATCCGAATATGTCTTAATGATTTTTTTAATCTCATCTAAGTCGTAAGCAGCAATATTTAAAATCAACTTAACTTTTGATAAATCAATTTCAGATAGTTGATTCAGTAAATTAACATTGTAAAGAACTGATGCCTGAAGCTTTATGCCGTTTATATTTTTAAGATTTTCTTTTAGTATTTCAACGCTATAATCATCAAAAATATCGAGCCATATGTCTTTTGTCTTTTTCGCTTCAGCAATTATTTTCTTCCACTGGCTGTTATCAAAAAATAATTTTTCATAAACCGGATACCATTCATAATCAGACAAGGCAATCTTATCATATTTCAACGGCTGAAATTTCATTCCGAAACCATTCTGAAATTCAGAAAATTCTTTTATAAGTGAAATCACATAATCAAAATTTCCACCATGCGTATTTGCTACTTCTAAAATATTATATACCATTACTTATTTATGAACTTAATAATTTTTTCAATGACATAATTCTGTTGCTCATTCGTTAAAGTCGGATACATCGGGATACTCAGACATTTACTATAATAAGATTCTGCAATAGGGAAGTCTCCTTTCTTCCATCCAAAGTTTCTGTAATAGGGAAGTAAGTGAACAGGGGCATAATGCACCTGCGGATAAATATTATTTGATACAAGATAATCATAAAGCTCTTTTCTTTTTTCAACCTGTATGACATATAAATGAAATGCATGCCCGTCATCATGATACGGAGTTTTTATTTTATCTGCATATGGCTTGAATGCTTCATCATATCTTTTCACAAGTTCTTTTCTTTTCTTTAAGCTTTCAAGCGAGTGACTCAATTGGCTCATTCCGAGCACTGCCTGAATATCAGTTAAACGATAATTATAACCAAGTTCCTGCATTTCATAGTACCATCCGCCATACTCTCCATTTTCTTTCATATCATCGCAGACAAAATCATTTTTTATTTTTGTAATCCCATGAGTTCTTAACTGCTTTGCTTTTTTATCAATGTCCGGATTGTTAGTCGTAATCATTCCGCCTTCACCGCTTGTTATATGCTTAACAGGATGAAACGAGAACACAGATACATCTGCAAACTTTCCATTTCCTGCAAATTGTTTCTGACCCTTTGAATCAATAAAATATGCAGCAGGCGAATGACAGGCATCTTCAAGAATCCATAAGTTATACTTATCGGTAATTTTCTTAAGTTCTTCAAGATTAACTGCAAGTCCCGCAAAATCAACAGGAACAACACCTTGATAATATCCTGCAGGTTTTGATTTTAATAAATCTTCAAGCTTGTTTAAATCAATCGTATAAGTTTTAAAATCAATATCAACAAAATCAACTTCACCTCCGCAGTATAAAATACAATTTGCCGAAGCGCAGAAAGTAATTGGAGTTGTAATTACTTTTGTTCCCGGCTTAACTCCCAGCGCCATTGCGGCAACGTGAAGCCCTGCAGTGCCGTTTGCAACTGCTGTCGAATATTTGCATCCGACATATTCTGAAAATTTATTTTCAAATTCATCAATCTTAGGTCCCTGGGTTAAGAACTTTGATTTCAGAACTTCAACAACGTTCTGAATGTCGGCATCAATTATATTTTGTTTTCCGTAAGGAATTGCTTCCATCATTCAGGTATAAAATCAGGGTTAATGTTTTTCTTTATTTCATCGCGTATGTTATCAACGGTCATCCATTCATCATTTGTGTTTGAAGCATATCTGAAACCTTCACTAACTTTTTTTGCGTTAAATTTTTTCTTAAACTCATCTACATTCCACACCGGAACCTGGGGAAGAATTACATAATATTTCCCGACATCATAAGTATTATATGAATCTGATTCGGTTATCATTTCTTCATGAATTTTCTCGCCGGGTCTGATGCCTGTATATTCGATTTTACATGATGGCGAAACTGCATTTGCTACATCAAGGATTTTATATGAAGGAATTTTCGGAACAAATATTTCACCGCCCCATGCATTTTCAATTGCATACAAAACAAGCTTAATACCGTCATCAAGAGAAATATTAAATCTTGTCATCGAAGCATCTGTAATCGGAAGCGTTTTTGATTTTGATTTTTCCATAAAAAATGGAATTACCGACCCACGTGAGCCCATTACGTTGCCATAGCGCACGACAGAAAATTTTATGTCATGCCATCCCCGTATGTTGTTTCCGGCAACAAAAAGTTTGTCTGAGCAAAGTTTTGTCGCCCCGTATAAATTAATTGGCGCAGCAGCTTTATCTGTTGAAAGCGCAACTACATTTTTAACGCCTGTTTGAAGCGCCGCCTGAATTACATTCTCCGCTCCAAGAACATTCGTTTTAATAAATTCCATCGGGTTATACTCGGCTGCAGGAACCTGCTTGAGTGCTGCTGCATGAACAACGATATCGACATTTTCAAAAGCCATCTTTAACCTCTCAAGATCACGAACGTCTCCAAGAAAATATCTTATATTTGCGTCATCAAATCCGGAAGACTTCATCTCAAACTGCTTTAACTCATCACGGCTAAACACTATAAGTTTTTTGGGCTTATGATTTTTGTAAACGTATTCCAAAAATTTTTTTCCGAAAGAGCCCGTGCCTCCCGTGATTAAAATAGTCTTATTGTCCAAGAATCCCATTAATTATACAATTATTTTGAATTTATGCGAACTTTAAGTATAACTTTATTAATTGTCATTTTTAAGTCAAAATTCAACCAAAAAAGTGCAAATTTACTTAATAATAGCCATTTTTTTGAAAAATACAGTGGTATTATCGGGAGTTTTCACATATAATGAGTAAAAATAAATTCCTGAACTTAACACTTCCAAATTAATATTTCTTTCATAATAACCGCCTGCCAGAATGCCCGATTCTATTGTTTTAATTTCTCTGCCGGTTATATCGAATATTTTTAATTTGACCTCAGATGAAAAAGGAATTTCAAACTTAATTTTTGTTGAATTGTTGAAAGGATTAGGATAGTTTTGATGCAGAATAAATTTTTCAGGTGTTGAAAGGTTGATATAACTCTGAAGATAATGAAATGTATAATCACCGTTTATATCAATTTGTTTTAATCTGTAATAATACAAGCCGGGTTCGAACAATTTATCCTTGAAGGTGTATTCATTTCTTCCTGAAGAACTTTTCGATTTAACTTCGCCTGTATTAATATAATCTACATTTTCTTTTTTTCTTTCAACAATAAATTTACTTGAATTAACTTCTTTTTCTGTTATCCAATTTAATGTAACTTCATTGCCATTAAGCAGAGAATTAAAAGAAGAAATTTCTACAGGAAGAATTTCGTTAAGCTCTATGTTGTAAATTCTGCCGTCCCATCCCGATATTAGCAAATGATTGTTTAAAACGATTGCGTTAGAAAAATTATGTATCTGATTTAATATTTTTTCATTCCATATAATCATATCAGGAAGCATTGACCAGTAGATATTATTCTGGTCGGAAATTAAATATACATTTCCTGAACTATCGAATGAAATATCTCTTAAGTTTTTGTCTGTTCCAATATTAAGCTGGCTCCAATTATTGCCGGCATTTGTTGATTTTAAAAATACTCCGCTGTCACCGCAAATGTAAACATCACTGTCATGAGATTTAACAGAATACAAATCTTTATAAATCTGGTTATTAAGTTTTGTCCAATTCACACCGACGTTAGTTGATCTTAAAACATAGCCGCTATCACAGCAAATAAAAACATTGGTTGAATCATAAAAATAAATATTGCGCAGGTTTATGCTAACTCCTGTTGTAGTATTCGTCCAATTGTTTCCGCTATTAGTAGAATAAAAAACCGTGCCCGCTGAACCGCATAAAATCCCGTTTGTTTCATTAAACTTTATGTCCAAAACGTTTGATATTCCACCTAAAACAAGATGACTCCAGTTTAAGCCATCATTCGTGCTTTTAAAATAATGTCCGCTTGATCCCCAGGCAAATATGTTCAAGGAGTCGCTATAAGTAACACAGTTAACATCAATTATGGAATTATCCATAACTACTAATTGCCAATTAATCCCAGAATCGGTTGTCTTATATAAAACTGATTTATTCACGTCAAAAATATTTGCAGCAACAAATCCGGTGGATGAATTTTTAAAACTAAAATTTCTTAAGCTCTGATTTTCGGAAAGCTTTGTATAAGTATTAGGTAAGCTGTAACTCAATGCGGGAATATTATTTAAATTTATTTTAGCAAATCTGATATCAGATGCTATTTTTCTGAAACCATTTTCAGTTCCTTCATCCAGCACATATGAATACGATATTAATATAGTATCACCGGCTATACATATGTGCGGATAGCTTACCCCGCTGTTTGCTCTGCGATCTATTGTGATAACATTTTCAAGATTATTGAATGAAGAATCCGAAAAAATGCCCAGCATCAAATTATCTCTTATATAAGCGCTGTTATTCCAAGCACATAGAAATTTATTATTGTCTAACTTTCTAATATCAACTAAACCATCGGGATTTGGAACATTCAGTGATACCGGAACCGACCAGGTATTGCCATTATCCGGTGAAAATGAATAAAAGACATGGTCCATATTACTTCTGAAAAACATAATGAGATTCCCTGAAGATGTTTTTGATAAAACGGGTTCGACTAAATTTTTTCCTGAAATCATTATATCCCCTGAAACAGAAACAGTATCAAAATTTTTTGAGATGCGGAGAAATCCGCAATGTGTTTGTGTCTGGCTGAAGTTGCGCCAGTAATATGCAAATGCTAAAGAACTATCGCTTAAGATGACAGGCTTATGCTTAGGCATAACGGGTTTATCTTTTCCGACATCAATCAATGTCGGAGATGACCAGTTAGTTCCATTGTTTGTTGAAAATATATAATATCCTTTTGAATCTGTAGCAGCGATTACGCTTCCTGAATCTTTCTGAAGATTATAAAATAAATACAGATTATTTCTGAATGAGAAAAGTAAGGGGTCGCGAACTAAATATACACCGCCCGTATCGATTGCTGTCTGTGCAGGCGACCAGTTTGAACCGTCATTGGTCGAATAAGATATCAATATTTTATTATCAAGCGAGCCCTCTCTCCATCCCGAAACCCATACACATGCCAACCTTCCGTCGTTTAGCTTCTCAATGCTTGAGACGTGGTTGTTAAGTGGTTGCCCGAAACTAAAATCCGTGCTATGAGTGAATATTGTCGATTTAAAAAGAGGTTGAGAAAATAAATTATTATACATTAAAAAGAATAATACAATGATATATTTGCAATAAGTTTTCACTTATTTTAGTAAAATTATTTTTTGTGTACTCCTTTTTTCAGTTTTGCCGTCATTAAACTTCAACATCATAAAATATATTCCCGAAGCAAAATTGTCCAAAGTATAATTAAAGCTGTGATATCCCGGCTGAACATTGTTTTCCTGAATTTTCTTTACCAACTTACCATCAAGCTGATAAAGCAGCAACTGATAATCATATATTTTATCAGTGTCAAAGTTAATTTTAAAAGTGCTATTGAAGGGATTCGGATAAGCATTATATACATAAAAATTTTCAGGCGGGTGTACTAATACTTCATTATTTAAATTATATATTTCAAAGTTACCGTTAAAATCTTTCTGAATTAATCTGTACTTATAAATTCCGGGATTCACATTTTTATCAATATAAGAATAATAATTTATGCCTGATGTGTTTTTTCCTGAAACAAATGAGAGCTTAGTCCAAATATTATTTTCCATTCTCTGTATTTCAAAACCATTATTATTTATTTCTTCGGAAGTTTGCCATGATAATTCAACATTATTACGATTTACAGCAGATGTAAAAGAAATTAATTTTACAGGTAAAACTAAGTTTGAATCAGTTAAACTGACTTTTGATAAATAAATTCGAGCATTACTACTATGTGATGAGTAATATGTTATAAAAAGCGAATCATTATGTTCCAACAAGCCGGGATAGCCCGTATCTCCTGAAGACTCGAGTGATATAATTTCGTTAACAGTAAAAGTGGTAGTATCCAATGATAATAGAGAAGTTCTTGTCGGGTTTTGCAATCTGCCTGCTACAATAATTTTACCGTTAGATAGTTTTATTATATTCGGTCCGCCGATTCTGTAACCGCAATCTGTAAAAGTCCAATTAGTAAATGGAGAAAACGCTCTGCCAATGAGAGCATTGGGTGAATCGCGCCGAATTACACATAAAGCATAATTATTATTAATAAATAAAATTTTTGCTTCGCTATCTTTATCAGCTGTAGAACTCAAAGTATCTTTAAGAACATTATAATTGTCATAATCAAAATCTGTAGTGCTGTATAATCTTGTGTATCTTAAAGATGAGTTAGTAAATAAAGGATAACCTATTGAATATATTTTATTATTGTTATATGCAGGGAAATACATCCAGAAAAAATTTTCACCAACCTGTTTTCTCCTGCTCCAGTTAGTTCCCTCAGTTGTAAAATAAGTAATATTAGCTCCATTAATGGAATCAGCACCGACTGAATAAACTGCGTACGTTATAATTTGAAGGGTGTCTTCATTTATTTTAATGAATTTTGTTCCTCTAATATCACCTGACAACGAATCCGAAATTAATATTTCAGAAATCCAATTGGTTCCGTTATTTGTTGAAGAAATGATTCTTACTTTGCCGTCAGGTATTCCTCCTCCCGGATGAATTGAACCCTCACGGAATGTAATAAAAATTTTATTTTTGAAATAAATTATGTCGGGGAAGGCATTGTGAATAGCAAGATTCCAAATCTGTGTTGATGGATATACAGGCACGCTGTAACTTTGAGATGAAATTCCAAAAAATATGAGAAAAAATAAATATGTTAATTTATTTTTCATTTGTTTTTGCCCTTATGATATCCGAGGCAAGTTTCCCTGAAGAGCCGTCTATAATGGTAAGAACTTTTTTCAGGAAATTATTTTTTCGTTCTGTGAATTTACTATAATTTAAATTAAATAGGGATTGATGAATCAGAGCATTTAATGACTTATCGTCTGCTGCTATGTCTATGTTTTCCGCATCGGGAGTGAAAGTTTTAATATCAAACTCATTCTGTGGATTAAGAACGATGGCAGGAATATTGTTAATTAATGCTTCATAAACTGTAACCGACCAGCTGCTTATTAATAAATCGCTGATTTTAAAGAGATTTTCAAGCTTTTCCTCAAAGATTATTTTTAAATTCTTAGCCTCATTTACGTTAAACTTTTTATTCAGATATTCAGGGTTTTCAAGCGGATGAGGTTTGATTATGAAAAAAATATTTTCATTTTTTTTGATGACCTCTGAATATATATCAAGAAACTTATTGAATTTCTCTTCACCTATGGTTCGTTTTTTTGTTAAGGTGATAAGAATAACCTTTTTATCTTCATCAATGCCAAATTGTTTTTTTAAGTTTTCATGTTTTTGAAGGGGATTTAGAAAAAGGGCGTCATAACCGGGATTTCCGGTTTCAAAGAATTTATTTTCGTCATAAACAGATTTATCACGTACCCAGAATTTTGACCAGATAAGTTTGTAAGAAATAGTGTCCTCAGCAAAAGGAATATTATTTTTTAATCGAAAAGAATTGTTTTTTATCAGGGAAGCTAATTTTTGTTTGAAAGAAATTCCGGGGAATGAATTTTTTATAGCGCAAGTTTGGATTACAAAAATTGGTATGTCAGGAAAATAAGCAGTGCAGATTTTATAAACAAAAGTTTTATCTGAAATGGTTACGAAGGCATCGGGCTTTAATCCTTCTATTTTATTTTTAATAAAATTAATTTCTTCGTTTTCACTTTTAAAATTAATTTTGTCATTTTTATCTATTCTGTAATATTCATCAAATAACTGCATTGCTTGCTGATCATTTGCTAATCTGTTTGCGGAATTTTCATATTCTTTATAATAGTCGGCATCAAAATATATATTTTGAAAATCAGGGAGGTGTTTTATTACAGAGAAAAAAACAGGGTTGGCAAGATATGAAAGGTTCGGTATATATAGGATTCTTTTCTTTCCCATATTTCAATCGTCATATCCGGCAATCTTGGTATAATGTTTAAACATATCGGCGTGATAATCAAGTGTGCATAAGCGGCTGTTCTGTGTATTTAAAAAATCATCAACCATTCTGTAAATTCCATGAGAATATTCTTTCTCGAGGTAATCTTCAATAGGAACTTCCTGAATTTCGAGTGAATCCATTTTCTGAACAGAAAGCTTTTCAACAGGCTTAAAATACAATCGGTGTTTTTTAGTCAGAACTTCAACAGCCCATCTTCCCGGTGCAAGAAAATTTGTATGATATGTAAACGGAATGTTTTTATCAGAAATACCGCTGCCGGTAAAAATAGCTCCCGACTTATGATAGGGAATTACATTCTTGCCTTTTATGTCAGAATTAAGTTCAGCGGGCTTACCTATCAGATAAAATACCAGATCAAGTATGTGAGATGAATATGACAAAACAAGTTTTTCATACACAAGCGGAACGAACTTTGCTGTATCAATTTTATTTATCCACTCGGTGAACTCAAAGTTGACTGATAAAATTCCGCCGTCTTCTTCGATGATTTCCTGTGCCTTCAGCACTGATGCATAATGTCTTCTATTGTAAGAGAGAAAAACTTCAGCATTATTTTCCTTTGCAAGTTCATTTAATTTTTTAATGTCTTTAGCAAATAATGCAGAAGGTTTTTCTACAAGAATATTTTTAACTCCGTTTTCTAAAAGAAGAGAAGTCATTGCAAACAACTGGTCAGCGGAAGTTGCAATAACTGCTGTATCAGGTGAAAATTTTTTTATTATTTCAGAAGTTAAACCGCCTGCAAGAACCTCAGCGTCGGCAAATAATGCTTTAAATTCATTTGTCTTTTTTTCACCTCTGCCAACTACAAGCAAATCATGGTTATCCCTTAAAACTTTAGCGTAAATTCTGGACATCTTTCCGGTTCCGACCAGTAATATTTTTTTTAAGTTATCGGACAAAAGCTTATGTCTTCTCCTCTCTTCGTTTTATAAAATTCAAAAATCGATTTTAAAAATTGTTTATGAATGTAAAATGATTCTTTGTAATCAGTTAATTTGCAGCTTCCTTCTTTGATTATTTCCTCAACAATCAGATTTGTTAATGCGCTTTGCATCGGATATTCAAACGCACCGGTCTGATACTCCCAGTTGTTTTCTTCAAATGATTTTATTACCTGTCTTTTTCCTTCTTCTATAAAATACCTGTAACGCGGCGTCTTGATTTCTATCACCGCAGGAGCATTCCCGGTATTGTAAGAAGTTAACATAAAAATATTTTTATCTGCCTTTGCGATAATTGTTCCTTTAAATTCGACATATGAATCTCTTTTTGCTTTTAATAAATTTGCATCTAATCCTGTTGAATCTATGTCAAGTTTAAAACTGCCGCATAAGTATGAGAAAAGGTCAAGATGATGAATTGAATTAGATGCCGGTCGTAAATTATATCCATTATAATTATAAGAAATATATTCTTCTCCTGAAATTTGGTTTTTTATGGAGTTATAAAAATCATATGCCCGCCTTACACAGTTAACCCATGCGCCTTTGCATTTTTCTGATATTAGTGTTTCTATTGCACTGTAATCTTCAAGCGAAGGAAACAAAAATTTTTCAATAATTAAATAATCAACTTTTACTGAATTTAAAAGTTTTTCAATGACTTCACGTCTTTGAAGAGAATTTGTGGCGATAATTGCAATATCAAGCTTGTCTTTTATGTCTATTTCTTCTGAAAAAAATATTTTTTTTGTATTGGAGTGTTGAATTTCATCAAAACGCTGCATGGCAGTTTCCAATGATTCCTTTGAGGGATCTATTACGTATATGTTATTTTCAATATTAAGTCTTGCAAGCCCCTGCAAGTGTCTGCTTCCTAACTGCCCCGCACCTATTACTGCAATGTTAATCATTCTACTATCGGATATAATTTTATTTTTTCTTCTTTGCTGTTTAAGTATTCCGCAATCATCCCGGAATCAAAATTTTCATAAAGCTGTTTTATTCCTTCCGTTGTTAAATCTTTACGCTTATATACCAGCCCTTTTTCAAGGTTTTGTCTGATTGGTTTTCTGATTCCTTTCTCATATTCTTTCACCACATCAGGAATATTTTCAATTGCTTTGATAATTGTTTTATTTCCTAAATCATGCGGTCCATCGGCTGCATTAACATCCGGTCTTACTTGCTTCAATATATCGCCTGCATCCACTTTTAAAACCGCAAGATGTATTGTGCCTCCGACAAGTTCCGGCTGTTTATTCACAAGAGGCCAGAAATTTGTGCCGCCTCCTCTGTAGTAGGGAGATAACCCAAGATGAAGGTTGATAATCTTGTTTTCATAATAACTAATCAAAGGTTCTTTTATCAGACTGCAGCCGAACAGAAGAATATAATCGGGGTTTTTATTTTTTACCCATTCAAAAACTTCATGGGAATTAACTGTTCCGTTTTTGATGTCAAGCAACTCAAAATCGAATTCAGATTTTATTTTATCTTTAAAAAATTTTTCTTCCGACTTCTTTCTGCTCTCAAAATGTTTTTGAGCAACATTGAACTCATCTGCATTTTCTTTGAATTTATTTGCCTGATAAATTTTTTCTTCACGCACCGCACCAACGACATCCAGCTTTTTCGATATTTCGCTGATGTAGTAATTATGTCTTAACTCATTGCCCGTAAGTATCACGATTTTACTCATATTTCCATTCGTTTACCGGAAGATGATTAAAAAAATTATTATCGGAATATTTATATCCTTTTGCCAGAGGCATATCTGTGCAGGAAAATCTTGATAAATAAAACGGCTGAGAAAAATCCGAAACAATCCCGCGTTCCATCGTAAAAGCAAAATTAAACCCGCTGTGTTTCAGAATCTTTGCAATGCCTTTTGTAGCTTCATAAGTACCATACGGGTAACTGAAAGAATAAATTTCACCAGCGGCTATTTTCTCCAAAATATTCTTAGAAGTCTTTATGTCTGATTCTATAATTTTTTCACCGGATAATGCAAGGGGAGTATGCTCATGACCGTGGCATCCCAGATATCCTTTTTTATATAAATCTTTTATGGCTTCTTCATTCATATAAAGTCCGGAACAAATTTCTTCTTCCTTTCCCGGAAAATATTCATTAAAAATTTTATTTATTGCTTCGTTTTTTTCTTCTTCAGAAAGAAAAAAATTTAAAATATATTTTGTTCTTGCTGTAGCTTCATCATCATACTTGTAAGTCAACTTTGATTTTTTAACCAATTCTTTTTCGTTTATTTCCTGATGTAAATATTGTTTTATGAATGTAAATAATTCATCGGAGGAAATTTCCGAGCGTATTATGTGGATTTTATGAACATTCAGGATTTTTTTTTCAATCAACGGCAAAGTATTGACAAAAAAAACTGCAGGTATGTTATGTCTTTCAAGAACCGGTAGTGCAAGTTCATATTGCTCATTGAGACCGTCATCGAAAGTAATTAAAATACTTTTTTCAGGTAAAGCTTTTCCGTTTGTAATATATTCATTTAAGTCTAATTGGCTAATGAACTCTCCAAACTTTGAAAGTTCTAAAAGCTGTTTTTCAAACTGTTCAGGTGTTTCACCAAAAATACTCGGATATTTATAATCGAAATTTTTTCTTATGTAGTGATAATTTACTGCTGCTAACAATTCTTATTCTTTTTTTAATTTCTTCTCTGCAATCTGCCACTCTTCAGGCGTGTCAATGTTAACTGATAAAGAAGTATCAATGAAATAGGGTACACATTTTTTTCCGTAAAAATTTTTTTCGTTAAGAAGAACACCTGTTTTTGTCAAAAAAATCGTTCCATCCCGTTTATATGCTCTTGGGACGTCCTGTCTTCTTTTAATATTTTTTCCTTCAGGTAAAAAGTAATCCAGATAACCATCTCCGTTGATTTTCATTACATAATGAGGGCTCATATCCTGCGGTATCTCTATTACACTGCAAACGGAATCATTATCTTTTAGTAAATCAATTGCTTCATCGATATGTTTCGCATTCCTCAATGGTGAAGTCGGCTGCAAAAGCATTACCGCGTCAGGTACGTAACCGGATTTGTTTAGTGTCTCCAATGCATGAATGACAGCATCAATCATGGGTGATTCGTCTTTTGCAAATTCATCCGGCCTCATAAACGGAACTTCAAGTCCGAAACTTCTTGCATTTTCTGCAATTTCATCGCTGTCGGTTGATAAAATTATTCTATCTAAGTATTTTGATTTACTTGCGCTTTCGTATGCCCGCTGTATTAAAGATTTGCCTGCAAGCATTTTAATATTTTTGCCCGGGATTGCCTTTGAGCCCCCGCGGGCAGGAATCAATCCTAATATCTTCATTACTTTTTCATCCACTTCGTGCTTTGCACATATCTTATTTCTTCAAAATATTTTTCGATATAATTATCATTATAATTTACATTCGGAGTCTCACCTGATAATTTGCAGACATACATTACAAGATGCTTATCCTTGCTAATGGATTTTTTTATGAATTTAAATCCAAACTTTTTCAGAATTTTTTCAAAGCTGTTATCGGTAAAATAAAACGGATGATCAATTTTCACCGCTTCTTCGGTGCTCCAGAATTTCAGATAATTATGACGAAAATCAACTATATCGATAATAAATAACCCGTTATCTGTTAAGATATTTC
Organism: Ignavibacteria bacterium; assembly: GCA_036262055.1. NCBI lineage: Bacteria > Pseudomonadati > Ignavibacteriota > Ignavibacteria > Ignavibacteria bacterium. The sequence goes on from DATAJP010000002.1 coordinate 954,325, forward strand.
TGATTTTTTCAAAAGTATTATTTATGTCAAGCAGATGGTCAACGGTCTGAAACATTCCGACTAAATCAAATTTTTTCTTTCCGGGATTCCAATCTTCAAATAGTGAAGTAATCGTTTCAAGCCCCAGATTGTTTGCTTCGGCAATCTCATCGGGCGCAGGGTCAAGAATGGTCGCCTTAACATTAAATTTTTTTATTAAGCCCATGGCAACTATTCCTGTTGAACCTCCTATGTCAAGAAAAGACATACCGGGCTTATCTGCTAAATATTCATTCAAAAGTTCTATAACTTCATCGGTATATGTTAACTGATCTTTCTGAATTGTTTTAGCATCAAACAATCTTCCGTAATATGCGCTCACAAGGGGTCTGTAATAATGCTCGTAAAATTTCGAGTAACCGTTCCCGTCCATTCTCGGATTCAAAAAAGTTAAACCGCAATTTGTGCACGCTGCGGCATTTGCAGGAAATCCATATCTGTCCGTATGCGATATTTCCAGAAAAACATTATTCCCGCATAACTGGCATTCACCTGCTCTTTGAAGCTTTTGGTTTGCATATTCAAAGCCGACAGCAGAAACTCTTTCCTCTTTGCTTAAATTTATATCTGTAATTTTTTTATCCACCTAATTCTTTTTTAATTTTTTGAGCAATGAACATTTCTGTTTTATAAAAAGACTCATAAGTATTCCCGCCAATATGCGGAACGATTATTAAGTTATCATTATTGTTCATATACTCTATTAACTTATTTTCTTTGTTAGCATTGAATTCATTTTTCAAAACATCAATTGCGGCTCCTCTGATTTTTTTGCTCTTCAATGCTTCAAGCAGCGCATCTTCATCAACCAATCCGCCGCGCGCAGTATTAATAAATACGGAATTTTTCTTCATCAAATCAAACTCACTCTTGGCAAACATATTCTCATTTTCGGGCTTATAATTAACATGCAAAGAAACCACATCGGAATTTTTTAAAAGCTCGTTTAATGAAACTTTTTCAGCACCTGAAAAATCTACATCGTTATTTATATCGTATGCACAAACATTCATTCCGAATGCTTTAAAATACCCCGCGACGATTTTTCCTAATCTTCCATATCCTATTATTCCGGCGGTCTTACCGTAAAGCTCTGTTCCCCGAAATAAATCTCTGTTCCATATACCTTGTTTCACTGATTCATAGGCAGAGATAACATTTCTTATTAAAGCAAGTGTTAATGTTACTGTAAGTTCTGCAGTTGCGCGGATATTTTTTAAAAATTCCGATTCTCCTTTTAAAGATAAAATCTTAATGCCTTTCCCGTTACAAGATTTTTCATCGAGATGATCAGTGCCTGTAACGTTTATAGCAATAAATCTGCACCGCGGGTTTTCGGGAATATCGTTCTTTGTAACTTTAAAGCCGAACCTAATCCATACAACGTCATAATTTTGTAAAGAGCTTTTTAGATTCTCCTGCGAAAAGTTTTCCGCTATTTCAACATCAGAAAAAGTTTTCAGGTATTCGATTACATCTTTGCTGAAATCTTTTGTCTCAGTTAATAAAATTTTATGTTTGTAAGGCATTTAATATTGCAACACCTTGTCGATTTTTAACTGCAGCTTTGTTATCAAGTCCGCAATTCTCTCACCGGCTTTACCATCGCCGTAAATCATTTCCTGATTATACGTTCCGTTTTTAAGGTGTTTTTTTACGGCATCAACTATTTCATTTCTGTTATATCCGACATCAATAACATTCTTTCCGCGCTCTCTCTGATTTTGACGTGAGCCGATGTTAACTACCGGAATTCCAAGAAACGAAGATTCTCTTATGCCAACGCTGGAATTCCCAACAAGACACGAACTGCATTTTATCAATTTAAGAAAATCCGTTGGTTCCATATTTTTGAAAAAATGGAAACGTGAAGCATCTTCAAATTCTCTGAAAGTTCTTATTCCTTTTGAAGTGCCGTCAGCACCTGCATCGAGATTTGGCCAAAACCATAAAACCGGCATTTGTAATTTCTGCATAGCCCACAATGTTTCTTCAATGTGAACTCGTGATTTTTCATATTCGGTTGTTACCGGGTGCTGAAGCACAACAATATATCCTTTAGATAAATCCTGAAGATTGCCAACGCCTCCGTATTTTTTGAACGGGTCGAAGTCAAGCTTATTATAATTTGCAATATCAACAGCAAGGTCAATGGAAGGACAACCTGTTAAAAAAACAGCTGCCGGGTCTTCACCCATTTTAATCAAACGTTCCTCTGCTTTTTTAGATGATGGAAAATGAAAATCCGCAAGTTTTGAAATTGCATGGCGGACTTTTTCATCGATGTTTCCGGTTACTTCACCGCCCTGTATATGCAGCAAAGGTATGTTCATAAACGATGCCGATATCGCAGTCGCCATTGTTTCATATCTGTCTGCAATTGTTACGACAAGGTCGGGTTTCAAATTATCAAAGACAGTTGAAAGCTCTAATATTCCGATTCCGGTTGTCTTAGCCATAGCAGTAAGATTTTCACCGTCGAGAACATTAAACACCTGAGCAGTTATATCAAAGCCGTCTTTCTTTATGTAGTTGACCGCAGTGCCGTACCTGTCAAGAAGTGCCGATGAAGCAACAACAAGCTGCAGCTCAAGGTCTTTATGTTTTTTAATTGCATCAAGAGCAGTTTTTATTCTGCTGTATGTCGGTCTTGCTGTGATTACAACACAAACTTTTCTTTTTGATTTATTCGCTTTGTTCATTGTATGCTACTCCAAATCCTGTAATTTAATCTGTTCATTTATTTTTATATCTCTCTTTACTTTCCTGCCTAAGACGGAATCAATTTTATTAGGCGTTAACCCTGTTCCCGGTTTTTTAAATGCGAGCAGTTCTTCACTCAGCACACTGTTAACGGGAATGTTTGTTCCTGCTACGATACTTTTGTTAAATATGCTTCTTAATTCTTTTAATTCATCTGCAATTTTATCTTTGTCAACGGGATGCTTCAATGCTTTTTCTATAAAAGCCACACCTTCGACAAGTGATTTAAGTTGTTCAAAATCTAAAGATACCGGAACATCCGGTCCGAACATTTTTTTTGAAAACGTTATGTGCGCTTCAATAACATCGGCACCAAGCGCTGCTGCGGCAAGACTGCTGTAAATATTTCCCGAATGGTCTGACAATCCTGATTTGCATTTATATCTTTCTTTGAAAAGCTGAATCATGTTTAATCCAAGCTTCTCAGGTTCAGTCGGATACATTGATGTGCATTGAAGAACGGTTAATTCAAGATTGTTCTTTTTTATTATATTAACTGCCTCATCTATTTCTTTTAAGGAACTCATTCCTGTCGAAAGCAAAACAGGTTTTTTTGTTTTTGCAATAGCATTGAACAGTGGTGTATTTGTAACCTCGCCCGATGCAATCTTCCATTCTTTCACGCCTATTTTATCGAGCATTTCAACCGCTTTGATTGAAAAAGGACTGCTCATAAATTCTATTCCGCGTTCATCACAATGCTGTTTCAATCCAATCCATTCAACTTCAGTGAACTCCATGCGTTTCCAATAATCAAATCTTGTTTTATCCTGCTTGCTGAACTTCACTCTCCAGGGCTCATCAATAGAGCTCTCCTCATCGGCAATGTGTGTCTGAAATTTTATAATATCCGCACCGGCATCTGCTGCCAAATCAATGAATGAATGAGCCATACCCAGGCTGCCGTCGTGCGCCTGCGCAACTTCCGCAATGATTTTTATCTTATCAGACATTACTGCTTATTGTAGCTAATTCTTTAAACCGTTCATTTCTGAAAAGCAAATCTTCATATCTTCCTGAATCCGTAATTTTTCCATTTTCAAAATAATATATTATATCGCATTCTTTTACTGTACTCAACCTATGAGCAATTATAATTATGGTTTTTTTGTGCGACAGATTATTGATTGCATCCATCACAGCGTATTCGGTTAAGTTATCAAGAGAGCTTGTTGCTTCATCGAGAATAAGCAGTTCGGGATTCGTATATAAGGCTCTTGCAATTCCGATTCTTTGTCTCTGACCGCCGCTTAATCTTACTCCTTTTTCTCCAACAACCGTATCAAAACCCTCAGGCAAAGTCATAACAAAATTATAAAGGTTCGATATTTTCGATGCCTCGATAACTTCATTCATTTTTATTTTATCCGAAGGAATTCCAAAAGCAATGTTTTCGGCAATTGTACTGTCGGTCAAGTAAATTTGCTGGGGAACATACCCTAAATTTTGCTGCCAGCTTTTCATGTTATCCGGATTCACTATAATATTATCGACGTTTATGCTGCCTTTTTGCTGTTCAAGAAGCCCTAGGATTATATCTATGAAAGTCGTTTTTCCGCATCCTGTACTTCCGACAAAACCAATAGTTGTGTTTGGTTCAATTTTTAAATCGATTCCTTTAATTACCCAATCCGGCGATGACGGATATTTAAAAAATATATCTTTAAGCTCAAGAGAATTTTTGAAATGAAGTTTCTCAACAGGTTTTTCATCTTTAAATTTGAAATCATAATTAAAGCCGCCGTTTTCATTAAAGTCACGGTAAATCGAATTCAATGCAGGCGTATAAAATTTTATTCTCGCGCTTGCCGTGAACATTGCCTGAAGCGATGGCATTAACCTGTATCCGGCAAAAGCATATAAAGCAATTAAAGGCAATACTTCGGCAACACTGCTTCCTATATAAAGTAAATATAAAATTATGATTAGTATTCCACCGAAAGCAATAACTTCAAGTGCATATCGGGGAAGCATTGCTATTGACTGGTTGGATGCAAAATAATGAGATGTTTCTTTTGCGGGTTTTGAAAATAATCTAAGAAAAGAATTTTCTTTTCCGAGTAATTTTACGTCTTTAATTCCTCCAAACGCCTCAGCAGCAATTTTAAATTTTGCTCGCGCTGCCTCAATTCTTTTTTCTCCGGTATAATTAAGCCGTTTCTGAACGGATTTATAAATTATAAAATAACAACCACCGAGAACGACAGATATGATTACTGCAAGAATCGGATTTACAACCAATAACAAAACTAAAATTAAAAATGCGGTTACAAATTTTGAAGCAAGTTCAAGCAAAGGAATGGTTACACCGTTGATAACCTGGTTTATTTCGTTTAAAATATTTTTACTTAAATCAGAAGAATTTCTGTGAAGAAAAAAAACATACTTCTGATTGAGATATTTGCTAAACAAACGCATTGAGAAGGTATAGTTTCTGTTCCAGTTAAACCGGTACATTCTAAAATATACAAATGCTGTAAAAGAATTGCTCAAGACAAGAACCGTGAGAACTACAAGTCCTAAAAAGATGAGAAATGAGTTCGAACTTGAAAAATTAAGCGTCGTATAAATATAATTTAAATATTTGTTTTCGGTTATGAGCTCAGGTGAAGCTACAACTCCTATAAACGGCATTATTGTTGTAATGCCGATAACGTCTATGCAGGATATTATAAATATTGCAAAGAAAAGAAAATATAATTTCTTTTTTTCGGAAGGTGATAAAAGTATAAATATTTTTTTTACTAAATCCTTCAAAGCTAAATTTCTTCTGTCTTAGATTCTTTCTTTCTTCTTTTCTCCTCAGGCTTTGAATAGTAATAATAATAATTATAATAATATCCATAAGATGTCTTGAATGAAAAATCATTTAAGACAACACCCAGCAAGTTATGCGGATTTATGCTGTATAATTTTTTATACGTTTTTGTGAGAATGTCTATAGGTGTTTTTTGAGCCTTAGCAATAATAATCGTTCCGTCGGTTATATTAAACAATATTTCAGAATCTGTCACCGAAATGAACGGAGGAGAATCAATTAAAACTAAATCATATTCGGATTTCAACTTATTTATGAATTCTTTCATCTGTAATGAACCAAGCATTTCAGATGGGTTAGGTGGAATAGTTCCTGATGTAATGTAATTAAGATTTTCAAGTTTTGTCTTGCGTACTATATCTTCAAATTTCATATTTGAAAAGAGATAATCACTCAATCCCGGGAATCTTTCCGTTTCAAATACATTATGAATTCTCGGTTTTCTTAAGTCGCAGTCAACAATTATTACTTTTTTGCCGGTAAGCGCAAAGCTTCCTGCAAGGTTAACGGTAACAAATGATTTACCTTCCGAAGGAAGCGAGCTTGTAATTAAAATTGTCTTTAATGGGTCAGACTCAAGCTTTGAAAATGAAACTCTTGTTCTGAGTGCTTTGAATGCTTCCGATGCAGCATCTTTTGTATTATTAACAATGATAAGTTCCGTTGTGGTATTTCTTGCTTCTTTAAGAATGTCGACCGTTGGTATCCATGCAAGAACACTGAGACCTTTTGCTTCAAGCTGTTCGGGTGTTTTGATTGATTTATCAAGAACGTTTCTTGTAAATGCGAACGCCAGACCTAATCCAAGCCCGATTAAAGCGCCGGTGAGCACAATCAATTGACGGTTGGGTTTTACAGGTCCAAAATTATCCGAACCGGGATCAAGAATTGTTGCATTTCCTATTCTTGTTCGTTCGTTGATTAATGCTTCCTGATATTTTTCCTCAAGAGTCAGATAAAGTTTTTCATTTGAAAGCTTGTTTCTTTCAAGCTTAGCTAATTCCTGATTTTTTGCAGGAAGACCTGAAAATTCATTTTCATAATTTCTTATTACTGAAGATAAATTTCTTGATTTGGTTCTTAAAGCATCAGTAGCAAGTGAAGCATCAAGTATTCTGTTGGTCAGTGATTTAACTTCCTCAGGAGTTTCAGAAAGAATAGAGTTTCTCAGAATTTGGGTTTGTTCGTTTAATCGTCCTTCAAGCGCTGAAATCTTTTTGTCGTAATCCTGAGTAACTTTCTGGCGGACAAGCGGGTCGGTTGATTGCGTCAGGTCAACGTCTTTCTGAATTTCAAGTTTTGCAATTTCTTCCTGAAGTCCTTTTAAATAAGTTTGGTTTAACTGCGCTTCGACATAAGTATATAGATTAGGGTCAATGTTGTTGTATTCTCTTTTTAACCCATTAAGAACAAGTTCATTTGCTTTAAGGTCAAGGTCAACATTATTCTTTTGAGCATCGTATTCCGATATCGTATTTACGAGATTAGTTGCCTGAGCTTCGAGCATAAAGATGCCGTTCCGTTCCTGAAAGTTCTCAAGATTGCTCTCGGCAATGTTAAGTTCATTAAACTTTTTTTCTTTCTCCTGTTCAAGAAAATTCTTTACTCCTGTTATATCCTGACGGCTTATTTCTTTTGAGTAATTTTTATAAAATTCGGCGTATGTAGAGGTTATCAGCCTGTTTTCAACAAATGAAGGTCCTTCAACTATTATCTCAATAATGTCCAGCCCTTTTGACTGCTCAAAGCTGACGGCCCGTATAAGCTTCTTTCTAAGCTGTTCTGAGTTTGCGGGAGTTGTATTGCCTTCATCATCAGTTCGGGTTATGTACACCCATTCTTTTGTATTCGGATATCTCTTTAAAGAATCCAATAAAAGCTGCGCAACATTGTCTCTGAAATAGTAACTCTTTAAAACCTCTATTTCATTTCCGATAAATCTTTCCGCTTCGTATTTTAAGTTTTCGCTGAATTTTGTTTCGAGAATATTGCCTTCATTATTATCAACCTTCAGGGTTGCGGTTGAGCGGTAAATATCTATTGTCTGGGAAAGATAATAAAAAGTGATTAAGAGCGTTGATATGAATATTAATATTATCGGGATTAAATTATTGCGAAGAATATTTAAATAATATTTTATATCAAACGAATCGAAGGCATCGTTTTCTAAGTTATTATCAAATTTATTCGAGTATCCGTTGCTTTGCATTATAAATTTTTAATTTCTTGTTATTGTTACTATCAATGATGCTATAGTTATAAGCGGCGTTAAAACCGTTAATACGTCTTTCACATTGTCCCAAAAAGTTCTCTCCAATTCGATCGGGACAATCATAATATCTCCTGCTGACAATACGGGATTTCTGACTTCAAAGGATGTTCTCGGCTCTTTGCCAAAAAAAGGACGAAGATTTAAGTTAACAATCTCGCGTGTCTGCAGTTCCGGTGAATCTGATCTTAACTTTAATAATTTAATGTTTTCAAAAGAGCTTTCAAACAATGCTCCTCCTGCCAATGACAGCAAATCAACTGCTGTTATTCCTCTTGGCACAAGATATTTACCGGGGTTTCTGACTCCTCCAATAACTATTACTTCTATGTTAACTGCATTTTTATCACTGTAATTATAATAATTGGCTCCCGTCTTCATAATCTCATCTATTCCGATTTTCAGGCTGTCACTCTGACCAACCGCAATATTTGCGCATAGTAAGGTAATAATTAATATCAGTCTTTTCATTAAGTAATTATTTTTTGAAAGTTAAAAAAGTTTTGAAAGAAAAAAACGGGCTAAAAAGAGCGATGCAATAATTATAATTATATATAAAAAAACAGCTTTATAGCCGCCTCTTGCAATTTTATACTTAAATTTGACGCCCCTCCAGCCGCAATTCCGGCAACTGTAATATCTGAAAAAAAAGAGTTTAGCAATTTTTTCAAAAGCATTTCTGTTGCGGGATTTTTTAAGAAATCCTATTTTATGACAATTGGGACAAAAAGATAATGTTCGGCTTTGTTGAATAAATACGTTTAGCTTCATGACTCATTATAAAGCAGAACTAATTCTAAGTTATTAAAATTACAAGCTATTAAATTACTTTCTCTATTTCATTTTTTCAATCTATAAATAAGCGATATAATGTAAAAAAGAGCCAAAAATCGCTGTTTATATAATTTCAAACTTCAAAAAAGTCCCTTAAAAATTAAATTTCAAACAAGCTTTTAAAACATTATTTTTGTTAAATTTATTAATCTTAACTCATAATCTCATAATATTATATTGATACATTTTTCTCCTCCCTTCATAAATCAGGAAATAATTGACGAAGTTACAGAATCTTTAAAATCAGGTTGGATAACCACCGGTCCGAAGGTCAGGCAGCTTGAGGCAATGACCGCTCAGCTTGCGCAAGTTGAGAATGTTTTGTGTGTAAATTCCGCGACTTCAGGTCTGATGCTTGCTCTTCACTGGTTCGGAATCGGCAAAGGTGATGAAGTCATTGTTCCTGCCTATACTTATGCCGCAACGGCTCTTGCTGTTATGCATGTTGGAGCAACACCTGTTATGGCAGATGTGAATGAAGACTTTAATATTGACCCCGTAAAAATCCGCGAGCTTATTACAGAAAAAACTAAAGCGATAATGCCCGTTGATATTGCCGGCTTTCCGTGCAGCTATGATGAAATTTTTTCCATAGTAAATGAAAAAGAGATTTTAAAAAAATTCATTCCGAAAACCGAAAGACAAAAAAAACTCGGTCGGCTTTTTGTGCTTTCCGATTCTGCTCACTCAGTCGGAGCAGTCTATAAAAATAAACCATCAGGTTCGATTTCCGATATTTCAATTTTTTCATTTCATGCTGTTAAAAATGTTACAACCGCAGAAGGAGGTGCAATATGCTTAAATCTTCCTTCACCGTTTAACAACAAAGAAGAATATGATTTTCTGCGTCTGATTTCTCTAAATGGTCAGACAAAAGATGCGTTTACAAAAACTGCTGGGAATAGCTGGAAATATGACATCGTTTATCAGGGTTTCAAAATCAATATGCCTGATGTTCTTGCCGCCATAGCAATAACTCAGATGAAAATTTACAAAAGCGAAATATTGAAAAAAAGAAAAAAAGTTTTTGATGCATATAATAATTTTTTTCTGCAAAAAGACTGGGCTTTGATTCCGCCGTCATCTGATGAAAGCAGAGAGAGCAGTTATCATGTATATTTACTGAGAATAAAAAATATTACCGAACAAACCCGTGATAAAATTATGGAAGAAATTTATAAAAACCAGGTTGCAGTAAATGTTCATTTTCAACCTCTGCCTATATTAACCTTGTTTAAAGAAAAAGGTTACAAAATAGACAATTATCCCGTGAGTTATAAAAACTATGCAGGTGAAATTTCGCTTCCTATTTATCCCCAGCTTTCAGATGAAAATGTTAAAACTGTATGCGAAGCGGTTGAGTCAGCTTACAATAAAGTTGTACAAGCATAATTCGAATGAAAAGAATTTTTGATTTTGTTGTATCTTTATTAGGACTGATAATTCTTTCTCCTGTATTTCTTATCATTGCAATAATAATAAAACTGGATTCGAAAGGACCCGTTTTTTATAAACAGCTCCGCTCCGGAAAAAATTTTCAGGATTTTTATTTATACAAATTCCGTTCAATGAAGGTTGATTCGCACTCGAAAGGCTCAATAACAATAGGGAAAAGAGATCCTCGCGTGACAAATGCGGGCTATTACCTGAGAAAATTTAAGCTTGACGAACTGCCGCAATTGATAAATGTTTTAAAAGGGGAGATGAGTTTTGTCGGACCACGTCCCGAGCTGAAAGAATATGTAGAGCTTTATGATGGTGAGCAGAAAAAAGTGCTATCGGTTAAGCCGGGCATTACAGATTATGCTTCCATAAAGTTCAGAAACGAAAATGAACTGCTTGCGCAGTCAGACAATCCTAAAGATTTTTATGTTAAGGAAGTTATGCCTGCAAAACTAAAACTTAATATAGATTACGTAAACAAAAATAATTTTTTTTCCGACATTAAAATTATTTTTATTACAGTGTTCTCAATTTTCAGGAAATAATTACAAAGAATTGTAAGCGCTCTTCAATTCACTTACCACGGTTTTTATATCCTCATCAGACATTCCATAATAAAACGGCAGCGCAATGGAACACTTCTCAGCCATGTATGAATTAGGAAAATCTTTCGGCGAGTAATTATATTTATTCTTGTAGTAATCTAAAAAAGGAGGTGCATGTGTGCCCTGACGCGTTGTGATTTCTTTTTTCTCAAGTTTATCCATAATTTCATTTCTCATATCAAAAAGTTTCTCGCAATTGCTCAGTGTCAGTTCTTCCGGTTTAAATAAAACTGCATAAGACTGATAGCCGTGAAAATAATCTTTGTGTTTGTAAGGAAGCTGGAGCCAATCTAAATCTTTCAGTAAATCATCATAAACCAAAGCAAGATGTTGTTTTCCCTTCACGATAGTTTCTGCTTTTTTCATTTGTGTTGTTCCGAGAGATGCCTGAATGTCTGTCATTCTGAAATTATATCCCAGATGTTCATATTTAGAAAGCAAAAAAGAATATTGCTTTTTTTCTTCTTCATTTTTTTGTCTCTGGAAATCAGATTTTGAAGCGCCGATGTCTTTCAATGAACGGCAGAGTTTGGCAAGTTTTTCATCATTAGTAACTATCATTCCGCCTTCTCCTGTAGTTATAGACTTTCGCGGATGAAACGAAAAACATCCGAGCTCGCCGAACGTTCCGGAATGTTTATTTTTAAATTTGCTTCCGAACGCGCAGGCGGCATCTTCTATGATTATGAGATTATGCTTTTTGGCTATGGCAGTAATTTTATCCATATTAACACATAAACCAAACTGATGCACGGGAATAATCGCTTTTGTTTTTGATGTTATCTTCTCTTCAATTTTATCAACGTCAATATTAAAAGTTCTTAAATCTATATCGACGAATACAGGTTTAGCATTAACATATTCGACGCAGTTTGCTGTTGAGAGCCAAGTGAATCCGGGAACTATAACTTCATCATCTTCCTTTATTCCTGCAGCAATGACTGCAATGTGTAGTGCAGTTGAACCCGAAGAAACAGTCACTGCATGTTTTGCGCCTGTCCATTTGCAGAACATATCTTCAAACTCTTTAACGTACTTTCCCTGAAGAACCCAGCCCGACTTAAGCGGCTCCTGAATGATTTTTAAATCTTCATCATCGAAATATGGTTTTGATACCGGTATCATTTATCCGAACTCTTATTTGTTTTCTTCTTTATCTTTCTTTACTTCAACTGACCATGTGACTTCGCATCCCGATTTCTCAAGCATTGCCGATGCACTGCAATATTTCTCATGTGAAAGCTCAACTGCCTGCTGAAGCTCCTCGATTTTAGCATCGGGGCTATACAAAACGTATTTCATGTGAACTTTTATATAAACTTTTGGATAATCTGCGGCGCGTTCGCCTTCTATAGAAATTTTTAAATCGTTAACCGTTCTTCTTTTTTTGCGTATGATGATCAAAACATCTATTGCAGAACATGCGCCTGCTGCCTCAAGGAAAACCGCCATTGGCGAAGAAGCGGAACCTTTTCCTCCGTCTGATTCTCCTGCATCAAAAAAAGTTTCAAGTCCTTTATCATCTTTCCCCTTTAAACGCATTCCTGATTCTAACGACAGTTCAACTTTCATAATGTGCTAATTAAAATTAAGTAAGTTTAATTATTATGTCTTTATGCTGTGGAAATTCTTTCAATAATTTTTCACGTTCACCCATTTCAAAATCAAGAAAATCGAACCCAGGTGCGACAGCACAACCGACCAGTGAAAACGAATCAGGTTCGTTTACGTATGCGCCAAACCATAAACCTTTAGTTATTATTGCCTGCGGCTGTTCGCCATTTTCTATGTTTAATCCGACTTTATGTTCTTCGAGTTTTCCATTGTCATCAATCGTTACAACCGTGCACGAACATCCCGCATGAAAATACCAAAGCTCGTCGGATTTTATTCTGTGAAACTTCGACCTGTTGCCTGTCTCAAGTAAAAAATAAATCGAAGTAGCATGATGCCTGTGTCCGCCATATCTTTCAGGCAAATGGTCTTTGTGAATCTTTTCTTCGCTCTTATAAATTTCTTTAAAGAACCCGCCCTCAGGATGTGGAAGAAGATTTAATTTCTCTATATAATATTTTGATGAATGCAAAATTGTTAATTATTGGAATTCCCGCCTTCGCGGGAATGACTAAGTTAATTTTAATTTTTTGTTAGAAAAAGAAACACTCCATAACGAAGTCCTTTTGATGAAACGGTTATTTCTTCAAAACCGAAATAATTCATAAACTCAAGAAGAATCAATGCCCCGGCAGTTATTATATCGGCGCGTCCTTTCATAAAATCACCAAGCTCCAGAATCTGCTGTTCGTTCATTCGCGACAAACGGTTGAACAAAATATCAACATCGTTTACTGCTAAAATGCTCTTATGAACTTTCTCTTCATTAAAGGTTTTCAGGTTTTGATTAAGAGCAGAAAGTGTTGTCATAGTTCCCGCAACTCCGATAAGTGTGCGATGCTCAAGATTAAGAAAATTTATTTCGAGAAATTTTTCGCTAATGAAATTTTTTGCCTGTTCTATTGATTTAACATTTATTCCATTCTTAAAAAATTTTTCCGTTACTCTTACGGAACCTATATCTATGCTTTTTGAAAAAAACTTTCCGTCATCAATATAAGAATTTTCCGTGCTTCCGCCTCCTATATCCAGCACCGTATAATGCTCTGAGTTGCCATCCTCAAAATCAAACACCGCCCCGAAATATCCGAACTTTGCTTCGGTGAATCCGTCAAAGACTTCTATTTGCAGGTCAAGCTTCTTTCTAAAATAAGAAATAAACTCATCCTTGTTTTTTGCATCACGCACGGCGCTTGTTGCAAACGCAAACATTCTGTCAGCTTCATAAGTATGAGAAAACCGTAAATACTCTTTTAAAATTTTATTAAGCCGCTGAATCGAACTGTTTGAAATTATTTTTGTCTCATCAACTCCTTCGCCTATTCTGGGAAATTCGGTATGCTCGAAAATTTTCATGAGCTTGCCGTCAATCAGCTCTGCAATCAACAAGATGCAGGTGTTTGTGCCTATGTCAATTACTGCTATCCGGCTGCTTTTTGATTGCATATATCCCGAGCCATTCGGCTTTGTAATATTTTTTTAGTATCTCAAAATCATTTTTCTCAAGCTTGTCAGTAATGTCTCGTTCTTCAACTTTCAAAATCCCCGTTGCAAACAATTTCCCATTGTTGACTAATCTTCCATAAATCTCCGGAAGGTTTTCTATGATGACACCGCTGATAATGTTAGCGCAGATAACATCAAAGTTTCCTTTCTTAAGCTCTTTTATGTCAGATTTTAGAAGCCTGATGTTTTCAGTCTCATTTATTTTAAAATATTCTTTTGCATTTTCAATTGAGATTTCATCAATTTCAATTGCAGTAACTTTTTCTATTCCCATTTTGGCTGCGGCAATTGCAAGAATTCCCGTCCCGCTTCCGAAATCGAGAAGCTTTTTTTCTTTACCGTCGAGATTTTCAGCCATCATTTCGAGAATAATCTGTGTTGTTTCATTATGTCCCGTTCCAAAAGACATTTTCGGGTCAATCTCAATTAGAATTTTATCTTTAGTATCTTTAAGCTTATTTTTCTTCCAGGATGGATAAACAATTATTTTATTCTTAATAAAAACCGGCTCGATGGTTTTTTCCCATTCTTTGTTCCAGTTTTTATTCTCAACTTTTTTAATTACAAAATCTTTTTCGGGAATGATGTTGGTATTGGTGAGTGTATTACGGAGCTCCTCGATTTTCCATTTGAGGTTATCCTCAATGTAAATTTTCAGAAAACCTTCTTCTTCAAGGATATGCTGAACGCCGTTATAATACAAAACGTTATAAAGCTGTTCGTAGTTTTTCTTATTAAAAAATATATCTATTTCGTAGTAATGCATATCTGCTGTATAAATCTACCATAAATTTACAAAAATTAACACAGATTTTACTGACTATAAATAGCTTTATTTCTTGAATCCAAAGTGTTTTTCATAAGCATTGCAATTGTCATTGGTCCGACACCGCCGGGAACAGGCGTTATCAATGAACATTTTTCATAGCAGTCTTTAAAATCAACATCCCCCGTTATGCGGTAACCGTTTTTTGCATTCGCATCTTCGACCCGGTTAATGCCCACATCGATAATCACGCACCCTTCTTTAATCATATTGGCTTTTACGAAGTCAGCTTTGCCGATTGCCGCAATTAGTATATCAGCATTTTGTGTATAAAAATTCAAATCTTTCGTTGCGCTGTGGCAAATAGAAACAGTTGAGTTAAATTCTTTCTGAATCATCAAGTTCGCAATGGGTTTCCCCACAATGTTGCTTCTGCCAATAACCGTAACGTTTGCTCCGTTCGTTTGAACATTATATCTTTTTAAAAGCTCGGTGATGCCATATGGAGTGCATGGAATAAAACTTTTCAATCCTGAAACAAGCCGTCCCGTGTTTTCAGGGTGAAAACCGTCAACATCTTTTTTGTAATCTATTGATTCAATTATTTTCTGTTCGTTAATGTGTTTCGGCAAAGGAAGCTGAACAAGAATGCCATCGATTTTATCGTCAACATTATACTTCTGAACGAGTTTTATTAAATCTGTTTCTGAAGTATTTTCAGGAAGTTTTTCAGTAACGGAATAAAATCCAATTTCTTCACACGCTTTGCCTTTGCTTCGTACATAAACAACCGATGCAGGATTTTCACCGACAATAATAAACGCGAGTCCGGGGACACGTTCACCGTTAGCTTTTAATTTATCAACTTCGGCTTTTACTTCGGCTTTTATATCCGCAGAAGTTTTTTTGCCGTCAATAATTTTATCAAGTAATTTTTCGGATGAGCTCATTAAATTTTAAGTAAGGCAGGTTAATTCTTGTATGAATCCACAATTTTCATAAAATCCTCAAACAGATACTTGCTGTCATTTGGTCCGGGTGATGCTTCCGGATGATATTGCACTGCCATCACGGGGAATTTTTTATGCCGCAATCCTTCGTTTGTCCCATCGTATAAATTTGTGTGTGTAACATCAACGATGTCGGGATTTAAAGTTTTTTCATCGACTGCAAATCCATGATTTTGAGAAGTAATTTCTATTTTATCGGTTAATTTATTCTTCACGGGATGATTTGCTCCGCGATGTCCGAATTTTAGCTTATATGTATCGGCGCCAAGGGCAAGTGAAATAATCTGATGACCAAGGCAAATCCCAAATATAGGAATTCCCGTATTGATTAAAGCTCGTGTATTCTCAATTGCATAATTAAGAGCGGCAGGGTCGCCGGGTCCGTTAGACAAAAAAATCCCGTCAGGTTTGTATTCAAGAATTTCTTTAGGAGCGGTGTTAGCATTAAAAACTTTCATTGCCGCATCAAACTTTTCAAATTCTCTCAAAATGTTTTTCTTAATCCCAAAATCATATACTGCAAGTTTGTATTTGGGGTTGTCGGGAGATACCAGATAATTCTTTTTTGTTGTGACATACTTAACCAAATCTGCACCTTCCATTTGCGGAGCATTCAAAACTCTTTCAAGCAATTCTTTATCGCTGATTTTTTCTGTAGTGATTAATCCTCTCATTGCGCCTTCGCTGCGAACCATCTTTGTTAAAGCGCGTGTATCGATTCCCGCAATTCCCGGAATGTCATTTTCCTTTAAAAAATCTCCGAGTGATTCGAGTCCTTCAAAGTTGCTCCATTCATCCTCATAGTTTCCAACTACAAAGCCGCTGACCTGAGCTTTTATTGATTCTGAATCTTTAAGATTTGCGCCATAGTTGCCTATGAGCGGGTAGGTCATTATTACTATTTGTCCGTAATATGAAGGGTCGGTGAGTATTTCCTGATAGCCGCTTAGCGAAGTATTAAAAACCACTTCGCCGGTTGTTTCTTTTGTGCTTCCAAAAGAATAACCTTCAAATATAACTCCGTTTTCTAAAACTAATTTTGCTTTCTTCAAATAAAAGAATAAAAAATTAAGTATGTATCGTTGGATTCTTCGTCACTTCATTCCTCTCCAAAAAAGTCCTTCGGACAGAATGACACGCTGTTAAAATCTTTTCGTTCTTGTAAATGCATCGGTGAATCCGCGTCCGATAACAGTTGTCAGATAATTATTTGCTGTCTGAACGTCATCAAATGTTCCGACAGTAACTTTATAAAGTCCATCGAGCGGATCTAAAGTAACATCTACTCTCAAATCAAGCTTTCCTCTTGCGTTTGCAGCAAGCCCGTCTGCATAATTTCTGTCTCTGAAGGCACCAATCTGAATTGTAACTTTATATGGAACCACCTCTTCAACGATAACAGGGGGCATTTTAATTGTATCCTGAACATAAACCGGGTTTCCATCCGGTCCCAAAAGCTCACCGTTTGGTCCTACCATCAAATCACAATCGGGACATGATGTGCCGCAGGAATTAAAAATTAATGCTGTCAGAGAAAGCAATAGAACAGGAAGCAGTAAACTAATTTTAGAATAAATGTTTCTCATTTTTTTTATCTTAAATATTTATCTAAAAACTCAAGTTGTGTTTTAAAAGCTTTAATTGTGTTTGTAACTTTCGAGAACCCGTGTCCTTCATCCTCAAAGAGAACATATTCCACTTCTTTTCCGTTCTTTCTCAGCTTATCGACTATCTGAACAGATTCGTTTTCCACCACACGAGGGTCATGTTTACCCTGCATCACAAGCAGAGGACACTTTATGTTATCGATATAATTTATCGGCGAACGTTCTTCAAGAAACTTTCTATCTTTCTCAACGTCGCCGACTAATCTGGCAACTCCTTCTTTCCAGTGTTCCGGAACAGAATTAGCAAATGTTACAAGATTGCTGGGTCCGAAAATATCAATTGCGCATTTCCATAAATCGGGAGCTCGCGTAATACAGGTAAGAACCATAAATCCGCCAAAGCTTCCCCCGACGATTGCAACCTTTCCCATATTAACATAACCCGATTTTTCGAGAACTTCCATACTTTTAAGAACGTCCAGATATTCAGCGCCCCCGAAGTCACGGTATATCATTTTCTGGAAATTTTTGCCGTATCCAGTACTTCCTCTGAAATTTGGTGCAATGACAATATAACCATTATTACAATAAATCTGAATATATTTGCTAAAATTATGCATTTCCTGCGCCTCAGGTCCGCCGTGAGGCCATAAAATCGCAGGATTTGAACCATCTTTTTTTAATCCTTTAGGAATATATAATAATGCATGTATTTCAAGGTCATCAAAACTTTTATAATAAACATCCTTAGGTTTGGTAAATGCTTGTTTGTTTATTCCGCCGACAAGTGAAAATGTTATCTGTTTAAGTCTTTTTGTTTTTATATTGTAGGTATAAATATCAGACGGGTTCAGCGGACTATCCAGAATAAAGACAAGCTTTTTATTATCAGAAGTAATATTAACGTTGCTATAATTTCCCTTTGGCAGTCTTAATTTTACTTTCTTTCCTGTTTTGAGATTTATCAGATGCGGGGTCTTGCTCGCATTTTTATTCACTACATAAACCATATACTTCCCATCTTTAGAAATTTTGTAAACTTCGATGTTGCCTCCGGATTTCAGAAACCATTTCGAAGAGTCTTTTTTAATATCGTAATATTTTATCCCTATAAATTCTCTTCCGCTGTCTGACAAATAATAAAACCCCGTCCCCTTATTATTGAATTTTGCATTTGAGTTAACTCCTCTTTCTTCTCCGTCAATTCCCGTTATCTGTTTGAACGAATCGTTATCGATATCATATAAAAACAAATCATGTTCAGAGTTTGAATAAACTTTGCTGTAAACTATATGCTTTTCATCAGGACTCCAGGCACTCGGCTCACAAATAACCTTTTCATCGAATGCTCTTACAAGTTTGTTTTCACCTGATTTTAAGTCTTTAATATAGGTATCGAAATTATATTTTAAACGCTTATTGGAAATAAATAAAAGCTTGTTGCCTTTTTTATTGAAGTCGGTATAAAAAGTCTGTGAATCCTCAAAACCGTCTGAAAGATATTCAACTTCACCGCCTTTGTTAGAAGTCATAAAAATCTGATGATTCTCATTTCCGTCACGGTCACTGAGAAATAAAATATTGTTTGTACCCGGCGAATGCATCAAATCCCTTACCGGCTGGTTCCACAACGTAATCTGGGTTGCCCATCCTCCGTTTACCGGAATAGACCATATTTGCGGAGAGCCTGTTGTATTTGTTATATAATAAATGGTTTTATTATCAGGTGACAGTGTATACCCTGTGATAGTTCTTACAGAATAAAACTGTTCTACAGGGTATTTTACTACACTTTCTTTCTTTTTCTTCTTGGTTGACATTAAAACACGCAGGGATTTGTAATTCCCGAAAATTACAAAATTTAATCATAAAAATAAGTTCATTATCCACAAAGATTCATAGTATTTTATTTAAAATTTACGTCAAAATGAATTTCTTTAAAGAAGCATATCAGTTAATTTGGTTAATTAATTAAACAAAATATTTTAATGCTTAAAAACTTCGGAGAAGATTTAAAAAAAATAAGAGAACGAAAAAAAGTTACACTTCAGGAAGTTGCTCTGAAAACACGTTTCGGTATTCATATATTCGAAAAAATGGAATCGGGAGATTTCAGTTTTGAAATTCCTACATATATACGCGCTTACTTAAAACAATATGCAATTGCGTTAGACGAAAATCCTGATGCTGTTTTAAAAGATTATGACTTAGCAAAAGCCGGAAAATACCAGACAAAAGTTTTTGAAGAAGTAAAGATTTCCGAAACTCCAAAAGTTGAAGAAAAAAAAGAAGAGACAAAGGAAGAAAAGCAAGAAGAACCAAAATCTGAACCGAAGCAGGAACCCAAAATTGAATTACCTAAGAAAGAAGAAATAAAAGAACCCGTAAAACAGGAAAAGGAAGAAGTTAAGCCTGTTGATAAAAAAATTGAGCCGGTTGAATTAAAAAAATCAGAAACGATTAAACATCGCGCAACAAATGATGATAAGACAAAACAATCTGCTCAAAAAGATTACAAGATAAACATTACCCCTAAAGCGGATGTCCGCGAACCGTCTTCGTTCAAAGTTGACAGCTCGATTATGAAATCATTGATGATAATTGTATTCATAATTCTTGGGGGAGCGGGATTATTCTTTTTAATTACGTCAGTATTTTCAAGCAAGGGTGATGTAGAAATCGTAAGACAAAATTTTGATGAAATAGTTCAGGAGAATGAAAAAAATATTTTAGGTAAAAAAACTCCGGCGGAAATCGCAGACTCAATCAGAAAAGCTGAAGAGGAGGCAAGATTATTAGCGGCATCGCAGGGCGATTCTCTTTCACTAATGATAATCGGAACGAACTATGGCGAGATAATTATTATTCCCGATTCCCTTGGAATAAATGACAAAGAAATTATTTCTTTCGGGAAAAACGATACGGGAATATTTAAAGCGTCAAAGTTTTTTCTCATAACAACCAGCAATTCTGAGGCGTTTAAAGCGGTTTTAAACGGAAAAACTCTTGAATTCGACAGGAGAAAATTTAGCAATCTTCGTATAAATAAAGACGGAATCATTCCTCAGACAAGCGGTTCCACAACACGAACACGAACAACTCAAAGAAGTAATGATGAGAATAATAATACGCGAAATAATAATTCAAATACTGACAGAAACGATACACGAACCAATACTCCCGGCAATACACCAAACGAAACTACTCAACCGTAACTTCTGATGGCAATTCCTTCAGCAATAGCTAAAAAAGCCGAACAGCTCCGCAGAAAAATTTTGGATGCTGATTATAAGTATTATGTCCTCGCCGAGCCTGACATAGATGACCTGAAGTATGACATGATGATGAAGGAGCTTGAGAACATCGAGAAAGAATATCCCCAGTTAATTACTTCCGATTCACCGACACAAAGAGTTTCAGAAACACCAACATCGAAGTTTGAAGTTGTTCATCACAAAATTCCGATGCTTTCGCTTGCGAACTCATACAACTTTGATGAGCTTGATGATTTTGATAAACGCATAAAAAATATTTTGGGAAATGTTGATTATAACTATGCCTGTGAATTAAAGTTCGACGGACTTGCAGTTTCGCTCGTTTATGAGAACGGCAAATTCAAAACCGGTGCAACACGCGGAGACGGTGAGAAGGGGGATAATATTACCCAAAATTTAAAAACGATTAAATCAATTCCACTTTCTGCTTCAACAAGCAAAATAAAAAATTATGAAGTACGCGGTGAAGTGTTTATTAAGAAAGATGATTTTTTGAAAATCAACGAGGAGCAGGAATTAAAAGGTGAAAAGATTTTTGCAAATGCCCGAAACACTGCTGCAGGAACTTTAAAACAAAAAGATTCAAAAGCAGTTGCTGCGCGACCGTTGAATTTATTTACTTACTCATTTATTTCGGATGACGTTAAAGTTAAAACTCACATCGAAGGAATTCATTTTCTTGAAGAATTAAAATTCCCCGTCAATAAGTATTATAAGCTTCTAAAAAACATCGAAGAGGTAAAAAAATTCTGCAATGAAATTGAATTAATTCGCGATGAGCTTCCTTATGAAATAGACGGTGTTGTAGTGAAAGTAAATTCAATTAATCAGCAGAAAGAGCTTGGTTTTGTTTCACGTTCACCGAGATGGGCAATTGCCTATAAGTTCAAAGCGAAACAGCAAGTTACTAAGGTTCGTGACATCGTTTGCCAGGTGGGGAGAATCGGAACGATTACGCCTGTAGCTAACCTCGAACCGGTATTTCTTGCGGGCTCGACAATTTCACGTGCAACGCTTCATAACTTTGATGAAGTAAAACGTCTTGATATAAGAATCGGTGATTATGTAAAAATTGAAAAAGGCGGTGATGTAATTCCAAAAGTTACTGAAGTTATAAAAGAGAAGAGACAAAAAGGAGCAAAAGAATTTCATCCTCCTGATAAATGTCCAGTCTGCGGCACCAAGCTTGAAAAACCCGAAGGGGAAGTAAATTATTACTGCATAAATTTTTTATGTCCTGCGCAGGTGCAGGGACGCATTGAGCATTTTGTAAGCCGTGGCGCAATGGAAATCGAAGGTCTTGGTACAAGCATAATAGAAATATTTTTAAAAGAAGGTTTCATAAAAGATTTTACCGATATATACGACCTTCACAAGAAGAAAAAGAAAATCGTTGATCTTGAAAGATTCGGGGAAAAAAGCGCTGAAAATATTTTAGCAGGAATTGAAGCATCAAAGCAAATGCCGTTCGACAGGGTGTTGTATTCGCTCGGCATAAGGCACGTCGGCGAAAGAACGGCAAAGCTGCTTGCAAAGCATTTTAATAATATTGATGCGCTTATCAATGCAAATGTGGAAGAAATAAATTCTGTCAGGGAAATCGGTCCGCGCATTGCGCAGAGCGTTCGCGATTTTTTTGATACAAAGAAAAACGTTGCTGCGATTGAAAAACTTAAAGCGGCAGGATTAAAATTTTCATTCGAGAAGAAAAAACCTTCAAAAGTAAATCCTCTCATAAACGAAAAAACTTTCGTTCTCACCGGAACACTCCCAACATACTCGCGCGATGAAGCTTCAAAAATTATCGAAGACCTCGGCGGCAGAGTCTCATCATCAGTCAGTAAAAACACGGATTATGTTTTGGCAGGGGAATCTGCCGGCTCAAAACTCGATAAAGCTCAAAAGCTTGGCGTCAAAATAATCGATGAGGTTGAATTTAAGAAAATGGTCAAGTAAACTAAATCGCTCTGTTAATCATAAACATAACATTTTCATTTGCATTCATCGGCATTATTTTTATTTGCGGATGACTTGATTGCCAGACTCTGAAAATTTCATCTGCAAAACCTTGCCCTATCTCATTTATATTTTTAAAATCCAGAATTATTACATCAAATTTTTCCAATCCGTTTAATACCCGCTTCGCTTCCGATCTTGATATAAAATGCTTATTCTGTTCAAATAATTTTATCCATATTTTTGATTTATTGAACTTTGCAGAATCATCAGTATAAAATTTAAACAATTCATTAAGGGTTTTGTTAGAATCTGCTGAAAGCACAAAGGTAATGAAGGTTCCTTTAACGTTTTTAGAATTTTTAATTGACACATCATTTAATAAATTATTAAAAGTTAGAGTTTTCCCGTAACTTTTTATTATAAATATATCCGCAATTTTCGACGTAAAAAAAATACCTTCGCCGGTATGTCTCTTGGGATCAGTTGTAAATTTACCCTTGGTTAAGTTCTGGATTGCATCCATAATAGATTTTAATCTAAGCTTATGTTTTAAATTATTAAAGATTCCAATGCCATTATCTTTAATTTCAAACCTTAATTGTTCTTTAGTCCTCTCTGTTAAAACATTAATATATCTTGCATTAGAATGTTCTATAGCATTATTCATTATTTCGGTAAAAGCATATTCAAATATAGTTTTAATATTATCATGTAATTTAGATAATATCGCAGTTTGAGAAACAATTTCATTTAAACATTCGTCTTCTTTTAAATTAACATTAATGTATCTTCGTTTAAAAGAATGAACTTTACTAAAAAATTTTTTTATTCTTTTGCTATCTGATTTTAAATATTTAGTGTTTTTCCCTTTTCCCGTTTTAATAACCTTGCCTTCGGCAATTAATTCTGTCAGTTTTCGATGTATATAGGCTCTTGTAAAACCTGTTTCCGAAACAATATCATTAACAGATATTGTTTCCTTTTTATCTAAAAAATTAAAAATTATTTTTTCCAAGTCTGATTTATTCATTGTATACGAATAATGTGTGTATGCAAGTTAACAATAAGTATACTAAAAATCAATATTTGTATACATATCTATTTATGGAAATTTGCTATAAAACAAAAGAGTGGTTTTGGTAAAATAAAAACAGGTTACTGTTTTCAACAATAACCTGTTTAAATTTTTTAAGTTTTAAATGAGAATTTATTATTTGCGGGAGATGAAATCCATTCCGAACGTAAACTGCAATCCGCCGACATCTTTAATCGGAGTATTATACAAGCTGTTTACTTTTTTTCCTATTACAGGCAGATAAG
Organism: Ignavibacteria bacterium; assembly: GCA_036262055.1. Classification (NCBI taxonomy): domain Bacteria; kingdom Pseudomonadati; phylum Ignavibacteriota; class Ignavibacteria; species Ignavibacteria bacterium. The sequence continues at coordinate 978,153 of DATAJP010000002.1, forward strand.
AATAACTGACGGTAAAGTTAAAAGCCAAAGCTTGACTTTGCATAAACTGCAGACCTATTCCGGCATAAGGACCCATTGCAAAAGCTGCATTCATATATCCGAGCGCATCAAAATAACTTTTGGAATACGGATTAGTTAAAACCAAGGACGGCATTACCCCTGCTTTAACATAAGGACGGAAGCTTCCGTCAAGGTCTTCAGAAAACATAAAATGCTGAATACCTATAGTTGCAGGAATCATAAAAATTCTGTTTTCTTTGTTGCTTACAATTGTGTTACCATAACGGTCGACTTCTTCAAATTCACGCGAATCGGAAAATCCGCCGATCGAAATATTAGCAGTAAGATTTGTATTTTCACTGAGCTTAAAATACAATCCGGAAGTTAAACCTACACCCTGTTCGGTATAATTAACGCCAAAACCCCAAGTATTTTTGAATGCAGTTAAATCGTTAAGGTTTTTAAGCATCTTATTACTTTCGTTATATACCTGGCTGTAAGCATTTGAGGAAAATAATAGTGAAGCAAATAATAGGAATGTTAATACAAAAAATGATTTATTTTTCATAAATTAATAAATTAAAGAAATTAATTAAAACACTTTTTTAAATTTCACGCCATAAATTGTATCTGTCCTGTAGCACAACTTATGGTCTTTGTCTTTAAAGAGGTAAAGAAACGGGGTCTATAAATTTAAAATTAATTTACGAAATTTTTTTGTATCATTGTTTTTAACAAAAAAACTCAGTCACGAGTTTCAAAAACATAATAAAAATTTTTGACAGAAAAAAGATATAATAAGATTAAAAACGTTGTTGAGAAAAGACAACCGGAATTAACTGTTGTGCTCGAAAATATCACTGATCCGCATAATGTTAGCGCAATCCTTAGAACTGCAGAAGTAGCGGGAATTGACGAGGTTTATTTAATCTATAATTCGGGAGAATTTCCCAAAATCGGCAAAAACTCCTCTGCAAGTGCTAAAAAATGGGTGGAATTACATAAATTTGATAGTGTAAAAGATTGTTTTGATGAACTTCATAATAGAGGATTCAATATTTTTTCGACAGCAATTGTCGAAAATGGCGAAAATTACTCATTATATGACCTCGATTTTTCACAAAAATCAGCTATTGTCTTGGGAAATGAAGTTATGGGTGTATCTGAAGATGTTATTAGGAATGCTGATAAAAATTTCCTGATTCCGATGTTCGGAATGATTCAGTCTTTGAACGTTTCGGTGACAGCGGGCATTTGTATTTTTGAGGCAGTGAGACAAAGGTTAAAAGCAGGGAAATATGATGAATCAATGCACAACGAAAATGAATTAAATTTAAAGCTTCAAAAATATATCTTAAAAGCTGACAGATACGGACTTCCGCCAATTACCAATGATTAGTAGAGTGTCATTCTGAGCGAAGCGAAGAATCCCCTGACTGTTGGCAAAATAGATTGACTAATTAATGATAGACTATAAAACCCTAAAAAACAAAAAAACATTTTTTCTAATTGCAGGACCCTGCGTGGTTGAAAGCAAGGATTTGGTATTTAAAGTCTGCAATGAGCTGAAAAAAATTACAGACAAACAAAAAATTCCGTTTATATTCAAAGCATCATATTCTAAAGCAAACAGGACATCTGCAAAATCTTTCAGAACAATCGGAGTCGATAAAGCCCTTGAGATTTTATCAAAAGTTCGTAAAGAGTTTGATGTTCCTGTTTTAACCGATGTTCACAGTGAGCTTGATGTCGAGCTTGCAGCAGATGTTGTCGATGTTTTGCAGATACCTGCGTTTCTTTCACGACAAACCGAACTCCTTGAAGCTGCCGGTAATACAGGAAAAATTGTCAACATAAAAAAAGGACAGTTTCTTTCACCGTTTGATATGCAATATCAGGCAGAGAAAGTTGCATTAACAGGAAATAAAAAAATAATGTTAACTGAACGCGGCTCGACATTCGGCTATAACAATCTAGTTGTTGATTTTCGCGGATTGCCTGTAATGAAAAATTTCGGATATCCGGTTGTGTTCGATGCGACGCATTCTGTTCAGATGCCTTCAAAAGAAAACGGTGTGAGCGGAGGAAATCCCGAGTTTATCGAACCGCTTGCAAAAGCTGCACTCGCGGCTGGCGCAGAAGGAATTTTTATTGAAACACATCCGAACCCTTCCAGAGCATTAAGTGACGGAAGCAACATGATAAAACTAACCAACGTTCAAGATTTATTAATTAAACTGAAAAGAGTATTTAATGCCGTCAATAGCAAAGATTAAACAAAAAAAACAAATCATAAACCCTGCAAATTATGCGGGAATATTCTTAATCGCCTCATCAACTTTACTCCTTGAATTCACACTTACAAGAATTCTCTCAATTGTTCTCTGGTATCATTTCGCGTTTATGGTTATCAGCGTTGCGCTTCTCGGTTATGGTATCAGCGGGACGTTTCTGGCAATCAACAACAAGCTGCGTGATTATAATATTGACAAACTCTTAACGTGGCTTTCGCTTGTCTTCGGGGTAAGCGTTTTGTTTATTTTTATTCTGATGAATAAAATTCCTTTTGACCCGTTTAGTTTATTCAGCGACAGCGTGCAGTTCTTTTATCTTCCGGTTTATTATTTATTAATAACATTACCTTTTTTTATTTCGGGACTTATAATTTCTTTGCTGTTAACAAAGTTCAAGGGTGACATAAATAAATTATATTCTTATGATTTAATTGGCGCAGGGCTTGCCTGCTTTGTGTTTGTTCTTGTGATGCCTGCATTCGGCGGAAACGGAACGATTGTGTTCGTAGCTATGGGCGGATTTTTAGCAGCTATTGTATTTGGAATTCAAAATCATAAGTGGCTCTCGCTTGTAAATTTTTTCTTAATCGGTTTTTGTTTCTTGTTTTTGGCTGACCGTGATAACATGCTTCCGATAAATTCGTCCCCGAATAAAATCTACGGCAACTTCTTAAAGCAAAATCCCGATAAAAAGCTTTTAACCGAATGGAATATCTTTTCCAAAGTTGATGTAATGAAAGAAGACGGACCTTCTGAGGACGGTATCGATGTTTATACTGCAATCATAGATGACGGAAACGCAACAACCACGATTCCTAATGTTAAAGCTCTACCATTACCCAACAAACCCGCAGACGCATCTAACATGGCTTTTGCTCCGCTCGACTCTATTAATAGAGTGTTCATAATAGGTTCTGCAGGCGGCGGAGAAATTCTCACTAGTTTATATCATGATGCAAAAGATGTAACCGCAGTAGAGATAAATGGAGCAATAAATGATATTATACAAAATAAACTCCGTTATTGGACAGGACCCTTAATTAACGGTAACAAAAATGTTCGACTGATTACCGATGATGCGCGAAACATAATGAGCGGAAAAAGAATTGTTTATGATGTAATAATTTCAGCGCATACAATCTCTTCTTCGGCAATTTCAAGCGGAGCAATGAGCCTGGTTGAAAATTATATCTTGACACAGGAAGCAGTCGAAGAATATTTATATCATCTGAATAACAACGGCGGAGTTTTATATATTACAAGACCTGAAACACAAGTGCCGAAACTAATAACAACACTTCGCAAAGCACGAGAGAAAACTAGTCAGGGAATTGAAAACAGCAAAAATTGTTTTATAATTTTCCGCAGACCACCGTCTGAATTCGAAGGTGAAAAAAGTTTTATGGGCGGGGTGCTTTATAAGAAAAACGGTTTTACCGAAGATGAAATCATTCGCGTAAAAAATGAAGCGGCATCGTTGAGTTTGAATATAGAATATGACCCGACCTCAAAACAGGAAGGACCATATAAAGAGTTAATAGAGACTGATAATCTTGATGGTGTAATAGCAAATTATAAAACCAATATTCAGCCGGCAACGGATAACAAACCTTATTTTGACGACAATCTTGGATTCGGAAGTTTATCCTGGGAAAACATGAGTGAGGTATTTAAGCAAAACGATAAGGCAATTCTTGCTTTGAAAGACAGACCCGTTGCGCAGACAACTTTGATTGTAATTTTAATTCAATCAATTGTCGCTGCTGCGTTTTTCATTTTGCTTCCTTTGAAATTCATAAAAGACAAAGGCGATAAAAAATTTAATAAGAGCTATCTGGTTTATTTTGCTTGTCTTGGGCTTGGATATATAATGATACAGGTCAGCATGATTCAGAAGTTCACGCTGTTTCTCGGACAGCCTGTTTATACATTGCTGACTGTTATTTCAACGATGTTGATATTTTCAGGTTTTGGGAGCATGTTCTCAACTAAATTTTTCAAGGGCTCAAATAAAAAACTTATAATTATTTTCAGCATAATAGCACTGTTTGTAATAGCAATAGGAATTTTAAACCCGATTTTATTTTCATCATCGGTTAGAATGGAAATTCATTGGAGAATATTAATCACTGTCGCAATGATTGCACCGCTTGGCTTCTTTATGGGAATGCCATTCCCGATTGGCTTATCGCTCATTGGCGATAATCAGAAAAAGTTTGTTGCTCTCTCATGGGGAGTGAACGGATTTTTCAGCGTCATCGGAACTGTTATGACTATTATGCTTGCAATGACAACAGGATTTATGTTTGTGTTTATCCTGAGCGCGTTGATTTATGCAATAGCAATGATTTTTATTTTAAAACAAAACAGGTTTGTGATACAAACTCAAGGTTAATTTAGTAAGACATACATTCCTGTCTGTCTGGACAGGCAAAAATGCCTGTCCTACTAAAATTTTTTTGAAGTCATTCCCGCGCAGGCGGGAATCCCAGTATTAGAACGAATGAGATTCTTCGTTTCGCTCAGAATGAAAAAGGAAATATAATTATGAAAGTTGGAATATTAACATCAGGGGGTGATTGTCCGGGACTTAATGCGGTTCTTCGCGCAATCGTGAGAAAAGGAATGGAATATAAATTCGACTGCATAGGCATACTAAACGGCTGGCAGGGAATTTTTGACGAAAAGTATCTTCATCTCGGAAGCAAGGAAGTAAGCGGAATAATCGCACGCGGCGGGACGATTCTTGGTACGTCAAGATTCAGCCCGTTCACTGTCGAAGGCGGTAAAGAAACCCTGATGAAAAAAATTTATAAAGCCGACTTCGATGCAATCATTGCAATAGGCGGCGAGGGGTCTATGCATGTAGCCCAACTCGCGTATGAAGCGGGCGTTCATATTGTTGGTGTGCCGAAAACAATAGACAATGACATCTACGGAACTGATTTTACTTTTGGTTTTGATACTGCCGTGAGCATTGCGACCGAAGCCGTTGACCGTCTGCACACGACTGCAGAGTCGCATCACAGGGTTATGGTGCTTGAGGTGATGGGCAGGCATGCAGGATGGATTGCGGTATATTCGGGAATTGCCGGAGGTGCAGATGCAGTTTTGATTCCTGAGTATCACGTTTCAATCGATGAAGTTGTAGATGTAATTAAAAACCGCTACACAAAAGGAAAGTTATTTTCCATCATTGTAGTTGCTGAGGGCGCGACATATATCGAAGATGAAATCAAAGCAATCAAATACGACAAAAAAGAATTTGAGAAAAAAGATGACTTCGGAAGAAACCGTTTAGGCGGTATAGGGTATCTGCTTGCGGAAGAAATCGAAGCACGCTCGGGATTTGAAACCCGCGCAACGATTCTGGGATATGTTCAGCGCGGAGGAATACCGACTGCATTCGACAGGATGCTCGGCACACGCTACGGTGTTTATGCAATGGAAATGGTTCACGATAAAAAATTCGGAAGAATGGCAGCGATTCACTCGACGCAACTCACTGACATTCCAATTACCAAAGCAATCAGCAAGCTCAAAACCGTCGATGAAGAGACATACAAAATAGCCAAAGTGTTTTTTAGGTAATCTTTTGTGAAGTCATTCCCGTGCAGGCGGGAATAAAATAAATTAGTAGGACAGGCATTCTTGCCTGTCCAGACAGACAGGAATGTCTGTCTTACTTAGCATCATTATGCCAAAGGTTAAAGAAGAATTTATTCATTACTCGGGGCTTGCAACACGGCTTGGACTTTTCACTGCTCTGCTGATTGTAATAAGCTCGATGATTGGTTCGGGTGTTTTCAAAAAGCTCGCGCCGATGACCGACGGACTTGAGTCAGGCGGACTTGTTCTTCTGGCATGGCTGATTGCAGGTATCATAACCTTGTTCGGCGCGGCAACGAATGCCGAAGTCGCCGGACTAATCGCCGAGCCGGGCGGACAGTATGTTTACTTCAAAGAAATGTTCGGGAAAGCATTTGCTTTTTTATACGGATGGTCATGTTTTTCCGTTATTCAGTCTGCTTCAATTGCATCGATTGCTTATGTATTTGCTGAGTCGGTTAATGTCATTCTTCCGCTTCCGCATTTGTCGCCTGATTTAGAAAGTTTTTCAATTCTCGGAATTTTCAATCCGCTGAATAACTTTGGCGTAAAGATGCTGACGATTGTTACGATTTTATTTTTAACATCCGCGAATTATCTTGGTGTAATTTTCGGTGGATACATCTCGAATATTTTTACGATTCTTAAAGTAACGGGAATTTTTGTAATCATAATTCTCGGCTTAACCATAAGCGGCGGCTCGGTTGAAAATCTTGCGCCAATCGGAGAAAATCCTGGAGCGGCATATAACGGCACTTCACTCGGACTTTTCGGAGCTATGTTTGCGGCAATGCTTGGTGCGTTCTGGGCTTATGACGGATGGAATAACATCGGCTATCTCGGCGGTGAGGTGAAAAATCCCAAACGAAACATTCCTATCGCGCTCTTCGGAGGAGTTAGCATCGTAATATTTATTTATCTGCTTATAAATTTTGTTTATTTGTATGTTCTGCCGGTTGATATGGTAATAGAATATGCAAATCGCGAAAACACAATCATTGCTGTTGAGGTTATGCGAAGCTTCACGGGGAATTACGGAGCATTTTTTATTTCGCTGCTGATTATGGTTTCAACTTTCGGAACAACAAACGGAAGCATACTTGCATCATCGAGAATTTATTTTGCAATGGCTCGCGACAGATTATTTTTTAAATCAGCCGCAAAGGTTCATCCGAAATTCAGAACTCCTTATACTTCACTTGTCATTCAGGGAGCATGGGCAAGCGTGCTTACACTCAGCGGAACGTTTGACCAGCTTACAGACATGCTCATCTTTGCTTCGTTTATTTTTTATGGAGCAGGCGCGCTTGGTGTGTTTGTTCTCAGAAAAAAAATGAAAGACCAGCATCGCCCGTATAAAGTCTGGGGCTATCCGTGGATACCCGGAATTTTTGTGCTGTTCTGCGCAGTGCTTGTGGTCGTAACAATCATTCAAAACCCGCGCGACGCAGGAATCGGTCTCGTACTTGTGTTAATCGGAATACCGTTTTATTATATCTGGAAAGAAAAAAAATAATCGAAAAGTAACTACTTCTTATAATACCTCGGTCTTGAGAGCGAGTTCATGTAATTTGCTATCTGATAAGCTTCTTCGGTTGTTAAGCTTCCTCTGTCGTTATAAGGCATTTCATGATAAAGAAATTTCGCTGACTTTTCCAATGTATGCATTCCTGCTCCGTTATTATAGCTGTCGGGTCCTGCAATAGGAGGGATTATATAAACATATCCATCAGGATGTTCATCAAGATTGTTAGGTGCGCCAAGCCCTTCCGAACCGTGGCATGTCATGCATTTTCTTATGTACATTTGTTTCCCGACTGCAGTATCTAATGTTCCCGTGAACGGCTTTATATCGGGTATTCCTTCATACTGCACTTTCACGTGTGCAGGAATATCTTGGCTAATGAAATTGAGATATGCAATTATGGATTTCAGTTCATAGCTGTCAGAAGGAAGAGCTCTTCCGTTCAAGCTTCTTTCAAAACAATTGTTTACTCGTTCAACCAAATCCAATGTATCATTAAATCTAGCTATATATTGCGGATATCTTCCCACAACACCGACAAGATTAAGTGTATTTTTCTCAGTTCCTGCTCTGAAATGACAGTTTGAGCAGGTCAGGTTATTTCCCGCATATTTTAAAGAAGGATTTTTTGCATGTGGTCCGACTATTTTAGCCGTATTCATCAGAATCTCATTGCCGTATTTTATCATTTTTCCGGAATCGCTGTTAAGGTCTAACCGCTTGATGTTTGGATAAACCCATGCAGCAAGTGAGTCATTAACCATTCCGGGTTTCGGTACATTCAAAACATTGCTTTTTATGATTATGTATGCCAGAAGGACAACAACAAAACAAATAAGAATAATGTGGAATTTGTCTAATTTCATAAGGCAAAAAATGAAATAAAGTTGTGTTAAAAAAGGCAAATAAAATTTAAAAAAACAAGTGAGTAAATTAATAATCCCTTAATAATAACTTTAAAACTAAATTTCTAATAGGTATTTTGTTTAAACCAAAATCCAAACATGAAAATATTTATCGATACCGCCAATCTTGATGAAATAAAAGAAGCTGCCGCTATGGGAATTCTTGACGGTGTCACTACAAACCCTTCGCTCGTCTCAAAAGAAGGACATAAAGACTTCCGCGCAATGCTTGAAAAAATTTGTTCGATTGTTGATGGCGATATCAGCGCTGAGGTGATTTCTACAAAAAGCGAAGACATTCTAAAAGAAGGACGTGAGCTTGCAAAAATTCATCCGAACATTGTAGTTAAGGTGCCCTTGATAAAAGAAGGATTAAAAGCTGTAAAAGTTTTTTCATCAGAAGGGATAAGAACAAACGTTACTCTTTGTTTCTCTGCATCGCAGGCACTTCTTGCCGCGAAAGCAGGAGCATATATAATTAGCCCCTTTGTCGGACGGCTTGATGACATCTCACAAAACGGTATGGAGCTTATTGCGCAAATCGTGAACATATACAGAAACTATGATTACCAGACACAGGTTTTGGTTGCATCGGTCAGGCACCCGCTGCATTTTGTTGATTCTGCAATGATGGGAGCAGATATTGCAACAATGCCTTTTAAAGTCATTGAAATGCTTGTAAAACACCCTCTAACTAATATCGGTCTTGAGAAATTCCTAAGCGACTGGAAGAAAAATCAATAAAATATGATATATAATTATAGAACTCTTTTAAGGAAAGAACCTGAAGGTGGATATACAGTTTTTATTCCCTCACTTCCCGGATGTATAAGCTATGGTGAAACCATGGAAGAAAGTATAAAGAACATTAAAGAAGCAGTTGAATTATATATTGAAACTAAAAATGAATTAGGTGAAGAAATTCCAACGGAAGAGGAAACTTTTGAATACAATATAAAAGTTGAAGTCTAATTGAAACCAAAAGAATTAATAAAAATTTTGGAATCAAAAGGATTTTATCTCAAACGTTCAAAAGGAAGCCATCAAATTTTTAGAAATGATGAAACCGGAAAAATGACAGTTGTTCCTGTTCATAATAGAGATTTACCCATTGGGACCTTTAATGAAATTTTAAAGCAAGCCGGAATCACTAAAGACGATTTAACCAAAAAATAAAATTTTGAAAAAAACAGCATTTTACTATATACATAAAAAACTTGGTGCGAAGATGGTTGACTTCGTTGGATTTGAAATGCCTATTCAATACGAAGGCATCATTGCCGAACATAAAGCTGTGAGAAATTCGGTCGGAGTATTCGATGTTTCCCATATGGGCGAGGTTCAGGTTCACGGTCCTGACGCCGCAAAGTTTGTTCAAAAGATTACAACGAATGATGTTACGAAACTTAACGTTGGTGACGTGCAGTATTCGGCTATGTGCTATGAAAACGGATGCGTGGTTGATGACCTGCTGGTTTATAACTGCGGTGATTATTTTATGCTTGTAATAAATGCATCGAATATTGATAAGGACATAGACTGGATAGAACAAAGCATAACCGATGAAGATGTTCATCTGAAAAATATTTCTGATGAAACTTCATTGCTTGCGGTTCAGGGACCAAACTCAATGGCAACTTTGCAAAAACTGACTGACGTTGATTTATCATCGATGCCTTATTATACTTTTAAGTTCGGACAAATGGCAGGTCAGGATGTTATCATTTCGAGAACAGGTTATACAGGTGAAAAAATTTGTTTTGAAATTTATTCTTCTTCAAACAAAGAAAAATCAGAAGCATTATGGAACGCAATTTTTGAAGCAGGAAAAGAATTTGACATAAAACCAACCGGACTTGGCGCAAGAGATACGCTCAGGCTTGAGTACGCTTTCAGATTATACGGAAATGATATGGACGAGAACATAAACGTTTTAGAAGCAGGGCTTGGATGGATAACAAAGCTTGACAAAGGTGATTTCACGGGAAGCGAAGCTTTAAAAAAAGCAAAAGCTGATGGCTTGAAAAGAAAAGTTGTCGGGTTTATTATTGATGACAGATTAATTGCCCGCCATGGTGCCGAAATTTATTCAGGCGATAAAAAAGTTGGAGTTGTAACAAGCGGAAATATTTCTCCTATGCTTAACAAAAACATAGGGCTTGCTTTGCTTGATGAAGGTTACAATAAAATCGGAACCGATATCGAGATTGATATAAGAGGTAAAAAGATTAAGGCAAAGACTGTAAAGACGCCATTTTTAAAATAGAAACTATAAATAATGCTCAACGCGACAATTTATTTAACTCATTCATTGGTTAATGATGAGCTGACTTTAAAAGATAAAAATGTAATAATAATAGATGTATTGAGGGCAACTTCAACTATAAACGTTGCGCTTTCAAATGGAGCAAAAGAAGTAATTCCTGCCGATACACCGACAAAGGCAGCCAGAATAGGCAAAGGAGCGGGCAATTCATTGCTTTGCGGTGAAAGAAACGGAAAAATTGTCGAGGGATTTAACCTTGGAAATTCACCGCTTGAATACACTTCTGAAATCGTTAAAGACAAGGTTCTTGTTTTTAGCACGACAAACGGAACGATGTCAATTCTGAAAGCTAAATATGCTAAGACATGCGTGCTTGCAAGTTTTCTAAACATTAACCGTGTTGTTGAATTCATTGAGAATCTGAATGAAGATTTTGTAATTATATGTTCAGGCAAGCTTAATAATTTCTGTATAGAAGATACTGTTTGCGCGGGAATGATTTTGCGCAAGCTCAAGAAAGATAAAATTGAGCTGGCTGTTAATGACCCCGAGGTAACTTCGGAGGTTCTTGCAAAGCATTATCTAAAAGATGCATCGAATGCACAGGATGATGCGGTTCTGAAAATGCTTAAAGAAACTGAACACGGAAAATATCTGATAGGAATTGGTTTTGAAGATGATTTGAATCTTTGTTCTAAATTAAATTCATATCCTGCGCTTCCGATGTATCAGAACGGTTTAATAAAATTAAAAGAAGCCTTTGATGCCGAAGCAGTTCAGAAAGCTGCGATGAAGAAAACAGTTATTCACGATTCGGCTGCGTAATTATCTTGTTACAGTTAAATATTAATTTAATATTAAAACATCTTTAAGTTTTAAATAGATGGCAAAAACGTCTAAAGACGAAGATTTTAACATTTCGGTTGAAGCAAAAAAACAGATTCTTGGTTTCTTTGTTTTAATAGCAGGAGTTCTTCTTTTACTCTCAATTTTTTCTTACACTACAAACGACGAAGCAACGCTCGAAAAACTGAATTTTTTCTCGATTTTCAGACAGGAAACATATTCGGGCACTTATCCTATCCAAAACTGGCTTGGAATTGCAGGCGCTTTTGTGTCGCAGTTTTTCATTAATAATCTTTTCGGATATTTTTCATCGATAATAGGCCTTCTCGTAATCTTTGCAGGCATTCTTTTGATTGCAAAGAAAAAATTCCGTCCTTACTTATTTTATTTTTCTTATTCCGTATTGTTAATGGTGCTTCTTGGAAGCGCGTTGGGTTTGTTGAGAATTTTATCCGGTGCAGGAGCAATATCATCAAAGCTCAGCGGAACAGGAGGGGATTTTGTCGCAACAATATTTTATAAGACGACAGGAAGTGTCGGCGCAACCGTAATAATTTTTTTGCTTTTGTTTGTAAATATATTCCTGCTCATTAATGGAAGTTTTTATAAATCATTTGAGCGTTTAAAAGCTTTTGTAAATTATTTAATTGGAAAGTCCAAAGATTTCAGGGAAAGCCAAAAACAAAAAGCGGAAGCGAAAAAAGAATTACAGGAACAACTTAAAAAAGAACAGGAAGAAAAAGCAGTTTTACTTCAGGAGGAAGCAAATAAAAAAACTGCATTCACGGAAGCTCTGATAAAAGAAAAAGAGAAACTGAAAAAAATTAAGTATGCAAAAGAAGAAGATTTGATTTTAGAGGAACAGGTTATCGAAGAAATTGAAGATCCGAAAGTCGAGCCTGAAATCGAGCCCGAGGTTGAAGAGGAAGAACCTATAAGGGAAACCGAAATAAACAGACCTAAACCTGTTGAGATAGCCGAAGTAAAAGAAACTAAAAAAGAAATTATTGCTAAACCCAAGCAGGAAAGCGATGCCGATTTAATTGTTGTTAAAGAAAAGAAAACGGAAGTCTCGGAGACAGACATAAATCCTGAAAACTCAAATGAAACCGAGGCCTTATCAGGAATTGATGAAGACGATTACATAGAAGAAACGCTTGATGACTATAATACTCCGGGCACCGACATTCTGACACAGCCGACAAGAGAAGAGCTTGAGAACGTTACTGATGAAGAGCTTACTACAAACGGCAGACTGTTGCAAGAAAAACTCCTGAAGTTCGGAATCGAAATTGAAAAAGTTACCGCAACTCCCGGACCTGTTGTAACACTTTATGAGCTTGTTCCTGCAGCAAACGTGAAGCTTTCAAAAATCGAGTCGCTGCAAGATGACATTGCGCTTGCATTGAAAGCACGCGGCATCAGAATGATAATCCCGATTCCCGGCAAAGGAACTGTCGGCGTTGAAATTCCGAACAGCAAGGCACAGATTGTCCGTATCAAATCAATTCTTGAATCACCAAAATATAAATCGTCAAATAAAATTTTACCTATTGCATTCGGAAAAACAATCGACGGTGAAGTCTTCATCGATGACCTTGCAAAGATGCCGCACTTGTTAATTGCAGGCGCGACAGGTTCAGGAAAAAGCGTCGGCATAAACACGATTATTGCAAGTTTGCTTTATAAATTACATCCATCCGATTTAAAATTCGTGATGGTTGACCCGAAAAAAATCGAACTGAATTTATATTCGAAGTTAAAGAAGCATTACCTCGCAACAACAAAAGATATAAACGAAAGCATTGTAACAAGTCCTTCGAACGCGGTTTCGGTTTTGAAAAGTTTGGTAAGCGAAATGGAAAAGCGCTACGATAAGCTTGCAAACGCAGGTGTGCGAAACATCGAAGCATATAACGTGAAATATAAAGACGGCAAGCTGAAAGACAACGATGCAATCCGGCACAAGAAAATGCCGTATATAGTTGTCATCATAGATGAGCTTGCTGATTTAATGATTACTGCAAAGCGTGAAATCGAAGAACCGATTGCGCGTCTTGCGCAGATGGCTCGTGCTGTCGGCATTCATCTGATTGTCGCGACACAGCGTCCGTCGGTTGATGTTATTACCGGTGTTATTAAAGCAAACTTCCCGGTTCGTATTGCTTATCAGGTTGCATCGAAAATCGACTCGCGGACAATTCTCGACATGGGCGGTGCCGATGCGCTTCTTCGCAACGGTGATATGCTTTACCTTTCTTCCGCTTCACCGAAGCCGATTCGTATTCAGAATGCTTACATGTCAACAGAAGAATGCGAACTTATGGTAGATTATATCGGCGACCAGGACGGATTTAAAAAGCTCCACCTGCTTCCTTCAACTCAGGAGAACAGAAAGTTCGGAGGTGACGATGATGACAGGGATATTATGTTTGATGATGTTGCAAGAATGATTCTGAGCATGCAAACTTGTTCAACTTCTGTTATTCAACGAAGAATGAAACTTGGTTATGCACGCGCAGCAAGAATCGTTGACCAGCTTGAACGCGCAGGCATCGTCGGTCCCAACAATGGCGCTAAAGGACGTGACATTCTCGTCACCGAAGACGAGCTTGAAGATATTTTAAATGGATAGCTTTTCTTTCCCACAAATTTCACAAATTTCACTAAAATAATTTTTAAAGAAAATTCCCCTCTTGAGAGGGGTGTCCCGATTTATCGGGACGGGGTGTGTTTCAAAGAAATGGGATTCCCGCTTTCGCGGGAATGACTTCATTGGGTTTTGTATTTTAAAAATTTGTGCTAATTCGTGTAAATTCGTGGCTAGGTCTCTTAACTCTTCAAATACGGCAGCAGTCCATGTAAGCCGCCTTCACGACCGAAACCGCTTTCTTTGTAACCGCCGAAAGGTGAAGCAGGATTAAATTTATTAAACGTATTCGCCCATATAACTCCCGCTTTTATTTGTTTCAGAACTTCAAAAACTTTTGAACCTTTCGATGTCCATACTCCCGCTGATAATCCATAGAAAGTATTATTAGCTTTCTCGATTGCTTCCTTCGGAGTTCTAAAGGTCAGCACCGATAAAACAGGTCCGAAGATTTCTTCGTTTGCAATTCTGTGTGCCTGTGAAACGTTTGTGAAAAACGTCGGCTTAAACCAAAAACCTTTTTCAGGCAATTCGCATTGCGGCTGATAAATTTCTGCACCTTCGCTTACTCCCGCATCGACAAGCTCTGTGATTTTTCCAAGCTGCTGTTTTGAATTAATTGCACCTATATCGGTATTTTTATCAAGCGGGTCTCCAACTCGGAGATTGCGCATGCGCTGTTTTAACTTCTTAACGATAATTTCAGCAACACTTTCCTGAACAAGCAAGCGCGAACCCGCACAGCACACATGCCCCTGATTAAAATAAATTCCGTTTATTATTCCTTCGACTGCAGCATCAATCGGTGCATCTTCAAAAATTATGTTCGCCGCTTTTCCGCCGAGCTCAAGGGTAAGCTTCTTATCCGTGCCTGCAATGCTTTTCATAATCAGCTTTCCGACATCAGTAGAACCCGTGAACGCAATTTTATTTACATTCGGATTATTTACAAGATACGAGCCTGTCTTTCCGTCGCCTGAAATTATGTTCACAACTCCCGGCGGCAAATCCGCTTCCTGAATAATTTCAGCAAGCTTATATAATGTAAGTGGTGTTGTCTCCGCAGATTTTATTACAACCGTATTCCCGCATGCAAGCGCGGGAGCGATTTTCCATGCCGCCATTAAAAGAGGGAAGTTCCATGGAATAATTTGCCCAGCAACACCAAGCGGTTCGGGTTTTTTGCGTGTTATGTATTCAAGCTTATCAGCCCAGCCCGCATAATAAAAGAAATGAGAAATCACGAGAGGAATATCAACAGATTTGGATTCGCGAATCGGCTTTCCGCCATTCATTGATTCAATTACCGAAAACTCACGAGCTTTCTCCTGTAAAATCCTTGCAATGCGGAAAAGATATTTTCCTCTTTCTGATGCAGGCAACTTTTTCCAGTATTTATCATAAGCATTTTTTGCAGAAGTAACAGTTTTGTCAACATCCTTCTCATTTGCATAAGCAACCTCAGCAAGAACTTTTTCATTCGAAGGATTTATCGTCGGAAAATATTTGTTCGTTTTCTGCCATTTGCCGTTTATGAATAAGTCATATTTTTTATTCAGCTGTATATGCTTTGAGTCTTCAATCGAAGATGCATATTTAATCGGTGATTTTTCTTTTATGGTTAAACTTTTCTGCATGTGATAAGTTATATTGGACAGACAAGAATGTCTGTTCTACTAAAAATAAATTTAATCTATTGTAAAATAATCTGCCGATTGATAATATCCGGTTTTTTGTTTTTGATACTGCATTAACAAATCATTCAACAGCGAGCTCGCGCCGATACGGAACATATTTGCATTCATCCAGTCAGCACCGAGTGTTTCATTCAACAATACAAGATACGCAATCGCATCTTTTGTTGTTCTTATTCCGCCTGCAGGTTTCATTCCTATCATTATGCCCGTTTCATCAAAGTAATCACGAATCGCCTCGAACATCACAAGTGTCACAGGCAGTGTTGCTGCCGGTTGAACTTTCCCCGTAGATGTTTTTATGAAATCTGCGCCTGCCATCATTGCAAGAAAACTTGCAATGCGAACGTTGTCGAATGTTTCAAGTTCACCTGTTTCTAAAATTACTTTAAGATGAACATTGGTATTTAATTTCTTTGATTCCTCAACGCATGCTTCTTTCACTGCTTTTATTTCATTATACACAAATTCATAATCACCTTGCAAAAACTTTCCGCGTGAAATTACCATGTCGATTTCATCTGCCCCTTCTCGTATTGCTTCAATTGTGTCCTTGATTTTCAGTTCAGTCGGATATTGCCCTGATGGAAACGAAGTCGCAACCGATGCAATGTGTATTCCACTTCCTATAAGAAATTTTTTCGCAGAAGCAATCAGGTTCGGATAAACACAAACCGCCGCTACATGCGGAATATCGGTATTGCCCGGCATAGGGAACTTTGCCTTCTGGCATAAAGAAAAAACTTTACCAACGGTATCTTTTCCTTCGAGGGTCGTCAGGTCAATCATCGAAACCGCGAGCTTTATGAAATCAAGCTTTGTTTCGTTCTTTATGCTTCTCGATGCCAAAAACGCAGCACGCTCCTTTGTCCCTATTTCATCTATAGGATTATTAAACTTTTTTATGAAACTTGAGATGCTATTCATTTGTATAAAGCTAAATAAATTAATAATTTTATTATATTGATAAACAACTGCATAGAATGAAAATTTTGCCGGTAATTGTATTTTTTTTGGCTACCCAATGCGCTTTCTCACAGACCGAACGTCTTCCTATCCCTGGAATATTTAATACGGGAGTAAACGGTAATAATCAATTATTAGCTGATGGCGAGGTGGATTTGCATTACAAATTGGTTTCAAGTGATGATTCACAATATCCCGGTCCCGATGCTTTTATCCCGGCATCCGATATATGGCCGATTGGACAGTGGATTCCAAACGGACCCGAATCAAAATGGATTGCTCCCAGATTCGATGCAGATAAATTTAATGCATCAGGATATTATGTTTACAGGTTAACTTTTGACCTAACCTCATTTCACTATAACACAGCCGAAATCGGAGGGATTTGGTCAACTGACAATAACGGAATGGATATTTTAATTAATGGTACCTCAACTGGATTTCAAACACCATTTGAATCATTCTATGGTATCTCACCTTTCTTTATTAATACTGGTTTTCAACCGGGACTTAATACTATAGATTTTATTGTTTACAACGGTCATGCTCCCACCGGTTTACGCGTTGAAATAAAAGGCACAGCCGTGCCTTTGAATGTCGCATTTAATAATCAAAAATAAATTAATAAGTTTTTTCATTTCTTTTTCAAAAACGTTAGTTTTTCTTTCTTAACAAATTTTTATTTATATTTATTATTCAAATAAAATTGAAACTAATGAAAAAACTTTTAAGGGTGCTAAAGGTTTTACCTGTAATTTTATTTTTAAACACTTCTTTTTTATTCTCGCAAACACTTCCTGAAAAGCTCGATGCAGTGACCGATTCATTAATGACTGCAACAAAAATTCCCGGCATGATTGTTTCTCTTGTTTGCGGTGATTTCAAATGGGAAAAAGCAAAAGGTTTTGCTGATGTTTATGGCAATGTTCCGATGACTCTCGATAAAACATTCAGAATAGGAAGCGTTACAAAAACATTTACAATTACAACTCTGCTTCAGCTTGTCGATGAAGGTTTATTAAAACTCGATGATCCTGTCAATAAATATTTTGATAATATTCCCAATGGCGACAGAATAACGGTGCGCATGCTTGCCGAAATGACAAGCGGGTTATATAATTATTCCGACACAAAAGATTTTGAGGATTCTTTAACGAATAATCCTCATAAAAGATGGAAAAATGAAGAGCTTCTTGAAATGGCTTTCAGATATCCGGTTTATTTTGAGCCGAATACGGATTTTCACTACTCGAATACCAATACCATTCTAATCGGAATGATTATCGAAAAACTCACAGGAAAAACAATAGGGCAAAACATAACAGAAAGAATTATAAATAAACTTGGATTAAAAAACACCTATGTCCCTGAAAATTATGTGATACCCGGTGATTATGCACACGGTTATAATAATATCGAAGATTCGATTACCATTCCATATGTTGATGTAACTGAAATGTATGACCCATCATGGGCAGGTGCTGCAGGTGATATTATTTCAAATGTGAATGATTTAAAAATTTATATCCGCGCAATGGCTAAAAACCAGCTTTATTCTCCTCAAATGCAGGCAGAAAGAATGAAATGGACTCCGTTCATTCCTGCAAGCACAGGACTTAAATACGGATTGGGGATGTTCGAAATCGAAGGAAGCTATATCGGACACAATGGAGGTATTCCGGGATTTGCAAATGTAACCGCTTATTCTCCTGTGCAGGATTGCTCTATAATAGTAATGTACAATGCAAAATCTAAACTTGCAGCTGACCCGCTTGCAAAACGAATTTTGCAAATTATGAATGGTAATTAGAAATTAATAAATATTAGAAAGCAGTTTCTTTATATTGTTATATCCTGACTCAATTGTACATTTATACATTTGTACATTCATAAACCGGTCTCAATTTTTATTCACATTTAAAACCAAAACATGAAAAACTTTATTTATTCCGCAGTAATAATTTTCACTCTTATTTTTATGGGGAACATTTTTTCATGTTCACAGCCAAAAAACACAGACCGGCTAAATGCTATCTTAGATTCCGCAATGGCAAATGCCAATATCCCGGGATTGATGGTATCAATTGTTTGCGGTGATTTCAAATGGGAGCAGACACGCGGATATAGTGATTTCAATAACAAAACCCCGATGGATTTAAATAAAGTTTATAGAATCGGGAGCATTACAAAAACTTTTACCATCACTGCTGTATTTCAGCTTATCGATGAAGGAAAGCTTTCGCTTGATGATAAGATTAATCAATATTTGGATGGAATACCGAACGGGGATAAAATAACGATAAGGCAGCTTATGAACATGACATCGGGATTATATAATTATTCCGAGTCAAAAGATTTTTCTGATACTTTGAAATCTAATCCCGGAAAACAATGGACTCCCGATGATGCTCTTGCAATGGCTTTCAAGTATCCTGTATATTTTGAACCCGGAACCGGCTTTCATTATTCAAATACAAACACAATTGTTTTAGGCAAGCTTCTTGAAAAGCTCACGGGAAAAACCGTTGCAGAAAATATCACCGAACGAATAATAAAACCGCTTGGACTTAAAAATACTTATGTAGTAAATAAAACCACGATGCCTGCAGAGTATATTCACGGTCACAGTGAAAGCTTCACTAATCCCAAAGAATATTATGATGTATCCGAAGTTTATAATTCCTCTCTCGCTGGCGCAGCGGGAAACATTGTTTCCAACATCAATGATTTAAATATATATATTCGAGCTCTTGCAAAAGGCAAGTTAATTTCCGCGAAAAGCCAGGCAGAAAGAATTCAATGGACTCCGCTTGATAAGGATGACCCAAATTCGCAATATGGATTGGGAATGGCAAATTTTTTCGGAGGCTATTACGGACATAATGGAGGTATTCCCGGATTTGTAGATATTGCCGTTTATTCACCGGAAAAAGACTGTTCTATTGTTATGATGTATAATATATTTACAATGTTTGGCAATCAACTCCCAAATCCTTTTCCTGATGCAGTCGCAAAACAATTGCTTGCGGCAATAGGCAAATAAAAAAATACTCATGAAAAAAATAGTATTTGTGTTAAACTTTTTTCTGTTGGTTTTATTTTTAAATGTCACCCAGGTATCTTCCCAGACAATTACCGAAAAGCTAGATGCATTGACTGATTCCGTATTGGCAAATTCCACTCTTCCCGGTATGATAGTTTCGGTTGTATGCGGAGATTTCAAGTATGAAAAAGCAAAGGGATATGCAGATGTTCTAAACAAAATTCCCATGACGCTTGATAAAACATTCAGAGCAGGTAGCATGACAAAAACTTTTACGGTAACAGTGCTTATGCAGCTAGTCGATGAAGGTAAGGTATCTCTTGATGAAACAATCAGCAAATATTTTTCAGGGATTCCAAACGGAGATAAAATTACTATCAGGATGCTTGCCGGAATGACAAGCGGATTACCTAACTATTCTGTTTCAAAAGATTTTGCAGATACTTTAAATAATAATCCTCATAAAAAATGGACAAGTGATGATGCGCTTGAAATGGCATTCAAAAACCCTGTTAATTTTGAACCCGGAACGAATTATGATTATTGTAATACTAATACAATAATAATAGGAAAACTTATTGAAAAGCTTACAGGAAAATCACTTAGAGAAAACACATATGAAAGAATCATAAACCCTCTCGGATTGAGAAACACATATATCCCTGAAAGTTATCAAATACCGGGAGACTATGCGCACGGCTATGATAAAAAAGATAATGCGGTTCTTGTTGATGTTACCGAAACATATGACCCTTCATGGGGTGGCGCAGCGGGTAACATAGTTTCCAATGTTCACGATTTAAATATTTATATCCGGGCTCTTGTAAAAGGACAGCTTCATTCATCGCAGATGCTGGCAGAAAGAATGAAATGGAATTCCTTTGATATGGATAACCCTATGGAAAAATATGGATTAGGAATGTTTATTGCCAATGATAAGTATATCGGGCACGATGGTGGGATTCCCGGTTTCAGCAACATAACAGTCTATTCACCGGAAAAAGATTGTTCAATGATTATAGTATATAATGAATATACTCTTTATGCAGGCCTCAAAAATCCCGTTCCTAACTTTTTAGTTGAACCGATAGACAATATCATTAATAAATAAAAAAAAATTATGAAAAAACTTTTCCTCACAATTGTAATTTTATTTTTTAGTATTTCAGTTGTTTCTGCACAAACGCTTACAGATAAAATTGATGCTGTTGCTGATTCCGTTATGGCGAATACCAATCTTCCGGGAATGATAATATCGGTTGTTTGCGGTGATTTCACTTATGAAAAAGCAAGAGGATATGCCGATGTTATGAATCAGCAGCCGATGACTCTCGGTAAAACTTACAGAATCGGCAGCGTTACAAAAACATTTACCATTACAGCTCTGCTTCAGCTTGTTGATGAAGGCAAGTTAAAGCTTGATGACCCGATAAGCAAGTTTTTTCCTGATTTTCCAAACGGAGATAATATAACCGTAAGGATGCTGGCAAATATGACAAGCGGCATTTATAACTTTACCGAGACAGAAGAATTTAATGATACATTGGAAAATCGCCCATTAAAAAAATGGACTGAAGAAGACGCTCTTGAGCTTGCCATAAAATATCCACCGTATTTTGCGCCCGGAACTGATTTTCATTATTCCAATACCAATACAATTATGATTGGAATGATTATTGAAAAATTAACAGGCAACAGTCTTGCTGATGAAATCAACAAAAGAATAATTGCTCCTCTTGGCTTAAAAAACACCGTAATACCAACTAACCAATACATTCCCGGAGATTATTCTCACGGTTATAATGCAGGGGATTCGCTTGTTCTTCCATATGATGACAACACGACAAAATATGACCCTTCATGGGCAGGCGCTGCAGGAGACATAATTTCAAACATCGAGGATATTAAAGTTTATATAAAAGCACTTGGCAGCGGCTCTATGATTTCAAAAGAAATGCAGAATGAAAGATTGAAATGGGCTGCATCGCTGATGGGCGGTCAAATGGGATACGGGCTTGGAATTTTTAAAGTTCGGGATAACTATTACGGACATAACGGAGGCATTCCCGGTTTTACAAATTTAAGCGTATATTCTCCTGAAAAAAATTGTTCTGTCATCGTAATGTATAATGTGCAGATTAGTAATTTATCACCTGATAGGCTGGCACTGAGAATTATTGACATAATGAACGGTCAATAAATTAACAGGCCAAAATCATTAATCGTTCTTCAGAACTTTTATCATCAGCATTATTAACCCGAAGCTTACAACGATAAACGTTGATGCAATTACTAAATCTGATTTAAGCTCATCACTGAAGCTGACCGGGACATTGAGCAGAAAGAACAAGCCAACTACAGTGATGACAAACGCAGGTATTACAAAAATTAATGTTCTCATTTTTTTCTCCTATAAAATGATTATAAATTAGTTTTTAAACATTCGTATTATCAAAGCGATAACCGCAACTATTGCTATGACGATTATTATCCCGACCCAGATGCCTGCTTTAAAAATATCACCGATGAGTTCGCAGCCCGGATAACAAAGCGCGCTTAAAAATAAAATTGTGTATAATATTAGTCTGTTCATTTTTTTAATTTCCCGATTTAATTTTTTGATTATGTCTGTTTTCTGCTTCTTCAATTGAATGTGATTCTGTTATATGAACTTCCTTTCCATATAACTTCGAAAGTTTTATGTAATGAGATTTTAATGTCTGCAAATCTTTTTCATTTAAATCTTCTGCATCAATGAGACGGTTGCTTGCGCCGTTTATTGCCGCAATTATTTCATTCAATTTGAGCTGTACTGCAAGCGAATCTTTATTTTGAGTCCTCTGAATTAAAAATACCATAAGAAAAGTAATTATTGTCGTGCCGGTATTTATTACTAATTGCCATGTTTCGGAAAATCCGAACATTGGTCCTGTTAAAGCCCATACAATTACTATTGATAAGGCTAAAATAAATGCTGTAGTTCCTCCGCTAAACTTAGTTAGCATAACGGCAACTTTTTCAAAAAAATTATCACCTTTTTTAATTGTTGAATTCTTAGCCATTTACAATTTCCCCTCCGTTTGGATGCAGAATTTGACCTGTCATATAAGTCGAATCATCGGAAGCCAAAAACACATAGCACGGAGCAACTTCTTCAGGCTGACCCGCCCTTCCCATAGGTGTGTCCGAGCCAAAAGTTGCTACGTGCTTTGGAGGAAAACTTGAAGGAATCAAAGGCGTCCAAATAGGACCAGGCGCAACACCATTTACACGAATCTTCTTTTGGGCTAAAGATGATGCTAATGAACGGGTGAATGATACAATAGCACCTTTAGTTGAAGAATAGTCAAGCAAATTAGCGCTGCCCCGGTAAGCTGTTACCGACGTAGTGTTAATTATGGAAGCACCTTCCTCTAAATATTTTAAAGCAGCTTTCGTAATGTAAAAGTATGAAAATATATTTATTTCAAATGTTTTAATTAACTGCTGATGTGTAATTTTCGTTAAATCTTTTTGCGGAAATTGCACGGCAGCATTATTTACTATTATATTCAACTTTCCGAATTTTTTATTAATTCTATCAATTGCTTTTTTACAGAAACTTTCTTCGCGAATGTTGCCTGAAATTAATTCGCATCTTTGACCCTCATTTTCAACGTGCTCTTTAGTGATTTTTGCATCTTTGTGTTCATCCAGATAAACAATGCCAATGTCACACCCTTCCTTTGCAAAAGCAACGGCAACAGCCCTTCCGATTCCGCTGTCACCGCCTGTTATAACCGCAGCTTTGCCCTTAAGCTTACCGCTTCCATGATACTCAGAATTTTCAAATTCCGGCAAAGGTTTCATCTTTGACTCTATGCCGGGCTGACGTTGCTGAGATTGTGCTGAACGCAGTGTTTTTTTCTTATTCGATTTTTGCATCTAACGGAATATTAATCAATTAGTCATCGATAGGATTTCGTCCGCGAATTAACCGAATTAATATTACAACAATTGCAATTACCAATAAAATATGGATATAACCGCCCATTGTATTTGACGATACTATACCCAACAGCCAAAGAACCAAAAGTATTATAAATATTGTCCAGAGCATTTCTTTTTCTCCTATGTTATTTTTTTAATAAGAACTTGGTTTACTTAAACTTTTTAATTCAAGAGATGGACGCTTCAACTTATGGAAAAATTCCCTAACGCCGCTGCCTATTCCTGATATAATTCTCATTCCTTTGTTAATATAATCAGAGCCAAAATTCTGCACCTTATCGACTGTATTCAGTATTTCATATCCTTTCTCTACAACTGCATCCGATAACAATTCTACCTTCCGTATTTTCAATTTTACATCGTCAGATATTTCTTTAATATCATCAATTACGTAATTGGCATCGGTTATAAAAGATGAAACAGACATGGAAGTTTTTTCCACCTCCATTTCAATTTTTTCAACCGAGCTTGTGATACGCTTTAATGAAGATATTAAGTATATAGCGAGTATAATCGCAGTGATGTAGAAAATAATCTGGAATATAGTAACTATTAAATTGAGAGTGTCCATCTCGATAGCTTTGAAATTAATTTAACATTTATTTCTTCGAATAAAGATAACCCGAATTTACATCTTCATTAATGTCTGAAATCATTTTACTTCCGTTGTCTTTATTCGATTTCAATAAATGTCCGGCTTTTTTGCTGATTTCTTCAGCCCTTTTTACTGCTTCATCAATTATGGTTTCTGCTTTCTTTCTGCCGTCCGTAATCATTTTTGATGCCTTATCTTTTGTTGCCGCAATATAATGCTCAACATCATCCACAATATCGTCCTTCTTTTCCATAATATCTCTTCGCAGTCTTTTACCGCTTTTTGGTGCATAAAGCAGCGCTATTAAACCGCCGACTACGCCGCCGGTTATTACGCCAAGCATAAAGCTTTTTACTGATGATGATTTTTCTTCTAACATTTTATACCTCCTGTGTTAATGCTTTAAATTACAAAATGATTTTATATTCCATTTGCTGTTGGAATGTAAACTCTTGACCATTATATCATCTTTCGGCTTTGAAAGAAATGACAGCATCTTCCAGATTAAAAAAGATTTTGCCGATGATGACATTGATATTATAATACAGCTATTGTTGTTTCTTAAGAGCTCAACAGCTTTTTGTATGTTTTTTTTAATTGTTAATAATTTAAAATAATAGAGACTCTCGTTAAAAATTATTGTATCGTAGTTTCTTGAACCGTTAAATGAATCAAAGTCAGTGACTTCAAAGACAGGTTTATTTCCAAATCGTTCTCTTGCCATCTTTATTGCCTTTTGTGAAAAATCAATTCCGTGATAAGAAATTGAATCATGTGTTATGAGTTCATATAATGAACCATTGCCACAACCTACATCAAGCACATTATGTTTTTCATCACCGGTTTTTGACGAGAGTAATCCGGATAGAATATAATTCCTTGGCTGCTGGTCGACGCTGTCCATTTTTTCTGAGTAATTCTGTTCATACATTTTATCCCAAAGTTTATTAGTATTGTTAAGGTATTTATTATATACATTAAATATTCCTCTATTTACAATTTGTGCTGTGTTTAGTAAATTCATATTGCTCAGGTTTGAACTTCAAATATATTATTATTTTTTCAATTATTATGCCATTTCAAATGGTGTATTTTGAATTATATTTTAATAAAAATTGTTAAAAATTATTGCATTTCTGACAAATTTGACTATTTTTGTCATAAAAAATTGACCTATTTCAATGATTGTACCTTCAAAATTAAGAAGCTCTTTTAATAAAAATATTTCCGGATTCACGGCAAGACTGCCGTTAGAAAAATTTATTCCTGCAACATTTTTCGTTTTCCTGCTGTGCATTATAATAATGAGTATAATTATTTATAGAAACATTGATGAATACAGGACAAACATTAACAGGATAAATCACTCAAATGAAATAATGAAAGAAAATGCAGCTATAGGAATTTCAGCTGCATATCTGCCCGCTCTAAGACGTGAATATATAAATTCCGGAAATGGAAAATTTCTTAATAATTATAATTCTCAAAAAGATTCTCTTCTTTCAAAAATCAGCCATATAAAAAAATTAACATCTGCCAATCCGGTTCAACAGAATCTGATATGGATTTTAGATTCATTGATTAATTCAAACATACAAATTCTTGATAATTCGATATATCAATACCATCAGAATAACGGACTTTCCTTAGCACAGGATGAAATAAATAATCTGATTAGGCATAAGCTGCTTGAAATAGCCGTGGTTACAAAAGCAATTGAAGATGAAGAAGCTCGTTTACTTCATCAGGAAATGTCAGAGTCGGAAAGAACAAACCGGAACTCACAGATATTTATCATAGCGACGAGTTTGTTTTCTTTTATTATTATTGGATTTTCGTTATATGTATCCAACAAGCTAATAAAAAATAAAAATCAGACGGAACGTCTGCTTGTAAAATCATATGATGAGCTTGAAGACAAGGTTGATGAAAGAACTCATGAGCTAAAAATGTCAAATGAAAAATTAAAAGATGAAATTACGTCGAGAAAAAAAATTGAGGCATCATTAAGAGAGAGCGAAAAACGTTTCAGGACTCTTGCGGATTCTGCTCCTATTTTAATATGGATGGCAGACGAGGATAAATTATGCAATTACTTTAATAAAATTTGGCTGGACTTTACTGGAAGGTCGCTTGAACAAGAATTAGGAAATGGATGGGCTGAAGGTGTTCATCCGGATGATTTACAGAGATGCATGGATATGTATACAACTGCATTTGACAGGAGAGAAAAATTTCAAATGGAATACCGGTTGAGAAATTATGCCGGTGATTATTGCTGGATATTGCATAAGGGTGTTCCTCTGTATGAAGGGAATGAGTTTATAGGATATATAGGCGGTTGTATAGATATAAACGAAAGAAAGAAAACTGAACAGTTCCTGAACATACAGTATATAATTTCTAAAATTCTGGCAGAAGAGCATTCGCTTGAGATTGCTTCAAGGAAAGTGCTTGAAGAAATTTGCCATGCAGTAGGTTGGGATTTCGGAATCTTATGGATTGTTGAAAACGAAAAACTAATAGTGGAAGCGCTCTGGAGCTCCGATAAAGATGAAAAATTAAAATATTCATTAATGGAAGACCGCAGCCGCGAAATCAATAAAGGCGACGGTCTGCTTGGCAGAGTCTGGGAAAATAAATCTGCTTTATGGATTCCTGTTATTCATAAAGAACAACAATTCGTAAGGAAAAATGAAGTTATTGCAATGGGCTGGAATTCAGTATTTGCCACGCCTATTATGAATGAAAACGCCGTTATTGCAATTATTGAATTTTTTAATAAAGACATATCCACTCCTAACAAGGAAATGATTAACGTGCTTGAGGCAATCGGCAGGCAAATAGGAAATTATATCGAAAGAAAAAAAGCTGAAGAACAGCTTAATTCATATCATGAGGACCTGGAAGGAAAAGTCAAAGAAAGAACTATTGAGCTTGCCAATACATTGCAAAAGTTAATAAGTGAGATTGATGAAAAGGAAAAAATCCAGAACAGGCTGAAATTATTTGCGCATGCCGTAAGGGGCATTAAGGAATGTATTTACATAACAGACCTTAAGAATAATGTAATTTTCGTAAACAGCGCATTTGAAAAAATTTATGGATATTCGGAAGAAGAAACTAAAGGAAAAGAAATTCCTATTCTAACTGCAAAACATATTTCCGATGAAAAAAGGAATGAAATCCTTCAAGGCACTATGAAGGGCGGTTGGAAAGGCGATTTTTTAACAACAAGAAAAGATAACTCTGAGTTTTATGTTTCTCTATCGACAACAACTATCAAAAATGATGAAGGTGATATAGAGGCGATTATAGGCATATGCCAGGACGTAACGGAGAATAAGCAGAATCAAGAACTGATAAATAAACGTTATAGTCTTTTAAATCTGTTAAATGATGTAATGAAGGTTACAAATAAAACGTTTAACTTGAATGAAGCAATTCAACATGCTGTTAATAAAGTCTGCCAATATACAACCTGGGATATAGGTCATTGTTATTTATCTAAGAATAATCAACTGGAATCTTGTGCAATATGGAATGAAGATTTGAACCCGGTTTACAACGAGTTTAAAGTTCTGACAAGGGACATAATTTTTCAAAGTGGTGAAGGACTGCCGGGGGCAACTTTAGAAACCGGAAAACCTTTTTGGATAAAGATAGATGATTTAATCGACATTAATAAATATAAACGGGCGAAGTTAGCAAAATCTGCAGGATTATCAACCGGCATATGGGTACCTATTATTAAACAAAATGAAACTGTTGGTGTTCTGGAATTCTTTAAGAAAGACAAATATAATCTTGATAATGAAATGCTTGAATGCCTCGTAAATATTGGCTTGGAAATAGGAAGCGTGCTTGAAAGAGATGAAATTATAACAAAAATCAGAGAGAGTGAAAAATTGCTTATTGATGCTCAGCATATTGCCAAACTTGGAAGCTGGGAATGGGATGTTCAAAACAATACGGTTTCTTGGTCAAGCGAACTTTATGAAATTTATGAACGTAAGCCCGAAGACATTGATTTGGACTATGAGTCATTCCTATCGGTTAATCATCCTGACGACGTAGAATATACAAAACAAATTATCGGCAAAGCATATCTTGACAAAGAACCGTTCGATTATTTTCATAGGATTGTCACACCGGACAATAAAGTAAAAACAGTAAAGTCTACCGGTGAAGTATTTACCGATGCTGAAGGCAATATTACAAGGATGTTTGGAACGTGTCTGGATGTAACAGAAATAAAAGAAACTGAAAAAAAATTAAGAGAAAGTGAAGAAGAACTTAGAAAAGCTAACATAAAATTAATCGAAACACAGAAGGAACTTATTCATAATGAAAAGCTTGCTGCGCTCGGAAGATTCTCATCGGGTATAGCTCACGAAATCAGAAATCCTCTTGCAAACATAAGAGGATTGGCACAGATGGTTTCACGCGCAAACGTCGATGAAAAGCTTGAAAAACATCTGAATTACATTATGATAAATGTCGATTTAGCAAACAACATTATAAAAGATTTATTGGACTTTGCCTCGCCTGAAGACTTAGCTTTTAGGGAAGAAAACATTCGTGAAATTATAAATAACATAGTTGAAAGCGTAAAACCTGCTTTCTCTGAAAAAAATATAAATATAATACTGGATATTCCGGATAATCTTCCGAATATTGAAGTAGATAAATTAAAGCTTGAGAATGCATTTTTAAATTTTGTATTTAATGCAAAAGATGCAATGCCTGACGGAGGTAAGATTACAATAACCGTGAGACATGATAAAGATACCGATGAATTAATACTTTATTTCACAGATACGGGAATAGGAATTGCGCAGGAAAATCTGGATAAAATTCTTGAGCCGTTTTTTACAACTAAAAACACCGGAACAGGTTTGGGCTTAAGTCTTGCTTACCAAACTGTTAAATCGCATGACGGCGGATTCAACATCAGGAGCGCCGTTGGAAAAGGAACACAGATAGAAATTAAATTACCAATAAAAAATAATAATGGAAAAAATATTAATAGTTGATGATAATGAATATTTAAGATTTACTTTGTCAGAGCTTCTCGAAGGCGCGGGATTTGCTGTAACAGCCGTTGAGGATGGCGGCGATGCAATACGGCAGGTGAAAGAACAGCCGTATTCTCTTGTCATACTTGATATGAAGCTGAAAGAAATGGACGGGAGTGAAGTGCTGAGGAGAATTAAATCAATAAAAGAATCTCTCCCTGTAATAATACTTACAGCGTTTGGTGATATTAAAAGCGCTGTAGAGACCATAAAGATGGGAGCAAATGATTATATCACAAAGCCCTTTGACAATGATGATATGCTTAAAGTTATAAGGAAAACCCTCGAAATGAATTATCTCAATCAGGAAGTTAATATATTGAGAAAAAAGATGGAGGAGGCATATAAATCGGGCGACGTTGTCGGCAAAAGCAAGGTTATGCTGGACGTATTTGAGCAAGTTAAAATAGTTGCGCCGACTAACTTAACTGTTATGATTGAAGGTGAAAGCGGAACAGGAAAAGAAATTATTGCAAACATGATTCACAGATTAAGCGACAGAAATAAAAATGCTCTCATTTCAGTTGACTGCGGTGCAATTCCCGACACTCTCATTGAAAGCGAGCTTTTCGGTCATGAAAAAGGAGCTTACACAGATGCGAAAAATATGAAGGAAGGAAAGTTTGAGCTTGCTAATAACGGAACAATCTTTCTTGATGAGATTACAAACCTTTCAGATTCAAACCAGATAAAGCTTTTAAGAATCATTCAGGAAAGAAAAGTTACGCGCCTTGGTTCCAAAAAGCCGATTGATTTGAATGTAAGAATCATTGTTGCATCAAATATACGTTTGAGCGATGCTGTAAACAATAAAACTTTCCGTCATGACTTGTATTATCGTTTAAATGAATTTCATATTGACCTTCCGCCCCTTCGTGAAAGAAAAGATGACATCCCTTTGTTTGTTGAATATTTTATTAAAGATGCAAATAAAGAACTTAATAAATCTATCAGAGAAGTATCACCGGTTATAATGGAAAAATTGATGAATCATAGCTGGCCCGGTAACGTGCGTGAGCTTAGAAATGTGATTAGAAGGTCTGTCTTGCTTTCTCTAACTCCTGTTATTAATACGATTCAGATACCTGATGATATTATGCGTATGCCTCAACAGGAATCTGCCGTTGAAAACGATAAATTTTCCATTAAACATTCAACCAAAGCTGTTGAAAAAGAATTAATTATTAAGGCACTTAATGAAAGCGGAGGAAATAAATCGAAAGCCGCTAAAATTCTCAATATGAATGAGCGGACATTTTACAGAAGACTAAAAAGTTTGGGGATTGAATAAGCTTTAATTTATTTAAATGACTTTTATATAAGAGAGGAAGCCCGTTACGATTTGATTCGTAACGGGCTTTTGTGTGAAGAATAACTACAGGACAACTCTTCTTTGATTATTTTTTTATAATTATGTTTTAGTCTAAGAACTTAATGTTAATTCCACCCATTGTTGTAATGAAACTTGAACTTCCGTTAGGTGAAAATACCATGTGATACTTTGATTTTAATGATATATCAACATTATCACTTACCCCAAGTGTTGCACCTAAACCTGCATTAACACCTGCTCTTGTTTCGTCAATCTGCGGAATTACTGTACCTGATGGATCTGCAGGATTCACAAAACTTGCCTGATTGAAACTATATCCACCAACACCACCTTCAACAAACAACGATGACTTTAAACTCGGATGTGTAAAATAATATCTCGGACCAACACTGAATTCTATGTATTTACCAACCGGTGCTGATGCCTGTGATGATGAAATAAAATAATATCCTAAGTCAAGAAAGAATCCAACTTCTTTATTTACTCTATATCCTAAATCCAATCCGATGGTTGCATTAGGTTTGAAAGTTTCACTTAATTGAAACAATGGAAATATAACACCACCACTCGGGTTAATTGAAAAATAAGGATATGTTGTTTTCTTTACTGTTCTAGTTGTCGTAGCAGTTGTTGTTGTTGTGCTTTGACCAAAAGCAAAATTATTCACACACATTGTAAAAATTAATACTGTTAAAAATGATTTTACGAATCTCATTTTGTTAACCTCCTATAAGTTAATTGTTTTTACTGCTACCATATAAATTACAATTGGCGTGCCAGTAAAAAATCTGCAAATTTAAAATAAATATTCACTTTTTTAGTTAAATACCGCTCGGACATCCCTGACCTTCTTGTCAGTAAATGACATAGGGTTAAAATTTTATATTAAATATAAATTTATTATTAAGGGAATTCATTGGTATGAGTTTTGTTTTAATATTATAGAACATCAAAAGGAGACATATATGAGAAAGTTAAAATTTTTAATCGCATTTATTTTTATTTTAGGATTTATTTCCTGTAATAAACAGCAGCAAACTAATTTGGAAAAAGAAGTTGATACTGCAACAACAAAGGTAAGAAAAGAACTGGATACTTTGATTTCATCAATTAAAAGCGGGGATACGATTTTTAACAATGTAAAAATAACACAGGTTGATACAGCAAAACTTTCGTCTCCCGAGCTTCGAGAAAGCATAAATAACATTTTTTCTTACTATATAGATATAAAAAATGAGCTTGCAGATAACGATTCTGTTGATTCCAGAAGCAAAGCAAAAGAAATGATGAGTGTTGTTTTAACATCAATTGAAAAAATAGGTCCAAAAAACATAGATAAAAAATGGAAATTTTCATCAGAAAAAGTTGAAAAAGCTGCCGCTGAAATTGAAGCAGCAGGAACACTGGAAAAACAACGGATATTGTTTGATAAATTAAGCAAATCTGTTCTTGAAGCAATTCAACAATATGGCTTGGAAGATAAAACTATTTATCAATTGAGTTGCAGTGATGCGTTGTCCGGTAAGGGCGGAACTTGGTTATCGGATTCTAAAAATAGTGACAACCCATATTTAGGCGAGAATGCTTCTAATAAGAATTGCGCGAAAGTTGTTGCCGCCTGGAAATTTAATTAAATTACCTGCTGAAAATGAGACAGCTTTGTCGGATTCTGACACGTGAATTGGCAGAAACAGCTTCAAAAAGATATAAATTAATTGCAAAACAAGTGATTTTTTGAAGCTGTTGAATGGCACGATAATTGACAATATTTATATTAGAATTTCAACAAAAAATTTGAGGAGAAATTAAAATGAGAAAAAATCCATATAATCTTCCGCAGCATATGGAAGAAGATGATTTTCTCTATGCCATCAAAGACACCGAAGAAATCGAAATGGATATGAGACAGAGAGAAAATCAAAGCGAACCGGATTCAGAAACCCAAAGAACCGGTAATTCACCGCAAAAAAAAGATAAGTTGTTTGAGAATGAAAATGACAATGATGAGTCAGATGAAAATGAAAATAAATCAAACAATGGTTACGACAATTTAGGAAGTGATTACATTAGTTTATTTTAGTGAACAATTAGTTTTTATAAAAATTTAAAATAAAAAAGAAAATGGCAAAGTTAAAATCATTAGAAGATTTCTTCATTGAAGAATTAAAAGACCTTTATAGCGCTGAAAAACAAATTTTAAAAGCATTACCTAAGATGGTTAAAAATGCAACTTCAGAAGAACTGAAAGAAGCGCTTCAAAATCATCTTGAAGAAACAGAAAATCAAGTTACAAGACTTGAACAAATTTCCAAAAATATCGGAAAAGGTTTGACAGGTAAAAAGTGCAAAGCCATGGAAGGATTACTGGAAGAAGGAAAAGAAGTTATGGAAGAAGAAGCTGAACCCGCAGTAAAGGATGCAGCTATAATCGCAGCAGCACAGAAAGTTGAACATTATGAAATCGCTTCTTATGGATGTGCAAGAACTTATGCAAAATTACTTGGAGACACAAACTCTGAAGAGCTGCTTCAGGAAACACTTGATGAGGAAGGAAACGCTGATAAAACTTTGACTTCTATAGCTGAAGAGATTAATATCGAAGCCCTCGAAGAAGAAGAATAAACAAAAGAGTAGAATTAAATCGTTCTTTGGTATCTGCCACTTTTTTTACCCAAATTTACCTGCCCGAAATTCCGGGCAGGTAATATTTATTTAAACCAGATGAATAAAATTACTCATATAACTAAACAAAGCCATTCTTCAATCGGCAAAAAGAAATCCAACCCTAAGAAGAAACGACAATATAAACATATTCTTGATAATGATATTCAGGAAAGTTTAAGTGAAAAAATTTCAAAAAGGCTGGATTCTCTTCAGATAATCATCTGACTTTCTTTCGTAACTAAACTGTATCTGATGAAAGTTAACCAAAATCCATCTCAAGAAAGCATATTATTTAAACGATACAAAAATAATCCCATCCTTACACCAAACATGTGGCCTTATAAGGTCAATTCTGTTTTCAATGCCGGTGCAACAATTTATGATAACAAAGTTTTGCTCTTAGTTCGCGTCGAAGACATGAGAGGTTTTTCGCATTTATGCAAAGCCATAAGCAGGGACGGTTACACAAATTGGGTTATTGATAAAACACCGACAATGCTTCCAAAACCAATGGAATTTCCTGAAGAAAAGTACGGCATAGAAGACCCGCGAATTATGAAACTGGAAGGTAACAGTACATACGCAATTGTATATACTGCTTATTCAGAAGGAGGTCCTTTAGTTTCGCTTGCAACTACAGAAGATTTTAAAACTTTCAGAAGATATGGTGTAATAAGAACTCCTGATGATAAAGATGCTTCTCTATTTCCAAGAAAGTTTAACGGAAGATGGATTTTAATTCATCGCCCGTCACCGACACATTATTCTTTAGGCGCGCATATATGGATTTCATATTCTCCTGATTTAAAACATTGGGGAGACAGCACAATTTTGCTGCCTGCAAGAAGAGGAAGCTGGTGGGATGCTTATAAAGTTGGGTTAGGTCCTCAGCCGATTGAAACATCCGAAGGCTGGTTAATTATTTATCATGGCGTTAAAACAACTGCATCGGGTTCATTATATCGTCTTGGACTTGCATTATTGGATTTGGATGACCCGAGCAAAGTAATAAAACGTTGCGATGACTGGGTATTCGGACCGAGTGAAATTTACGAACGTGTCGGTGATGTTCCCGACGTTACATTCCCCTGCGGAGCTGTTGTTAACAAAGATGAGCTTATAATGTACTATGGCGCAGCGGATACAACAATGGCAGTAGCAACTGCTTCAGTTAAAGATATTTTAAAATATATTAAAAAATGTTGAAGTCAGATGACATTCATAAACCTTTCGGAATATCATTCATATCTTCCTTCGTTCCCCGCCAATGCGGGATAGCTACCTTTACAAACGATTTAGCCACATCAATTAACACAAACAGTGAGTACCATATAAACATCACTGCGCTAAATGATATTCCTGAAGGTTATAAATATTCTCCCGATGTTAAATTTGAAATCAAAGATAAAAGTGTCAATGATTTTAAAGAAGCCGCTTATTATCTGAACTTATCTGAATCCGATGTAATAAACATTCAGCATGAATTTGGTTTATATGGCGGTGATGCCGGCTCAAATATTTTACATCTCGTAGAGCGTCTGAATAAGCCGTCTGTAGCAACACTTCATACTGTACTTGAGAATCCCTCAAAGGAAGAACTGAAAATTATAAAGGAGCTTAGCGAACACACGAGCTTTCTTGTTGTAATGTCTCAACGCGCAGTTGAGATGCTGAATGAAATTTACGGCATCCCGATGGAAAAAATTAAATACATTCCTCATGGCGCGCATGATGTTCCTTTTCTTGATACGGCATATTATAAAGACAAATTCCGCTTATCTGAAAAGAAGGTTATTCTGACTTTTGGACTTCTCGGACCGGGCAAAGGTCTTGAAGATGTAATAAATTCTTTACCAGTAGTAATAAAAAAATATCCCGACATAATGTATATCGTTTTAGGTGCAACACATCCAAACGTCAAACGTCAATTTGGTGAGTCTTACCGCAATTCTCTTGAAAATCTTGTTAAGAAAAATGAACTCGAAAATAATGTAATGTTCATTAACAGGTTTGTAAGCACAAAAGAGCTTCTTGAGTTTCTCTTGATGAGCGATATTTATGTGAGTCCTTACCATCATAAGGAACAGATTGTTTCGGGAACATTAACATATGCGCTTGCAAGCGGCAAAGCAGTTATCTCTACTCCCTATTGGTACGCTGAGGAAGCATTAAGCGAGGGCAGGGGAATACTTGTTCCTCCTAAAAATCCCGAAGCAATTGGTAAGGCTTTATCAGACTTGCTGCTCAATGAAAATAAACGCAATCGTTTCAGAAAGAAGGCATATGACTGGGGAAGACAAATGATCTGGTCAAACGTGGGCAAAATGTATTCGCAGACCTTTTATGAAGCAATCGAAGAGTTTAAAAGCAGGTCTATTCCTTATATCCGCCTGGCAAAAACAAAAACTTTACCGTCATTGCCGGATGTAAACTTAAATCATTTAAAAAATCTGACAGACGATACGGGAATTATACAACATGCGTCATATTCCATTCCAAACCCAAATGAAGGTTATTGCACTGACGATAATGCGCGGGCTTTGCTTACTGCTGTTTTATATAAAATGATTTATAATGATGAATCAATCGACAGTTATATTAATAAATATCTTATGTTTGTTTCTTATTCATTCAATAAAGAAACCGGATTATTCAGAAACTTTATGTCTTATGACCGTAAATGGCTTGAAGAAACCGGCTCGGAAGATTGTAACGGCAGAGTAATTTATACTTTGGGTTATTTAATAAAAAATTTATCATCTCAATCAATATTAGGACTTGTTAATTCTTTGTTTGAACAAAGCATTAAAAATATGGTAAATTTCAAATCTCCACGCGCAATATCTTATGTAATCATAGGGTGTGTCTTTTATCTCAACAAATTTTCAGGAGCATCCGAAATTAAAAACATCTGCAATGTGTTAATTGACAGGCTGCATAAATGTTATACTGATACCAGAACTGACGATTGGCAGTGGTTTGAAAATAAACTTACTTATGTTAATTCGCGTCTGTCGCAAGCATTGCTTATGGGAGGTCATTATAAAAATGATAAGAAAATGATTGCGGACGCTCTGGAATCTCTTGAATGGCTTTATGACCAGCTTTATGACAAAGAAAAAAATTGTTTATCTCTTGTCGGCAACGAAGGGTGGTATGTTAAAGGCGGAACAAAGGCGAAATATGACCAGCAGCCGGTTGAGATTCCCGGGATTATCGATGCTTGTTTTCTGGCGTTTCTTATTACAAAAGATAACAAATGGATTAACCGTCTAAGCGTCGCATTTACATGGTTTTTAGGAAATAATGACCGTCAGGAAACGTTATGCGATTTCGCTACAGGCGCATGTTATGACGGATTAACAATAAATATGGTCAACCAAAACCAGGGCGCAGAATCAACATTATCCTGGCTTCAGTCGTTATTACGAATGAACAGAATCAGTCAGGAACTCCAGATAGACTAAAAGTATGATTCGGTTCAAAACCATATGGTCACTTCTTGTTGAGACATATAATCAGCTTTTAGATGATAAAGGTTTCAAGATGGCTGCGGCATTGTCTTATTATGCTGCATTTTCTTTGGGACCATTACTAATAATTGTAATTGCGGTAGCAGGATTTTTCTTTAGCGAAGAAGCCGCAACAGGTCAGATTATAAGACAGATGGACGACCTTATGGGAAGAGACGGCGCGGAGCTTGTTCAGACGATTATCAAAGGAGCTTCAAATACTTCAACCGGAATTTTTGCTACAATCATAAGTGTAATTTTATTAATATTAGGTTCAGTGGGAGTATTCATTGAACTTCATGAATCTTTGAATATTATTTGGGGAGTAGAGCTTAAACCGGGCAGGGGAATATGGGGCTTCATTAAAAACCGTCTCGTATCATTTTCAATGGTAGTGGCTTCAGGATTTGTTTTGCTTATATCATTAATAATAAACTCAGCCATTACACTGCTAAGTGAATATTTTTCAAACATGTTTGGCTTGGCATTACCGTTAGCACAGGTTTTAAATATGCTTTCTGCATTTGTAATAATTACAGTTGTATTTGCTTTAATGTTCAAATATTTGCCTGATGTGGTTATAGAATGGAAATATGTCTGGATTGGCGCAGGAATTACATCCCTTTTGTTTTCAATAGGAAAATATTTAATCGGATTATATTTAGGTAACACATCATTCAGCTCCACTTATGGAGCTTCAGCATCTCTTGCAGTGTTGTTCATCTGGATATATTATTCGGGTATAATTTTATTTTTGGGGGCAGAGTTTACACAGGTTTACAGAAGCCGTTACGGAAAGTGTCCTTTGAAAGAAGGTGTTGATGGCGTAATTATCCCGAAGGTATCTGAATTGATTAAAAAATCTGTAGAAAAAGAAGAAGCAAAAACACACAAGTATTAAACCCTGTCAACCAATTCATCCTCACCCGAATGTCTCGCGCAGCTTGCACAGCAATAAATTGAATTATTTGCCTGAACTCCATGCCCGATGATACGGCAGTCACAATGAGCGCATCTTGGTGCAAGTTCATCTATTGCACATTCAAAGCTGTCATATGTATAAGTATCACCGTTAATAGTAATGTCAAATGACTTATCATATTCATTACCGCATTTATGACATTTTCCCATTTTATTTGTGATTATAGTTAGATTGGAAAGAATAAAAAAAATGGCGAGACTGTATGAACTGAATTTATTAAAATTCAAGTTGATACCATTCGGAACAGAGTTCTTACGGTATTAACATTATTCATACTTGGAATATATACTTGCTCAGTTAGTATATATTCCTCGTCTCGCCAATCATCCTCATTTACCCTTTGATTTATATAATTACAATTGATGTGCCAATTCAAAATATGCGATTATAGCTTAATTTCGATGCGTTTCTATCGTAGAATACGACAATCCTGACAAATGCTGTCAGAAATAGTGTCAATTTTCTGACAATTTACGCTGTTTTTTCTTTGATGTGTGTTCATCAGAAAACATTATCTTCATTGCTAATGTAATACTGCCCGCGATTGCGATTAAAAAGAAAATCATGGCAACACCGGGGTAACCAAATAATGTAAAATCAGTTTCAACATTCATTAAGTTTGAAGCTCCAATTATGAGAGCAGCTAAAATCAATCCTATCGCAATGCGATTTGCAATTTTCTGCAAACCATTCATCAGATAAACTTCATCAATTGATTTAACTTTAAGCTCGAGTTCATTATTTGAAACTTTATCTAATATATTATTAACCCTTGAAGGCAGTTTTTCAATAAATTCCTTTGAGTCGAGAAGAACGTCATAAGACTTCTTTGAAGTTGCCGATTTAAATAATTTTTTACGCATTAAATCATCGGCGTTGCGGCGAATGGAAGAGTTCGGATTAAAATCGGGGTCTAAGATTTTTCCGACCTTATCAAGATTCAATAAAGTTTTTCCAAGCATTGCAAATTCATTGGGAAGCACCATTCCGTTCTCACCGCAAACTTTGGTAACTTCCAGAATTATTCTTCCCATTTCAAGATTTTCTAAACTAGTGGATTTTTGCTGTGCTACAAGCTCACTAATTTTACTTTTAAATTCCTGCTTATTCACATCTTCATCAGGGTTCCCAACTTTCATTGCATAATCTGCAACTTCATCACCTCTTCCGTCACCGATTGCAAGAAGAATATGCAGAAGATTATTCTGCATTTCATTTGACACATATCCTACCATTCCTAAATCGAGCAAAGCAATTTTATTATCGTCTGTTATAAATACATTGCCGGGATGCGGGTCTGAATGATAAAAACCGTCAATCATTATTTGTTTCATATATGCCTGAAATACGGTTTCAGCAAGCGCTTTCCCGTTAAGTTCGAGTTTTCTTAAAGGACTAACTGAAGTAATTTTCTTACCTCTTATGATATCCATTGTTAAGACTTTCGAAGAAGAATAATCTTCAACAGACAGTGGAACGACAATGTTTTTAAATTCTTTTAAATTGTTTGCTAAAACTTTAAGATTTTGAATTTCATTTCTGTAATCAAGCTCTCTTAAAACGGTTTTTTTAAATTCTTCAATTGTTCCTGCCAGCATAAATCTTTTTCCAAAATCAGTATGCTCGTTTAAAAAACCTGCAATTTCTTTAAATGCATCTATGTCTGCTGCGATTTCTTCCCGTATGTCAGGACGCTGAACCTTAACAACAACCGGCTTGCCGTTTTTTAAAACAGCTCTATGAACCTGTCCGATTGAAGCCGAGCCAAGCGGTTCTTCATCAAATTCCAGAAATGCTTTTGAGAATCGCATTCCGATTTCATCTTCAACAATTTCTTTTATTATTTTAAAATCAAACGGCTTTACCTTATCCTGTAAGCGCTGTAGAACTTCAACATACTGAGCAGGGAGCATATCAGAACGGGTCGAAAAAAACTGTCCGAGCTTAACATAAGCAGGCCCTAATTCTTCAAGGTCATTAGGTAACCGGTCAATTTCTTCAGTTACTTCCTGCTTTTTATCTTCATTAAGAACGACTTCTTCGAGACCGGCTGAGGAAATCAAGTCTGCCCTGCCATATTTTATAAGAAGCTTTGCTATGTTTTTGTATCGTTTTAAATACTGTGGTTTGAGTGATAGTCCCATATAAAATTCTATTTATAAAAAAACCCTCAAGTTTTTTAAAAAGCAAAAAATCCTGAAGGTTATTTTTTTACCTAACTAAAAATTAAAATCCGAATAGATATGATACGTTAACCTGAATTACTGAAATACTTCTGCTTGTGCTTATCGGATGAACTGATGTAGGGCTGCCTGCAAGCGGGTCAGGGTCATCATTTAATGAAAGATATGAATCAAGCCGCCTTGTTGCCGTAGGGTTTACATCTTCAAACTTTTTCCCGAACAGATTGATAAGATTATACCTTATTCCAATGTCGAGAACCCCTGTTCCGAGACCATATTCAAATCCTCCACCTAAGCCCAGTCCTATACGGGTTGCACTTTGCATATCATATGTGCCGTCAGGAATAAAATCTGCGTCCGTAAAAGTCGTCCTTCCGCTTATCGACGAAATCAGTAAATCGGCACCCAGATACGGTTTTATGGAAGTAGGAATTGAAGTCAGCTCGAATTCAGGTCCGATAGAAAAACTTAGTAAATCGCTTTTCACATCAATGAAACCTTCACCCGGTTCTGCTTGTCCGGTATTGCTCAAAGGTGCATATGTTGCTGAAACACGAAGATTAAAAGGTCCCATACCTGCTTTAAACAACGCTCCGAAATTTACTCCCGAGTTCATTCCATATCTTGTGCCTGCATAATATTCCATAGTGGTACCGGAATAATCTCCCGTCGGAGCAGTAAGTCCAATTATAGGACCAAGACGAAACTTTTGTGAGTATGCTGTATTACTGATAAAGAACACTGATAGAATTAACAATAAGATTTTGATTCTATTATTATTCATTTTTTACTTCTCTCCTTTTTTCTCACCATTCATTTATAAAATTAATTAAAATTGCAAATTATGTTTTACCGTTTCTTGTGTTTTTTACATTATAATTACTTTCGTCATCATAATAGCTTCGCTTCTTATCATTACTTTTTTTACTGTCGTTTTTACGTTCCTGCTTGCGTTCTTGTTTGCCGTTAGAATTATCGTTGCCGCGTGATTTTTTATTTTCTTTTACACCATTACTTTTTCTATTCTGTTTTCCGTCATTACCTTTATTAATATCCCGCTGTTTTTTATTATTTTCTTTCTTTATCTCATCGCGTTTTTTATTATTATTTTTATTGTCTATTCTGTTTTTATCGTTGCCTTTTGAATTATCATTCTTTTTCTCAAATGCATTTTTGTTTATTTTTTCATTTCTACCGGCATTGTCATTCTTGTTTTTATCAAAATTCTTATCTGACTTATTATTCTTTGATGCGCTCTCTATTCTTTTTTGGTTCTCATTCCTTAGCGAAGTTTCATCATACTTCGTATATTTTTTCGGTGGAAAATGATTATAAGTCAGATTTCCCTTTGCTTTCACTCTCCTGAATTGTGGTGTAAATACACTTAATTCAGTTCCCGTAAATTGAATATCTCTTATGTTATCAACTTTATGAACCTTTACAACACCGATACTGCTTCCGTGATATCTTTCGATGTCAAGCACAGCCGGTCCCTGGTTAACAATGACATTATTTACGATTACCACGCCTTTTGGTCTTCTCATTGATTTTAAAAGCTTCTTATATTCTTTGTCAGTATAGATATAATTATAAACGACCGGTTCAACAAAATATCTTTTTTCAACTATCACATATGTATCTTCATAAACAGGAATAACAGGAATCTCATTGGCAACTATGTAAACACTCGGAGGGATCGGAGACCAGGCAATGTTAACGTCGTCTTCTCTCCACTCAACCCATGCAGGTGACCAGACTCTTCCGGGCATCCATGCCCAACCGATTGCAGGAGAATAAACCCATCTTCCGTAATGGTGCACAATTTCTTCATGTGCAGTTGGAGCTTTGAAATACCAACCATAATTAGAATAAACCCATTGCCCGTTTGTATAAGGCGTATAATAAACCGGAGCGGCTGCAGCATCGCCTGCGGTTATTCCGACTGCTAAGTTCGGTGAGGGTTGCCATACAAAAAATGACCCGAACTCAAAATCTGCAGCATAAGCGTCATTTATTCCGAAAAACTGTGAAAGTGATATTCTCCTGTGGTTTGAATTTTTATTAGCACCGGAACCTGCTTCTTTCTTCAAGTCCAAACCTAATTCTTTTCCGGTTACCTCAATCCATTCACCATGAGGTGCAAGCTCGTCATAAAAAACTTTGTAATCTACTGTTAAAAGATCTTCGTCTTTTTCAGAAATGTCATCGGCAGGAATCTCTGCAACTTCGAGATTTTGATTATCTGCCGTATTAATTTTTTCACTGTTCTCCTTTGAACAGGAACTCAATAAAAAAATCAATGTTATGAAAAATATACAATTTAATATTTTTTTTAGGTTAATCATATTTTTTCTCCTATTCTAAATAATGCAGTTTAATTATACCACATCAAAGTATATTAGGACAAATAACAGACCAAAGGAAAAATTGAAATTTGGATTAGAATGAGAAGAAATGAATCAGGAAATTTAAGATTTTATGACAATAATGTCATAGTTATGGCGGTATTCACCTGAGCTTAAGATGTTTAAATTTTCAGTGTTAAAAAGTGAATTTTACTTTCAACGTAAAGCTTAATTAAAAAACCTCATAAGTTATTTAAAACTCATGAGGTTTAAATTTATGTTTTTTGAAGCCGGAAATTTAATCTAAACTGAAGTAAAAAAAAATTCTTAATTAGAAGTAACATTTACAGTTCCCGAAGCTATCATATTTCCGTTTGGGTCTATCGCCTTGATAGTCCATGCTGCTGCTTTATAAAAAACCAAATCCACCCAATAGCAATTCGTTTTCGCCGGCAGGTCAATTGTTGAAGA
This sequence comes from Ignavibacteria bacterium, assembly GCA_036262055.1. NCBI lineage: Bacteria > Pseudomonadati > Ignavibacteriota > Ignavibacteria > Ignavibacteria bacterium. The sequence goes on from DATAJP010000002.1 coordinate 1,021,104, forward strand.
AAAATCATACTGACCGTCTTTGAAAACTTGAAACGTAACAGAGGAAGTGTCGGGCAAATCCGAAGTTAAATTAACAATGGCATAAATTTTTGTGCCTGCTTTTCCGAGCGCAAAAGAAGTTCCTGTTCCTTGAGGTGCGCAGTCAGAACCTACTCCCGTGCTGAAAACCATTGTCTGAGCATTGATATTACTTGATAAAAATAATAACGCAAAAAAAGAGATGATGAAAAGTAATTTAATTTTCATTTTAAGGTTGTGAATTTTAATTTTGATTGTAATTTTGGTGCGTCCTGGGGGGCTCGAACCCCCGACCTAATGATTAAGAGTCATTTGCTCTACCAGCTGAGCTAAGGACGCATAGTAAAATATTGAAATTTTTAATGTTTTTCAATGTTTTAAAATCGCATCCTTCCTACTTTTACCCGAAATTACCTGCTTTTTTCAAAAATCGCTGACAAAATCGCTGACACTTTTGAATATTAATTTTATAAAAAAATACAATAATATTAAAACGTTTTTTTTTGCAAATAATATAAAATTAAAAAAAATAAATTAATTTAAACCATTCATTGGTTAAATAAATTTTAAAATCGCAGTAATATATAGAATTGTTTAGCTTTAATTATTTCACTATTTTCGTAAATCGTGATTAAATTTTCAATCAATATTTTTATTCTTTTCGCGCTTTTGTTTTTGCAAGTGCATGACATCGTGCCTCACAACCATAAGCACGATACTCATGTTTACGATGAATTTGTTTTAAAAGACGCAAAACTTATTTTTGAACCTGCACATCATTCACATCATCATTTTCAACACAAACATGATTTTCTTTATCTCATAGCGAAGAAGAATGATATTAAATCTATCCAAAGCGTTAATAAAGAATTTAGCGTTACGGATGTATTTAAAAATGATAATTTTAAACAATCACATTCTCAAACGGTAGAAAACTTAGTACCGATTATACAATTGCATGAATTTACTACTATACGTCTTTTACGTGCTCCCCCTGTTTTCATTTCGTAATATCACCTAATAGTTTTTCAATTTAAAATTCTAAATTAAAAAATACTTCTTATATGAAGAAGCTTATAATATTATATACGATTATATCTATATTTATTTTTTCAAGTTGTAATAAAAACAAAAGCGAGAATGAAGAGCAAAAACTCGAACCTGTTGCTTATACATTATACGCAAAAAAAAGCGAACTTTTTGTAGAGTTTAAGCCCTTAGTAGTTGGCGAGACTTCACGCTTTGCGGCTCACGTAACAATTATAGGTGAACTATTTACACCTATGACTGAAGGAAAAGTTAAGGTAAGCGTTACGGATAACGGCTCGTCGGTTGCCAATGCTCCAAGTCCGCCCGGTATATTCCGTCCTGAAATAACACCCACAACCGCAGGCACTAATTTCAAAATTACTTTTGAAATAGAGGCACGGGATTTTACCGATATTATTACCATAGACAACATCACCGTTTATCCCGACTTTCAAACTGCGCTTGCCGACCAGCCTGAAGAAGCGGAAGGAAACGACATAACTTATTTAAAAGAACAGGCATGGAAAGTCGAGTTTGCAAATAAAGAAATTAAGAAGCAAACTTTTTATTACACAATAAAAACGACGGGGCAGATATTAACGCCGCCAAGTGAGGAAGCGATCATTTCGGCAAAATCAGGAGGCATTGTCAATTACAATGGCAACTATATTACGGGAATGAATGTCGTAAAAGGTGAAAATCTTTTTACTGTTTCAGGAAGTAATCTGAATGAAGAAAACATTAATACTAAAATCATTGAAGCTAAATCTAATTATGAGCGGGCGAAGGCAGATTATGAACGGGCATTAGAATTGAATAAAGATAAAATTGTATCAGATAGAGAATTTTTAGCAATTAAAAATACTTATGAGATAGCAAGCGAAGTGTATAATTCGCTTACTTATAATTACAGTAGCGCGGGTGTACGAGTTTTTACTCCAATTAGCGGTTATTTACGGACACTCAATGTCAGACAAGGTGAATATGTTCAACCCGGTCAGACACTTGCAACAATTACTCAAAACTTGAAGCTTATTTTAAAAGCCGATCTGTCTCAAAAGTATATTGACGTTATAAATGAAATACGCTCGGCTAATTTCAAAACACCGGATGGAAGAACATATGACACGGAATCGTTAAACGGCAAATCAATTGTATATGGCAAAAACACAGGACAGGATAATTTGCTTCTTCCGATAAATTTTGAAATTGATTACAGGCAAGACTTAATTCCCGGAACATTTGTCGAAGTTTTCTTAAAAACAAACAGACTGCCCGATGTTTTAGTTATTCCTGTTTCCTCACTTATAGAAGAACAAGGGATATTTTATGTCTTTGTACAGACAGGGGGCGAGAGCTTTCAAAAAAGGGAAGTAACACTCGGAGAGTCGGACGGACTTAATGTACAAGTATTGTCAGGAATAGAAGAAGGTGAGCGAGTAGTTACGAAAGGTGCATATCAGATCAAGCTTGCATCTATGTCGGGAAGCTTGCCGGCGCACGGACACGAACATTAATTAACATCATTACCTAACATCAATTTAAACTATGATATAAATGTTAAATAAAATTGTAAGTTTTTCTTTAAAAAATAGATTACTAATCGTCATCATTTCTTCACTGCTTTTGGTTTTCGGAACGTATGTAGCTGTTAATATGGAAGTGGATGTATTTCCTGATTTAACTGCTCCGACAGTTGTCGTATTAACCGAAGCACACGGCATGGCTCCCGAAGAGGTTGAGCAATTAGTAACTTTCAAAATCGAAACAGCCGTCAATGGAGCAACCGACGTGCGAAGAGTTCGTTCCTCATCTTCGGCTGGGTTTTCAGTTGTATGGGTAGAGTTTAATTGGGGAACGGATATATATAAAGCCCGTCAGGTTGTTACGGAAAAAATGTCAGCAATAATTGAGCAGTTACCGGAAGGAGTTGGAAATCCTACCCTTGCTCCGCAGTCTTCTATCATGGGTGAGATAATGTATATAAGTATATCCACAAGCAAGCCCGATTTAATGGAGCTTCGCTCAATTGCTGATTGGAATATAAGACCTGTATTACTTGCCATTGGAGGAGTATCCCAAGTAACTGTTATTGGTGGTGAATATAAACAATATCAGATACAGGCATCTCCTCAAAAAATGAGTTATTATAATGTTTCATTAAATGAACTTATTGAAACAAGCAAAAACATAAATCAAAATGCTTCGGGCGGTTTTTTAAATGAATATTATCAAGAATATATAATAAGAGGTATAGGAAGAACTAATGAATTAAATGAAATGGGGAATTCAGTTATTAAAGTTGTAAATGGTTTTCCCGTTAAAATTAACGATGTTGCTGAAATCAAAATAAAATCTTCAGTAAAAATTGGGGATGCTTCAGTGAAAGGTGAACCCGCAGTCATTTTGGCGATACAGAAGCAGCCGGCAACAAATACTCTTGAGCTTACTAAAAAAATTGATGAATCATTAAGTGATTTATCAAAAAACCTCCCTCCGGATATTCAGATTAATACTCACATATTCAGACAGGCAGATTTTATCGAAGCTTCCATAAATAATATTACAAAAACGTTAATAGAAGGTTCGATTTTTGTAATCATTGTATTAGCTGTTTTTTTGATGAACGTAAGAGCTACCGTTATCTCTTTGGTTGCAATCCCGATTTCGCTTGTCGTTGCAATATTAACGATGAAATGGCTTGGCTTTACCATAAACACAATGAGTTTGGGCGGTATGGCTATTGCTATCGGCGCGCTTGTAGATGATGCGATTATTGATGTTGAAAATGTATTCAAGCGATTAAGAGAAAATTCGTTAAAACCAAAAGAAGAACAAAACGGAAAAATGGAAGTAATTTATAATGCCTCTATTGAAATACGTCCGTCAGTAATTAATGCAACGTTCATTATCATTGCCGCATTTATTCCGTTATTTTTCTTATCTGGAATGGAAGGCAGATTGTTAGTTCCGCTTGGCATTGCGTTCATCGTATCGTTGTTTGCATCGCTAATAGTAGCAATTACCTTAACACCTGTATTATGCAGTTATCTATTAACGAATGATCGTGTACTTGAAAAACAGGCACACGGAGAAAACAGGTTCGTGCGATTTTTAAGCAGACATTATAAATCATTACTTGAAAAATCACTCAACGCCAAAAAATTCGTAATAGCATCAGCGTTAGTTTTGTTAGGTATTTCTGTAGTCATAATGTTCAGTCTCGGAAGAAGCTTCTTGCCTGAATTTAACGAGGGTTCATTGGTAATTAGCGCGGTAACGCTTCCCGGCACATCACTCGAAGAAAGCAATAAAATGGGAACGGTACTTGAAAAGATTCTTTTGACTATACCGGAAGTTAAAAGCACCGCTCGACGAACGGGCAGAGCTGAACTCGATGAACACGCTCAGGGCGTTAATGCTTCTGAAATCGAAGTTCCATTCACATTAACCGACCGTTCACGTGAAGAATTTATGGAAGAAGTCAGGCAAAAACTTGCAGGCATAACAGGTGTTAATATAACCATCGGACAGCCGATAGGACATAGAATTGACCATATGCTTTCAGGAACACGGGCAAATATTGCAATAAAGCTGTATGGAAGCGATTTAACAAAGTTATATACACTCGGTAATCAGATTAAAGGTCAAATTCAAAACATAGAAGGACTTGTTGATGTGAGTGTCGAGCAACAAGTTGATATTCCTCAAATTCAGATTAAGCCAAAGAGAGAACTTCTTTCACAATATGGTATTCCGATGAAAGACTTTACAGAGTTCATTGACGCTGCTTTTGCAGGCGAAGAAGTAAGTCAAGTATTTGAAGGCAATAAGAGTTATGAATTGATATTGCGTCTCGATGATCCGGCAAGCAACAATATTCAGAATATAAGAAACACTTTGATTGATACATACACCGGCCAAAAAGTACCGTTGTATTATGTTGCAGATGTCGTTTCTGCTTCGGGACCGAACACGATTAACCGTGAGAATGTTCAGAGAAAGATTGTTATTTCTGCAAATGTTTCAGACCGTGACCAAAGAAGCGTTATTGAAGAAATACAAAAAAATATCAATGCAGGCGTAAAGCTTCCCCAAGGGTATAGAATAGAATACGGAGGACAATTTGAAGCAGAAGCGGAAGCATCTCAACGGTTAATGATAATGTCAATATTTTCGATATTTCTTATACTTATTTTGCTGTATCAGGAATTTAAAGACTTAAAGACCTCCGCAATAATTCTTATCAATCTACCGCTTGCTTTAATCGGAGGTGTGTTTGCCGTGTATTTTACATCGGGGATAATAAGTATTCCTTCCATAATCGGTTTCATCACGTTGTTTGGTATTGCTACGAGAAACGGAATACTGCTTGTATCTCGATACAATACGCTTAAAGGCGAAGGAATGAATCTCTATAAAAGAATAGTACAAGGTTCACTAGACAGGTTAAATCCTATCCTAATGACTGCACTTGCGGCAGGACTTGCATTAATACCTCTAGCCATTGCAGGTGATGAACCCGGCAATGAAATCCAAAGCCCGATGGCAAAAGTAATTTTAGGAGGACTTTTGACTAGCACGTTTTTAAATTTAATTGTCGTTCCCGTTGTATATTATCTTACAAACAAAAAAACAGAATCAGTATGAAACATATATCGGTAATAATTTTTTGCGCAGTGTTTATATTATTTACTAATCAATATCTATCTGCGCAAAGTAACATAGACAATGTTTTGAGAGAAATTGCTTCCAATAGTAAAGAGATAAAAGCAAGCAGTGATTTAGTCAATGCAAGGAAAATGGAATTTAATACAGGACTCGCTCCGTATAATCCGGAAGTTTCATATGATTATTTGTTCGGCAGTCCCAAAGGTATAGGAAATCAAACGGAGTTTACCCTTAATTTTTCATTTGATTTTCCCACGATATATGGAAAGCGGAGCACCTTAGCAGATATACGAACAGCACAGGTTAATTATGACTTGCAATCTGTTAAACAGGATGTATTGTTAGAAGCAAAACTTACCTGCATTGAGTTAGTTTATCTTAATAGACGGAATATTGAATTACAGCGACGTCTTAATGACGCACAAAAGTTGTATGATTATTTTCAGACCAGACTTCAGACAGGCGAAGGAAATGTAATAGACGCTAACAAAGCCAAGCTTCAGGTGATTAATTATCAAAGTGATTATCAGTTAAATCAAATTGAGATTAATAAAGCGAACAATAAATTAACTGAATTAAACGGCGGGAAACCCATAACATTTACAGATACTCAATACCCGCCCGTAGAAGAAATTCCCGAGTTTGTAGAGCTTGAAGCAGAAATTGAAGCGAACGACCCGACTTTGAAAAGATTAAATCTGCAATATGAAATTTCAAAACAGGAAATTAGCATAAACAAAGACTTAAATCTTCCGAAGATTGAATTAGGTTATAGGTATCAGGGTTTGCTGAACCAAAACTTTAACGGAGTTCATGCGGGAATTTCAATACCGTTATGGGAAGGAAACAACAGGGTTAAAGCCAAAGAATTGCAATCAATCTATTCACTCGCATTAATTGAAGAACATAAAAACGAACATTACTTTGAAACAAAACGAATGTATGATGAATTTATTTCTTTGAGAAATACTTTGTCCGAAAGCATTGGAGCACTATCAACTATCAATAACGCCGAGTTGCTTCAAAAATCTTTTTCGCTCGGTGAGATTTCATCAATTGACTATCTAATGGAATTGACATACTACTATTCCATTAAAGACAAACTTGATTTGATTGAGAAGGAATATTATATAACCTTGAGTAAATTGCTTAAATATAACTTGTAAATCTTTTATACAATTTTGAGTATCTTGTTATAATTACAACTCGGTTGGATTATCAATTCCCGCTATTTATCACTTGCAAATTAATTTTATTTTATAATACATTACGGTGCCGATACTGTCAATTAATATTTACTGAAAAAAACTCCGCCGGTAATAAAATCTTAAATTAAAATTAAGGAGGGAATAACTCTATGTATGAATTATCAGAAATAGGCAAGTGGGAATAGTATTATCAGATCCATCTGATACGGATAGCGATGCTTTAGATAGCCAACAAGAAGCAGTTCATATGTGTTTATTACCCACATCTTCAGAAGGGCAAATGAAGATTTTATACTTTGCTGCATTTACACCCGAAGAAGAAAACGAAGAGGAAGTTATAAAAACAAGAATTTTAACTATTACTACTTCTGATCCACCATTAGGAATTACAGATCAAACAATTCCTAACTGGCCGGGAGATAGTGAACCTCTACCAAGACTATTTTGTTGCGGTCATACATATTTACAAGATGGTAAATTATTATGCGCAGGAGGACATAGGGAAACTCCTTCTCCTCATGTCCATTTTGGTTTAGGTTTAAAATTTGCTTATGTTTTTGACCCTGATAATGAAACTTGGGATTATTTACGAAACCAAGATAGTCAACCTCAAAAAATGGATGACGGGAGATGGTATCCAACTGTTACAAATTTAGGAACTGTTTCTGAAGAAAGACCATATATAGCTTTAGTTATAGCAGGATATAGATATGAGCTTGATGGTGAAGACCCTGTATATAATGATAATATTGAAGCTTTTAATCCGGAAGCTGCAATACCTGAGGACTTTATTGAAGCCGAAGTAAATTATCCGGGTGCGCATTTAATTCCTTATAACAATGAGGAATTTGGAATTTTAAAAGGTGAAGTTTTTTATTCGTTTCCTCTAGCAAAAAAATGGAGATTTAATCCTTATGGAAATGAGAATAGTGATATATTCTGGACAGAAATGCCCGAATCTCAGCTTGCAAGATTTAGCGGCGCCTCGGTTCTTCTCCCGTTAAAACCGAACAATACGGATATGAAAGTTCTGATTTTAGGCGGCAAATATGATGTAGAAGAATTACCTGCGGACACGGTTGAAGTTTTCAATTTAGGAGCTACTACTCAAGAAGACTTTGAATGGAAAGAAATGGCAAATCTGAATATACCAAGAATGTTGGTAAATACAGTTATATTACCTGATGGAAAATTGTTTGTAATGGGCGGTTCTCAAGCAAACCCAAGACAGAATGGCATAACTTTACCTGAGATTTATGACCCCGAAGCTAACAGTGGATTAGGAGAATCAAAACTTCTACCTTGCGCGAGTACTTTTACGAGAATGTACCATTCAACAGGAATTTTATTATTGGATGGGAGTGTTCTTGTCTCAGGCGGGGAATTACAAGAAGATGACACGTTTGCAAACGGTAACCGTAATTTTGAAATTTATAAACCACCATATTTATTTGATGGAAGCAGGCCCAATGTTTGGGTAAATACAACTGATATGACTTATGGAACTTCATTTTATTGCCACTCGGATTTGCAAATAGCAGAGTTTATATTAATAAAACCGGGGGTTCCTACACATGGCTTTGACCCGGACCAAAGAGCAATTTATCTTGAGATTGTAGATTCATATCCAAATGACGGTATCACATATGTTATATCAGGACCTGCTGATGGTTTTGTTGCTCCTCCCGGAAAATATTTGTTGTTTGCTGTCAGACCGAAAAATGCAAGTACATCGGGTCAAAATAAAATTCCAAGTATGGGAATTTTTATAAATTTATTTGTTGGATAAATATATAAATTAATAATATTTTTTTTGAAAATAATAATATTAAATATTCTTAGTTTTGTTATTTTTGCAAATCATTCAGCTTTTGCTCAAAGTGTTTTATGGAATAGTTACTACAGAGGTCAAAATTCCAATGATGATTGGGGAAGTTGCATTGGGCTCGATGATTCAGGGTATACATATATAACTGGAATAACAGATTGGGGTCCCTCCGGCTGTGCTACAATAAAATATAAACCAAATGGTGATTCTGTTTGGACAAGGGTTCTTGGATCATCATCAGCACCTGTTGGTAGTGGTGTTTTGATAGTTGACTCATTAAAGAACGTATATATTGGTGGGAGTCTAACATTATTAAAATACAACACAAATGGCGTAATCCAATGGGAAAGGAGAGATAGTTTAGGCGGATGGCATATAAGCACAGATGCAATGATGTTTGATTCTTCAGGATACATTATGACAACAGGAGTTGTAGTTGCTTCAGGAGGATTTTATTGTGTGGTCTCTAAATTTGAACCTCAAAATGGAAATTTAATATGGAGAAGTTTGTATCCCATACTTAACGGAGATGTATATGCAATGTCAATAGACAAAAATCAGAATGTTGTTGTTTGCGGAAAAAGAGGAGAGTCTTTTGAGCCGACTTATTATGACTTTTTTGTTCTGAAATTCGACCATTCGGGAAATTTTGTTTGGTATAGAACTTATACCTCCACGGGGCAATTTACAACAGATTTAGCTTATGATGTAACCACAGATGATAGCTGCAATGTGTATGCTACCGGTGTAGGTGACCCCGGAGGACCATTTGAGATTGTTACGATAAAATATGATTCAAGCGGAACTCAAAAATGGATAAAAACTTACTCTAATTCTTTCGGCTCTATAGGTTCACACGTATTGCTGGATAAATTAGGAAATGTAATAGTTGCCGGGTATAACAATGGAAATGATATTGTGATTAAATATGCCAATGACGGCTCGGAAATGTGGACAAGATTAATGCCTGATGGGAATTACCATCCGGCATTTGCACTCGATACTTTAAATAATATTTATATCGCAAGCGCAAGAGCAAGGGGTTCCTGGGGAGATTTGCAGGTATATAAATATAACCCAAATGGAATTCTTCAATGGCATCTCATTTATCCGGGAGCCGGAAATACAGGACAACTTCCGCGTGATATGATTGTAGATAAAAACGGTTATGTTTATACAACGGGTTCGGGTTTTGGTTTGGGAGGAGGAACGGGGGTTAAAATGTCAACATTTAAAATATCGCAGGTTACAGGGATAAATATTCTTTCAGAAAACATTCCTAATAAATATTCATTATCTCAGAATTTTCCAAACCCGTTCAATCCTACAACTAGAATCAATTTTTCAATTCCGAATTCCGGATTTGTTTCTTTAAAAGTATATGATATGCTAGGCAGGGAAGTATCTGTTCTCGTAAATGAAAAGTTAACAGCAGGTGAATATTCCTATGATTTTGATGCTGGTATCTTACAAAGCGGAATATATTTTTATTGTTTTCAAGCAAATAAATTTTCAAAAACGAACAAAATGATTCTATTGAAATAATGTCTTATAAAGAATTACTCAAAAAACATGTGGATGCAAAAGAAGCGATATAATTGCTAATTATAATTGAAATGAGATTTCTTTAGATTATATGCGATTTTTAAATTGGAAATTGTTAACAATTGTAAATGAAACTTAATTCTAATGAATTACGTTAATAATTTTGATATTTTATTAAAATAGATTATCTTTGTATATGCTCAAGTTACTTGGTAAATATTTTATCCCATCACTTGCAATTCTATTGATATTATCTAATTTTAGTTATGCCACAAATTTGATGGCATGTTCAATGAATAATGATAATTCTTGTGAATGTAGTCACACTTATGATAATAAGACTAACGAATTAAATTACCATAAAACAACCTCCGGATGTTGTTCGGAAAAAACCTCAGAACTTTCAAATTCCAATACTCTTTCTATTTCTAAAACAGATTTGCCCAAGGAAATCCATTCTCTGGGAGTATTAATAGTAATTCCTATCCAAAGCTTTGTTTCTCAAAACATATCAATGCAAATAGATAAAGGTATAACTGGATTCCATAAACAGGATATACCTATCTTTATATCTTCCCTTCTTATTTAATATAACTTCAATTCAATTATTATTTTTTAGTTATAACCGAAAGGTTATTTTTTATTTTTTGAATTAAGTTATAAAGAATGTCTAAAATAACATTTAAAATATTAATAATATTATTTTTATTATTAGCTAAACAAGTATATACTCAAAATACTTTTGATGAATATTTATCAAAAGATTCAATTTACAGGTTTACTTCTTCGCTAAAAGTATTGGATTCTCTTCTTTTATTGCAAAAAAAAGATTTTGATATTGATACCAGTTTTTATAATACCTTTGCAAATGCGGAATCAATAAACTTGAATCAATTATTATTTTTCACGATCAGTAATAATCCTGATTTGAAATCATTTGAGACAAGGGTTGAAGCTTTTAAATATCAGGCGGAAGAAAAATCATATTTACCTGACCCAATGTTTGAATTTGAGCTTGATGATATTATGTCGGACTTTAAAAGAGTTGGGATGATTAATTTTTTTGTTTCCCAAATGTTCCCTTTTCCGGGCAAGCTTGCTTTGGAAAAACAATCCGTTCTTAATAATATGAGCATGCTTGAATCTGAGATACTGGTTATGTCAATTGAAAAGATTAACATGATAAAAATGAGTTATTACGATTTATATTTAATAAATAAAAAAATTCAAATTAATCAGGATAACCAATTGTTGGTAAAAACATTTTCCGCCGCAACTGAAATTCAATATTCAGTCGGGAAAGGGATGCAACAAGAGATTTTTAAATCTCAGATTGAAATGTCCAAGCTTAAGAATGAAGAATTTCTTTTGAAGCAGCAAAGAAAGAATATTTTTTCACAATTAACTGCGTTGACAAAAATTATTATTGATGAAAACACAAGGATAGATTTCAGTGATATAAACTTTGATTATCTTTTAAATAAAAATAGTTTCAATATAACGGAGCGGGATCAGGTAGAACTTATTGATTTTGCTTTCGAACATAGGCCAGATTTGAAGATTCTGGAAAATAAAATTTTTATGAATAAAACAGAGCTTGAAATTGCAAAACTTAATAGGTACCCGGATTTCAATATTAAACTTGGATATAAACTGTTGCCTTCAGAAGAAAAAAATGCATTTGCTTTTATGATAGGCATAAATATTCCTTTCGCACCTTGGAGCTCGGGGAAATACAGCAACTCTGTCAGCAAAAATGAAATAATCATAAAATCTACTTCTGATGAATTCATTGCAAAGAAAAATGACATAAGAGCAGAGATTGTTAACATAATAAATAATATTCGCTCTTCAAAAGAAACTATGAATTATTATTATGCTATACTATTGCCTCAAACCGAGAATACTTTAAAGTCCACCCAATACTCTTATGAAAATAATGAAACCGATTTTCTGGATTTGCTGGATTCATATAAAATGTATCAGGAGGCAAGGATTATGTACTATGAATCAGTTAATATGTATTTAAAGATGATCGCAGAGCTTGAAAAAGCTACAGCAATTAATTTGAAAAATTGAAAGAAAAGAAAATGGAAACCAAGAAAAAATATATTAAGATCATAACAGTCGTTTCAATTGCAATAATATTAATTGTTGGCAGTTATTATATATATGTTAACACTATTGCAAAAAAAGATACTGAAAATGAGGTTAAAGAATTATATACATGCCCTATGCATCCTCAGATTATTCAGGACAGACCCGGACAGTGTCCGATTTGCGGAATGGATTTGGTTAAAAAAAATATTGAAAAAAATGATACCTCAGCTTCTGGAAATAATTCAGAAGACATGAATTCGATAAAGCTTTCACCTTCCCAACAAGTTCTCGCGAATGTTCAGACAGAAAGAGTACGTGTTATGCAGTTTCAGGGCGAAAAGACTTTCAATGGATATGTTAAAATAAATGAAACAAAATTTGCCCATATTTCAACTTCCGTTTCCGGCAAAATTGTAAAGATGTTTGTTAACTATGAGGGGCAACCGGTAAGAAAAGGACAACCTGTTCTGGAAATATATTCGCCTGAACTTGTTGCTACTAAAAAAGAATATCTTCTCGCATTAAATAATCTCAACCAAGTTAATAAAAGTGAAAATAGCTTTGCAATTGAACAGGCTGAAAGCTTGGTCCGTTCAGCCCGAGAACGGTTATCTCAATGGGAAATGACCTCAGCCCAAATTGAAGAACTTGAACGAACTGAGGATCCCACAATAAATACTATCCAATATTCAAAATATTCAGGAATTGTTACAAAAAAATATGTTCATGTCGGTCATTGGGCAACAGCCGGTGAAGATATTTATGACGTGGCAGACCTTTCAACTGTGTGGGTAATAGCAAATGTTTACGAATCAGATATGCAGTATATAAAAAACGGGCAGATTGCAGAAATATTATCATCTGCTTATCCGGATGAAATAATGGTTGCCAGAATAAATTTTATTAATCCCGTATTTAACCCTGATTCAAGAACAATGGAAGTAAGAATTGATGTAACAAATTCAAACTTGAGATTGAAACCCGACATGTATGTGAAAGTTCGGATAAATACATATATAACTCAAACAATTGGAGTTCCAAAAAATGCAGTCATTAGAACCGGCGAACATAATTTAGTTTACATTGAAAAAGAAAAAGGGATATATGAACCAAGACAAGTCCAGATTTCCTACGAACAAGATGGGTATTATGCAATAACATCGGGCTTAAAAGAAGATGAAATTATTGTAACGTCAGGCGGATTTTTAATTGATAGCGAAACACAAATACAAAAAGGTTTTACTTCGGGACACGAAAATCACGGAACAAATAAAAACAATGATGAACTGAAAATTAATCCTGATCAGGATATTATGAAGGATATTCAAAATAAAAACCAAGACTTAGAACACAAACATTAAATTAATTTTAAAAAATAAGGAACAAAAAAATGCTAAAACAAAATTTATTAAAGCTCTCATTATTTTCATTAATAATAATTTCTTCAATCGTCTATTTTACCGGTTGTGGAAAGCAAGAGACAAATAACGGCGAACAAAACCAGCTTTCTCAAAAAGAACAAACTCAATCAAAACCTGATTCGTATCAGCAGACACAGCAAAAAACAGAAAATTCGCATATTGGCAGTGAGAAACATGTGCATATTAAAGTTTCTACCATGCAATGTGGAACTTGCCAAAAAAATATTGAATCAGCTGTGAAAAAAGTTAACGGGGTTATCGAAGTAAAAGTAGATAAAGATGAAAAAGTTGCCCATGTTGAATTTGATGATTCAAAAACAGATTTGAACAAAATTGAGAATGCTATAACCTCGGCAGGATATGATGCTAACGATAAAAAAGCTGACCCAACTGCATATAAAAACCTTGATAACTGTTGCAAATTGCCTAAAGACCAATAAATTCATTTAAATTAAACACAGAGGAGGAAATTATATGACATTAATAAAGTTTTTTATGATGGCAGTAATTTTATATGTGTTGGTTGTATTTACTGGTTGTAAAAATGATAATGGAGTCATACCTACAGCTCTTGATATCAATTATGATGCTGTTTATGTGGTTAATGGTGAAGATGCTTCACTATCCATAATAGAAGTTGCTTCAAACACGGTTAAAGCCACAATTCAACTTGCTGGAACTTCAGCGAATGAAATAAAATGGCCTCACCATATATATTTAAATCCTGCTAAGACAAAATTAGCAATAGGTGTTCCGGGAATAGATTTAAGCGGAGGACACGGAGGGCATGGTTCCGATACCTCAAAAGGCAGAATTGTTATTTTAGATGCTCAAAACGGTTCTATATTATTAAATAAAATAACTCCTCATATAAATCATAATGCTATATTTTCACCTGATGGTTCCGAAATCTGGAGCGCTATGATGAGCGCTTCCGGAAAAGTTTTTATGTATAGCGCAACTACTTATTTATTAAAAGATTCTATAACCGTCGGCTCACAACCTTCAGAGGTTACTTTTTCTGCAGACGGATCTATTGCTTTTGTTGCTAACGGAGGTTCCGATGATGTTACTGCAATAAATGTCAGCACAAAAACTGTTATAACAACTTTAATTGTCGGCGCAAATCCTGTTGGGGCGTGGACCGGGACAAACAATAAAATGTATGTTGATAATGAAGAAGGAATGACCATAAGTGTAATTGACGTTGCTTCATTGCAGGTTGAAGAAACCGTTAATCTTGGATTTAAGCCGGGGTTTGCCGCATATAACCAACAAACGGATGAACTTTGGGTAACAGACGGTGACGGAGGAAGGGTTGTATATTTTCACCGAATGAATAACCAATGGGAAATGCCTAGTAGTATTGCTGTGGGAGCCGGGGCTCATGCAATAGCATTTACTAATGATGGCTCCAAAGCTTATATAACTAATCAAATGGCAAATACAGTTTCTGTTATTGATGTTCTGACACATACAAAAATCATGGACATTCCTGTAGGAAGAAAACCAAATGGTCTTTTAATAAGATATATAAATTAAAAAATGAATTAGCATAACTTCAAAAATTAAACAAAAAACTTATGGAAAAGCATCATATATGGATGTTAATCGGATGCGTTCTGCCGGTTCTCTTAGTTTTTCTAATGCCTGTTTTTAATATAAACGGGACTACAGCAACATTAATTTTTCTTATAATAATTTTTTTGTGTCATTTATTAATGATGAGACATCATACCGGGACTCATCAGAATAATCAAAATAATTCGGGAGAATAAAATGTATAAAATTAATATTAAAAAATTCGGCTTGGCATTTGGCACAACATCAGGATTATTATACTTAGGATGTGCAATATTACTCTCAATATTAGGCAAAGAACAAACGGTATTTTTCTTTAATACTTTATTACACGGCATTGATGTTTCAACTATTATAAAACCAACAATGTCTTTCGGAATTGCTGTTATAGGACTAATTGAATCATTCATTCTGGGTTGGTTTGTAGGAGTATGCATAGCTGCGATTTACAATTTTTCACTAAAAAATTAAAGTAATTTACGATGCAATATGCATGGTTAATATGGTCGCTGATTTTTCTGTTTGTATGGGTTATTATTTACACCCTTAACAGGCAATATAGAAAAGAAATGTTAACGGTTAGCTTATGGACGATGCTTTTTGGATTCACAGAGCCACTCTTTGTTCCGGAATACTGGAATCCGCCATCGCTTTTTAATCTTGCGGCAAATACCGGATTTGATATAGAAAGTTTTATATTTACATTTTCAGTAGGTGGTATAGGGTCAATTATATATAAGCTAATATTTAAATCCAGTAATGAGCCGTTTAATAACATTGAGAAACAAAAACATAAACTTCATCAATATGCCATAATATCACCTGCTATAATATTCCTCCTTTTTGCTGTATTCTCGGACCTCAATCATATTTATTGCGGAATAATTGCTATGTTTTTGGGTGCAGTTGCTGCTTTAATTTGCAGACCGGATTTAAAATTTAAAATAATTGTTGGAGGTCTGTTATTTTTAATCTATTACTTTATCTTTTTTGAAATACTCAATGTATTGTATCCGGGTTTTGTTCAACTAGTTTGGAATTTGAAAGCTCTATCAGGAATATTTTTAATTGGTATTCCCGTTGAAGAACTTGCTTGGGGTTTTACTTTTGGGATGTATTGGTCAAGTATATATGAGCATTTTTCGTGGAATAAATTAAAAAATAATAAATAAAGAAGGAATAATAAAAATTTTGAATACTAATCATAAAGAACATAAAAACCAAGAAATACATAATAGGCACGAAGGTCATTCAATTGATGATTTTAAAAAGCGGTTTTTTATTTGCCTGATTGCTACTATACCCGTGCTTTTGCTTTCTCATATGATTCAGCATTGGTTAGGTCTTGGCGAAAGTTTAAAGTTCACCGGAGATCTTTATGTGTTATTCCTGCTTTCATCATTTATTTATTTTTATGGCGGGGCTCCTTTTCTCAAAGGTTTTATCCATGAGATAAAAGGAAAACAACCGGGAATGATGACGTTAATAGCAATAGCCATAAGTGTCGCATATATCTATAGCGCATTAGTAATATTTGGATTTGATGGCAGTATTCTTTTTTGGGAATTAGCAACATTAATTGACATAATGCTTTTAGGACATTGGATTGAAATGAAATCCGTATTGGGAGCTTCTAAGGCACTTGAGGAATTGGCAAAGCTAATGCCCTCTGATGCGCATAAGATAAATCCAGATGGAAGCATTATTGATATTGCATTAAGCAAGCTTAAGATTGATGATAAAGTATTGATAAAACCCGGGGAGAAAATTCCTGCTGACGGAATAGTAATCAAAGGTATAACATCAGTAAATGAATCTATGCTTACGGGAGAATCCATGCCCGTTTCAAAGTCAGACGGCGCAAACGTAATCGGCGGTTCAATCAATGGTGAAGGCTCAATTACGATTGAAGTAAAAAAAACCGGGGAAGATTCTTTCCTTTCGCAGGTAATAGAGCTTGTAAAACAGGCACAAGAAAGCAAATCAAAAACTCAAGACCTGGCAAATAAAGCCGCTCTATGGCTTACCATTGTTGCCATTATTGGTGGAGCATTAACATTCTTTGTATGGGTTGCATTTTCGACTCAGAGCTTTGCATTTGCAATGGAGCGGACAGTAACGGTAATGGTTATTGCGTGCCCACATGCATTGGGATTGGCAGTCCCTCTTGTAGTGGCTATTTCAACTGCTATCGGCGCACAACATGGTTTATTAATTAGAGACAGAATAGCATTTGAAAAGTCAAGAAACATTCAGGCAATAGTTTTTGACAAAACCGGAACCTTAACGGAAGGCAAGTTTGGAATCACAAACATAATCTTATTGAGCAAAAACTTTAATGAAGAAGAATTAATAAAACTTGCGGGTTCAATTGAATCATACTCCGAACATCCGATAGCTAAAGGAATCGCTGATGCGTCAAAAGATAAGTATGCGGTTAATAATTTCAAAGCCATAGTTGGAAAGGGAGCAGAGGGTGTAGTTAATGGGGATTTAATTAAGATTGTGAGTCCGGGATTCCTGAAAGAAAACAATATTTCTTATGATAATGAAGAAATAACGAAACTTTTTGAGGAAGGAAAAACAGTCGTATTTGTTTTAAAAGAAAATATTATAATCGGGGCAATTGCTCTTGCTGATATAATAAGAAAAGAATCTAAGTTAGCAATTGAAGAACTTAAAAAAATGGGAATTAAATCAATTATGCTAACCGGAGATAATAAAAAAGTGGCTGAGTGGGTTGCAAGAGAAATTGGACTTGATGAATATTTTGCAGAAGTTTTACCGCAGGACAAAGTAAATAAAATTAAAGAGGTTCAAGAGAGAGGTTTAACCGTTGCAATGACCGGGGACGGTGTAAATGATGCACCTGCGCTTGCACAGGCAGATATAGGTATTGCAATTGGAGCCGGAACCGACGTGGCAATTGAAGCTGCGGATATCATTTTAATAAAAAGTAATCCTTTAGATGTTGTATCAATCATTAAACTATCCCATGCCACATATAATAAGATGGTTCAAAATTTATTATGGGCAACGGGATATAACATATTTGCGATTCCTTTAGCAGCCGGGGTATTATTTTCATTTGGAATTTTACTGAACCCTGCGGTCGGAGCTGTTTTGATGTCATTAAGTACAGTAATAGTTGCCATAAATGCAAAATTTTTAAAAATATAGTTGAAGAAAATTTAAAGTGAATTCCCGAACATTTACGGAATGGAATTTTGAGTTTAATTTTGCCGAACAATAAAAGCAAAATATTGCTATCAAATAATTAAACATTTAATGAATAAAATAATTTTAAAATCATTAATTACATGCCCTCATTGTGCTTATTCAAAAGAAGAAATAATGCAGCAACATTCGTGTCTTTATTTTTATGTTTGTGAAAAATGTAATACATTCGTAAAACCAAAAGAAGGTGATTGTTGCATTTTTTGCTCTTATGGAACGGTAAAATGTCCACCCATGCAAAATAATAATTAATAATCATGATTGAACGAATAATAGAATTTTCAGCTCGAAACAGATTTTTAATATTAATATTATATTTATTCATAGCAGGATATGGAATATGGTGTGTTTATAATACGCCGGTAGATGCTATTCCTGACCTCTCAGAGAATCAGGTCATAGTTTTTACTGAATGGATGGGAAGAAGTCCGCAAATAATTGAAGATCAGATCACATATCCTCTAACTCAAAGTTTACAAGGAATTCCTGATGTAAAAGCTGTGCGTTCACAGTCTATGTTTGGAATGAGTTTTATTTATGTAATATTTGAAGATAGAGCTGATGTGTATTGGGCAAGAAGCAGAGTTCTTGAAAAGCTTAATCAAGTAAAAAACTTATTACCACAGGGTACAATTCCTGTAATGGGTCCGGACGGAACAGGGGTAGGTCATATTTTTTGGTATCATCTTACAAGTGATAAGTATGATTTAGGTGAATTAAGAGCACTACAGGATTATTATTTAAAATACCAGCTTACGTCTGTACCCGGAGTTGCAGAAGTTGCTTCAATTGGTGGATTTGTGAAGCAATATCAGGTTGATATAGATCCCAACAAGCTCGCGTCTTATGGCATAGGCATAAATGAAATAGTTTCTTCAATAAGAAACAGCAACAGAGATGTAGGAGGTAAAAATATTGAATCAAGCGATAAAGAGTTCTTTGTCAGAGGAAAAGGTTATATACAATCTGCTTATGATATAGAAACCATAACAATAAGAAATTCAGAATTTGGAATACCGGTCAGGATAAGTGATGTAGGGACTGTTCAAATTGGTGGGGACACAAGGAGAGGCTTGTTGGATATGAACGGAGAAGGTGAAGTTGTAGGCGGTATTATTGTTATGAGGTATGGTGAGAATGCTTCTGAAGTAATTGAAAAAGTTAAAGAAAAATTAATTGAATTACAAAGAGGACTTCCTGAAGGCGTTAAAATTGAAACTTCTTACGACAGAAGCGGATTGATTGACAACGCAATAAATACGCTAAAAAACTCGTTAATAGAAGAAGCAATTGTTGTCAGCATAATTGTAATGATTTTCTTATTTCACTTCAGAAGTGCAATAAGAATTTTGATTGAAATGCCTGTTTCAATTCTCATAGCGTTCATTTTAATGAAACAGTTTAACATAACCTCAAATATAATGAGCTTGGGAGGTCTCATTATCTCAATAGGAGTGCTGGTTGATGCTTCCATTATAATGGTTGAGAATGCATATAGAAATCTCGCTAAAGCAGCAGAGAAAAATGAAAAAGTGAATTATACTGAAATTTCAATCTTATCTGCAAAACAGGTTGGCCGTGCTATATTTTTTTCAATTGGAATAATAGTTGTATCATTTCTTCCTGTCTTTATGCTTGAAGGTCAGGAAGGAAAGCTATTCCATCCTTTGGCTTTCACAAAAACTTTTGCGCTTGCCGGTTCGGCCTTAATTACAATAACGTTAGTTCCTGTCCTGATGACTCTTTTTATGCGTGGAAAGTTTTATACAGAGGAACAGAATCCTGTTTCAAAGTTTTTTCAAAGATTGTATAGACCCGCTCTTAATTTAGCATTAAAATATAGAAAAATTACTCTTACCCTAAACATACTGGCACTATTAATAACAATTCCTCTTATACTTAACAGAGGATCTGAATTCATGCCTTCCTTAGATGAGGGAAGTTTGCTTTTTATGCCGACAACACTTCCTAATGTTTCGGTAACTGAAGCAAAAAGAATTATGCAAGTACAGGATAAAATTATAAAGTCGGTTCCCGAAGTTGCGCATGTTCTGGGCAAAGTTGGAAGAGCTGATACTCCTACTGATCCTGCGCCCATGAATATGATTGAGACAATAATTATCCTGAAGGATAAATCTGAATGGAGAGAAGGTTTAACCAAAAATGATATTATTAATGAGCTTAATTCAAAGCTTCAGATACCCGGCGTAGGAAATGCCTGGACTCAACCTATAATTAACAGGATAAACATGCTGGCTACTGGTGTAAGAACAGATTTGGGAATTAAAATATTTGGAGATAATCTTGACACACTTGAAAGGCTCGCCGTTGAAGTTGAAGGAATTGTCAAAAATGTTAACGGAGCAGCTGATGTTTTTGCAGAACGAACCCAAGGGGGAAAATATATTGATATTAATATAAACAGGGAAGCTATCTCAAGATACGGACTTAATATTGGAGATGTTCATGATGTGATTGAAACCGCTATAGGCGGAGAAAATATTACAACAACTATTGAGGGAAGAAGAAGGTTTCCAATCAGAGTCAGATATTTCAGGGATTATAGAGAAGATATAGATAAATTAAAAAATGTTCTTGTTACAGTTGGTTCTTCTCCAATGAACGTCGGAGAAGGTGAAATGAGCGAAGGTTCTTCAATAAACAGTTCCGTGAAAAAATTTCAATTGCCTCTTGGAGAGCTTGCCGATATAAAAATCACTTCAGGGGCTCCCATGATTTCAAGCGAAAACAACATGCTTCGTTCAATTGTATTTCTTAATGTCAGAGACCGGGATATGGGAAGTTTTGTCGAGGATGCAAAGGAAGTTTTAAATAAAGAATTTGCTCCTAATTTGCCCAAGGGTTATTACTATGTATGGAGCGGACAATGGGAAAACCAAATAAGAGCTAAAGAACGATTGCAAATTGTAATGCCTATAGTTTTCATTATTATCTTCATAATGCTGTACATGGTGTTTAAAAATTTTCTTGAGTCACTTCTTGTAATGCTGTCAGTTCCATTTGCCTTAATTGGAGGAGTTTATTTGATGGTAATACTTGATTATAATTTCTCGGTTGCTGTATGGGTTGGTTTTATTGCTTTGTATGGCTTGGCAGTTGAAACCGGAGTTGTGATGGTAATATACTTACACGAAGCTCTCGATAAGAAACTAATTGAAAAAAATGATAAAGTCACAACCAAGGACATTATTGATGCCACGAAAGACGGTGCTATATTAAGACTGCGTCCGAAACTTATGACGGTAGCTGTAAATCTTTTAGGCTTAATTCCGATAATGTGGGCAACGGGAACAGGTTCAGATTTAGCAAAGCCGATTGCCGTTCCTATGATTGGAGGAGTTATAACCTCTGCCATACATGTCCTTTTCGTTACTCCGATAATATTTGTAATGATTAAAGTTTATTTAAATAAAAAAGGTAAGCTGCATAAATCCGATATGGCCAAATTCTTGATTCATTAATAATAATATCTAAATTTTTTATGAAAGAGAAGTTTTATATAAAAAATATGGTTTGTCAAAGATGTATAAACGTTGTCAAAAACGAATTAGAAAATCTTGGAATAGAAATTTTGGAAATTGATTTAGGATATGCAGTGTTAAAGACCAAACCTGACGCAATTCAGTTGGATAAAATAAAACAAGTATTGTTGACAAATGGTTTTGAACTTCTCGATGAGAAAAGAAGTCAGATTGTAGAACAAATAAACAATGTTATAATAAATCAAGTTCACCACAATAATAGTGATAAACGAGAAATGGAAAAGTATTCCGATTATTTATCGCGTAAATTAAATTTAGATTATAATTATTTAAGTAATCTTTATTCTTCAATAGAAAGTATTACAATTGAAAAATTTATAATATTGCAAAAAATTGAAAAAGTGAAAGAATTATTGGTCTATGATGAATTATCTTTAGGTGAAATAGCTTTTAATTTATGTTATAGCAGTGTTCAGCATTTATCCAGCCAATTTAAGAATATAACAGGTCTTACTCCATCCCAATTCAAGTTAAATGCAGGGAACCGGAGAAAACCTTTAGATCATCTTTCAAATTCTTGAAATTTTATAAATCATTTTAGGAATTTTATAACAGTTATGAGATTGACATTTCATAATTTTGTATAGTAACTTAACAAATTTATGATACTAAAATGAAACATACATATAAAATACAAGGAATGAGTTGTAATTCATGTGTTAGTAAAATAGAGAACCAATTAATTAATACTACCGGAATTACTTCCGCCAAAGTTTCTTTAAATCCTCCGCAGGCAGAAATATCAATGTCAGAACATGTGGACACTGTAAAGCTAAATTTAATGTTAAGTAAAATAGGTAATTATTCTTTACAAGAAATTCATACAAACGGTACTTCTATATTAACAGAAGTATTAGCTGAAACCGAGTCGGAAAGTAAGTTTTTAACCTATAAACCTATAATTTTGATTTTTGTTTATTTACTGGGACTCGTTTTCTTAGGTGAGTTTCATAAGGGATATTTTTCTGCAATGACTTTTATGAATAATTTTATGGGAGGATTCTTTATAACATTCTCGTTTTTTAAACTTTTAAATTTAGAAGGCTTTGCAAATGCATATTCATCTTATGATATTATAGCAAAAAAATGGAATCCCTACGGATACATCTATCCCTTTATTGAACTTTTTCTTGGAATTGCATTTTTAAGTTCATTTTTACCTTTTATTACAAATTCAATTACTTTTATAGTAATGGCTGTAAGTTCAATAGGTGTTATTGAAAGTGTTTTAAAGAAAAACAAAATTCAATGTGCATGTTTAGGAACGGTGTTTAATTTACCAATGTCAACAGTTACAATTATTGAAGATTTGCTAATGGTCACCATGTCAGCGATAATGCTAATATTAATTTAAATCAAAAAACATGAAAACAATTATAATTTCAGTAATTTTGTTATTTATTTCAATTCAAGCTTTTGCTCAGCATGAACATCACGGTATGGACACAACAAAAAGTATGGATACTGTAAAAAATGATATACAAGAAATGCCTTTGGAAAAAGATTCTCTGGACATGCAACAAGAAATGTCTCATATGTTTTCATTAAGCCTTCCAATGAATAGAAATGGCTCCGGAACAGCATGGCTTCCCGACGAGTCTCCAATTTACGGATATATGGTTCATACTGATAACTGGATATTAATGTTTCATGGAAATATTTTTTTAAGATACACAAGTACAGACATAACAAAAGAAGGTTCACGTGGTGCAAGTATGTGGGATGCACCAAACTGGTTCATGGGTATGGCTCAAAAGAAAATTGGCTCAGATGGGTTGTTCAAAACCAGCTTAATGATGTCGCTTGACCGTTTAACAGAGAACGGCAACGGTTATCCGCTTTTGTTTCAGTCGGGGGAAACATGGAATGGAGAAAGACTAGTAGACAGACAGCATCCACATGATCTTTTTTCAGAGCTGAGCATTGCATACACTCAAAGAATTAATAAAGAAATTGACATTACAGGTTATATAGGGTATCCCGGAGAACCTGCATTAGGACCAGTTGCTTTCATGCATAGGATATCAAGTTTTAACAATCCGGATGCTCCCTTGTCGCATCACTGGCAGGATGCAACTCATATCACTTTTGGAGTTGGTACATTAGGAATTAGATATAAGCAATTTAAATTAGAAGGTTCCATTTTCTCAGGAAGGGAGCCTGATGAAAACAGATATAATTTAGACAAACCGCACTTTAACAGTTATTCAGGACGTATATCAATTAATCTCACTCCAAATCTTGCATTGCAAGTATCATATGCTTTTATTAAAAGCCCTGAAGCAATTGAACCGGATATAAACCTGCATAGAACCACGGCATCAATAATACATAGTTATAATTTCCCTTCATTAGGAAAACTTAATTCAACTATTGCATGGGGGCTTAATGATAAAGGAGACAATCATAAAGAACATTCATTTTTGTTGGAAAGCAATTTACAATTAAATAGATTAAATCTTTATAATAGGTATGAGTTTGTTCAAAAGGATCCAGAAGAATTAAACTTAAGTGGGTTTGACCATGATGCAAAATTTAATATAACTGCTTTGACGATTGGAGCTAATTATGCAATTATGCAATTTAACAATTTGAATTTGTCATTGGGCATTCAGGGAAGTGTATATTTTACACCGGGAGATTTGAAAACTATTTATGGAGCAAATCCAATTTCCGCTCAGGTCTATTTTAAAATTTCTCCTCCGCTTATAAGCAATAAAAGTAATATGCCAAATCATCACTAATAATTAAAAATATATGAATATGGAAACAAATATGAGTAAAAAACATTACGTCTCTTTGATTATAATGATTTTTCTGTCATTTATTTCAATGTATGTATTTATGTATGCTATGGTAGACACCTTTACAAATGTTTATTCAAATTTAAACCAAGTATATATGGCAGGTTTAATGACAGCATCAATGATAATTATTGAAATATTGTTAATGCGGACTATGTATAAAAATAAAAGATGGAACCTTATTATTCTTGTGTTTAGTGTCTTTCTATTGGCGGGATGCTTTCTTTTTATACGGCAGCAGACAGCCATTGGAGATAAACAATTTTTAAGGTCAATGATTCCACATCATGCAGGTGCAATTCTAATGTGTGATAAAAGCTCTATTCAGGATCCGGAAATACAGGAATTATGCAGACAAATTAAAATAAGCCAGGAAGCAGAAATTGAACAAATGAAAGCTATATTAAATAGATTAGATCAATAAATTAAAGGCTATTTCTAATTACGTTTTTAAATGTTTCCAAGTGTTCATTAAAAACCTTAAAATAATTACAATGAAAAGAAAAATTGAAGTATTCGTTTCGGACTGTCCAATTTGTATTGAAACAGTTAAAAGAATTAAAACAGAAGCATGTCAAAATTGCGACATTGAAGTGCTGAACATAAAAGAAGATAAGGATGCCTTAACAAAGAGCAGAGAATACAATGTTAAGCATGTTCCGTCAGTAGCAATAGATGGTAAATTAGCATCATGTTGTGAAAACGGAGGAATTGATATTGAAGTATTAAAAAATCTTGGATTAGGAAGTTAAACTCAAGTTAAGAAAATTTAAGACATAATTCATAATAGCATTGAATATAAAAACTCATAATATATTGCCAATCTCGTTTAAATAATATATTTTTTAATAACGTTAGTTAGTAAAAAGTCAGCAATATTATGAAGTATTATATAACTTTAGTTCTTTTTTAATTAGCTTTATTAATTTACAATCTCAAACATTCAGCTTTTACAGAACTTCCTCACAAATTGTTTATTCGAATGATACTTTTGGCGTTATACCTTACGGTAAGATTAATAACCTGTCCGGCAGCACTAATCTACCGGTTTTTGTAATCCTTCTGTTTTACCAATTCTTGTCGATAAAATATGTTTTTTCATCAGTTTCTTTAATTATAAACCAATTGTTATCAATTTTTTTAAATGTTAAGATAGAAGCAACCTTACCATTATATTCTTTACCATTCGAATAGTTTTTACAGTCAAACTCCTTATCATATTTACAATTATATTCATCTATATTTATCTGTGAACAGTTAATATTGCTTATATTTAGCTTTATGTAATTCCATTTTTTAAAGAAATCTTTCTTGTCACTCATAAGCTTATTCTTCGAAACATTCCCCCATGAATAATAACTAACATTGTTAGCATAGAATTTATTTATAGCAGGTTCTTTATTATTCGTCGCCTGAATCCACTCAGTAATAATATTTTTAACTATATCTTTATCCGAAGTATCTCCGTTCATATAACTCATACCTCTCATAGTTGAATCATTAATCGCTGTTGGTATCACATCAGCTTCAAATTGTTCAATGTTTCGTTTAATCTGTGATTTTAATATTTCTATTTTACCTTTGTTAAGATAATATTCATCGTCTAAACTGTATAGTTGGTTTCTGAGGTTATTTAATTTTTTTGACCTCTCATTATACTCCTGAATCTCATCCTTTGTGGCTTCGATATATACATATGCCTTTTTGGTAAAACCATAATTATCTTCATATTCAACATAGTCATCGGTGTCTTTCCAAACACGTTTCGAAAATAAACCCCTTGAAGTATACTCGGTGTTTGTGGTTTCCAATATATGATTTGCTCCGTATCCAAAGGATATTTCATATCTGTCATCAGTAAGCTTGCTTACAATATAACCCCTAATTGTATAAAGCTTTTTATAGCTAAAATAATCTTCAAGATCATTTATTTCTTTAGTTATTTTTCCAATTTGTTCATCGCGGGTATTGACATTATACTCTGCCCATTTAAGCTGCCCTGCAATTAAAGATAAATCCAATATAAACTGATATTTTGAGTTCTTGATATTTTCGTACAAATTATTTGATATGCAGTATTCCTTAAACAAGTCTGATAATGCTATAAGTTTACCGGCATCAACATTTCTATTTATTAATTTAGGATATGTTTTAAAGAAAACGGCGCTGTCGGACTTAATAATGATTCCACGAAATTCAGGTAATTGATCAGAATAATCGTATACAACTGAACTTGCCTTATTCAAATACTTCTTTATAAATAATTCAAGGTTTCGCGGCGGAACTTTATAGTGGTTAAAAGCTTTGAGAATTATAGTATACATTTCAGAACTTACAATTTCGTACATTAATAGCGAATCTAAATACTTAACTCCGACCGAATCTTTATTCTTTGTAATTCCTTCTATTGCAAGTTTTACAAGAGATGTTTTATTAGTATCTCGGATGTTACTTTCAACAAATCGTAATAATTGTTTATTGTTATTGTCATTAATCCAATCATTTATATTATCCTCATCAATGCTGCAGGAAACGAATATGATACAAATTAACAAACAGAATAATTTAAGGGATGTTTTCATTTTAGTTGCTTTGTTTAATGATTGAGCTTACATGAATATTATCCCTTAATTAGTTTAAAAATAAAAAAGGGACGCAACCTATTACGTCCCAAATCGAGGCTCTGGTAAGCCCGCAAGCAAGACATAAAGGCGCGTCCCAATTTAATGGGACTACCCTTCGTCCGTTTTGCTTGCTAAAATTTACCAGATTTCGATTCAAAACGTGGCGAAAGTTCGTCCAAACTTTCGTTCAAATAAATATAAAGAACAGTACTTCTTATGCTATAAAAATAACTCCTTCCAATTTCAATTAAAATAGATATTTAAATATTTAACATAATCATGGTATAATATACTCAAGAAATAAATCAATCATTTTAGTAAACTTAAATGGAGACAACAAATTGTATTCACCAAAAATAAGCGAAGACTTAATTCCAATCATCAAACGCAGGTCATTGGAAATTAAAAAACCAATGACTAAGATAGTTGATAAAATTCTGCGGTCAGCTTTAACTATTGAAAGTCAGTCTAATTCAAAATCCGCCGCAAATCTAAAAAACAACTTATGAACAAATATCGAGTAGTACTTCCTTATCAGTATGCAACATACGGAGAAAAAACAGGATTTGTATATGCAGAAGACCAAGATGAAGCTGAGGACATGGCTAACGAGGAAGATTACTTGCATGAAGAAGATTACAGAGATTCTGATGATACAGGCTCCACTGAATATAATTACAGCGACATGACGATCGAGCTTTACGAAGAAGATGTTCCTGATCATCTCGTACCTTCGCGGAACACTTATCATGAGTCTCATTCAGCATTCAATGTACCGGTATCAGTAAGTTCAACATTCCTTGAAGACCTGCCTGCGCTTCAACCTGAAGCATAGCTCATACTTAAATAAATAAAAGTGTTAACCTGTATTTATTAATCGCAGTTAACTTATCTATTATTAAAACTCATTCAATAAAATCAAAAGGAAAACTAAAATGTGGAATTCAAACACAAACGGTTCAACACAGCCAGTAGAAACAAACCAGAAAACAAAAGTAGTATGCAATTCAAACGATTATGACGTAACAGGACTCTCAGGAGTTCAGTTAGCCGAAAGAGTCAAGCAGATCGCAAGAGAGAACTCAATTGGAAAGTTTGATATCTTCGACAGCAATAATAAGAATATCAGTCCTCAAGATATTCAAAATGGAAGCTTCGAAGGAGACCTGAGCATTATCAGATTCAATGTCGCCGCGGAAGTAAATATTTAAAAACATTTAAAGGGAAATCTTAATAAAATATTCCATAGTGTGTTTTTGCTCTTTATAAATGTGGATTAAAAGTTAAAAATGATCGGAATATGAGATTTCCCTTTTCTATTTAGCAACTAAATAAAAAGTATGTCAGAAAACATATCAACTAATGGGCATTCGCCAGGAAGTTTGGAGTTGTTCCCGCCAGCCTCCATTCAGACATTCATAAAAAGGATTAACAACTCTGATTTAAACAATCTAAATGAGGATAATACACCGGCGTGCAGCATCAAATCAACAGAAACACTTATCAATGAAATAGAATCCATTGTTAATCTTGACGAGTTCTACGGCAGGCTCGAAGACTCAAAACAGGAAAAGGTAACAATAAAGGAAATCAAAATTGAATCTGATATAGACTTCTTAAAAAGTGTTAAGCAGCTGAAGACAGTATTCAAAAATGAATTACAGGTTATTGTAAATACAATTAGGGAAAAATATCAAACCGAGCTCTTTAACCTGCAGTCTATACGACAAAAAGAAACATTCGGACAGCCGCTTATTAATCTTATCCAAAAATTAAACAGCGCAGGCTACTGTCTTGTAATGAAAGATTCAGTTGTGTGGGCATATAAATATTATGAAGATCCATATGAAGTGACCATAGGTATTCAGGATACAGGTACTTCCGAAGAACAAGATGAATACATTGTCGAATATGACGAGCATGTCTGTAAGATAAAAAGCATTTATGTCAATCTTATGCATCCTAAAATCACTTTAGGAACAATAATGCTTAATACGGAAGGAAGACATCCGAATGCCCAAGACGGAAACGGACTAACTACTGTATGCAGCGGAGACCTCGAAGACAGAGAAATAAACCTTAATAATCCTGAAAGCTTAATTTCTCTTTTGAATGAAATCTGCCGGACATATGAAATAATGAACCTTACATCTGCGTATGAACAGCCAAGAGGTACATATTCTAAAGTTGAAGGCGGAAGAGAGGCTGTATGGTCAAGCAATGAATAAAACTATTAACAAGTTTTAAACCTAATTTAACAATTAAAAAAAAATAAACATGTCAGAAATAACATCAATAACAGAAGATATTTACAAAAGACAACTGAACTTTGCAGACTTTCCAAAGAAAAGCGCAATGGTAATTGGTCTCGGCGGAGTCGGAAGCTGGCTTGCCCTGGATTTGGCACTCATAGGAATAGGAACTCTTATTCTTATTGACCCTGATAACATCGAAGCATCTAATCTAAACAGGACTTTCTTCAGGTTAAGTGATATAAATAGAAAGAAAACCGAAGTAATTGAAGAACAAATAAATGAAAGAAGACCTGATACAATCATTATTACTATAAATGATTACTTCAATTCATCTCATTTAAATAAGTATGAAGTTGATTACATATTCGACTGCACGGATAATCTTGCAACGCGCAGGATTATCGAAGACTTAAGAAATAAAGTATCTTTGGGATTAGAAGAAATTGATAAAATCCCATTTAACCTGCCGGATAATGAAGAAGGAACTATATACAGAATACCCGGTGCTCCTAGCATGACAATGACAGATGAAGAATACAGAAACATTCCGAATAATAAACACCGAACTCCCGCTGAGCTTCACGTAATTGAAATGAATAAATTACATATACCCTATTGCAAATGCGGATATGATGGAGTATTTGGTACCATTCTCATAAATGAATTTAACCGCGGCAGATGGGGTGAAGACGGTTGTTATTCTATTGTTTCAAGTCTGTTTGCTACTCCTCAGATGCTTGCAGCAATGGCAGTTATTGAAATGCTGCTTGTAGATTGCAATCAAAATATATGCATTAACTTTAATATCAAACATCTTCTCAAGAACTATAAAGGAGACAAGCAATGAAAAACATATTTTTGAATGATGATAGCAGTAACTTAACTAGATCAGACACAAAATCCGGCAATAAAGAGCTCTTCCCTCCACCTGATAAGCCGAAAGACTCCGGTTGGGATTCAGATATTAACATCATCCGTTCCGTCAAAGTTATTATACCAGTAAAACTCTTGATAATATGCAACCACATCTCAAGAATGGTTGATGATAACGAATTTTCTATTGTAACGGACATACTGAGTAAAGAAAACTTAAATGAACTAAAGCTTGCAGAGTATTATTACATTCCAAAACAGAAAGTAACATCAGGTTCTATCGATTACATGCCGGATAAGTTCAGCCATAATGTTGTAATACACAGACATCCGGACGGACTTAACAGTTTTTCAGGAACAGACCATAGCTATATTAACCAAAACTTTGAACTAAGCCTTCTCTTTACTAAAAAAGATGGATTTGTTAACGGCATTTATAACATGAAAGTAGAAGAAAGCATTATTCCATTACCTGTTGAATCAATTATAGACTACGGAATTGGATCAATTGACATATCAAACATTGAATGCGCAGGCATAATCGAAAAAGAATTCAGCATAAAATCTGACAGAAGAAGAGATTACAAGCACAGAAAAGATAATTTCAGAAGCTCATACATAGATAATGATGATGTTATGTGGGAAATAATGGAACTTAAAAGCAGAATGGACATGATGGAAGAAGCATTGATGAGCGGTGAAATTATCGGATAACACAATATAATAGAATAAACCCCCGCCGGGTTAAATCAAACTCATACATTTTTTAACAACAAATCAATCAAACTTAACCGGAGAATTATATTTATGTTGAGAAAAATACTTAAAGAACTAATCAAAGCAGTCGGAATGGACCTGTTAAAAATAATTTTAAGAAAACTAAAACGGAAATAACACATGATTAACTCATTAAAAGAACATTTAAAAATAAAATTACTTGAATCGGAACTGGTTGAAAACCTAATCCTCATATACTTACAGGAGATTTCGCCACCAAATTTCTTAAGGATGATTTTCCTGACTTTGAGCAAGTATTTTATGGAAGAGCCTAAAAAAGAAGATAAATTTAAGCGATAGGAATTTGACGCTATAAACTTAACTTCATTACAAACCAAGCACTTAAACAAAAATGCCCGTTTAAAATGGGCATTTTACAAGTATCTTTCTTCATCATCAATCTTTTCTGCTTTAATATATTTATTTAAATAATTAATATTTTCATTTGCCCAAGTTCTTATTATATCATTTTTATGGTTTGATAAATTTTCATAAAGAATTAGTTCAGATCTAAGTAATGGAACAAGTGATCCAGTCCAAGAATACGAACCCATATTTGCACTTATTTCATTCAATACCTTTCTATCACTTCCAAATTCATTTATAAATTGCAAAGTAAAGGAATGCCATTCGTTTCGTTTTTTATTACTAAAAATGGGCAAATATCTTGCTATTCTCTGTGGTGCTAATGGAATATTTTTTTTACACCAATCCAAAACTAATTCATTATTACTCTTAAACAACAAACCATTCTTATTGTCAAAATTTTTTTGAAGGTCTTCAGAAAAATTATCATTAAATTCAATTCTCGAGCCAATTAAATGCATTAAATGATAGTATGTCATAAAATCTGAGAGAAGAGCTTGAGATAATACTGGCCAAATTTCTGTAAAATATTTAGGTAATAAATGTGTAAGAATATTTTGAATATAAAGTTCAAAATTATATTTATAATCTTCTTGACTACACATATCAATAATTTCATTCATTATGTGTATAGCAAATAAAGTATCATTATCTTCTTCTAAAATTTTAACTGTATACTGTTCCCAATAGTGCTCTATCATATTGAGATTATGACTACCAATTAATCCTTTTTTAGACAGTATTTCTTTAATTCCAGTTTTGTATTGAGCCCAATTTTGTTTATTCCTAAATGCCAAATTAGAATAAATTGATAACGCAATTAATGCTCCCAACAAATTAAACTCTGATATTTTTTTTAATAATTTATAATTTGTTTCAAATTTTAATTTTTCAATACTTCTACTATATCGAAAACTAAGAAGTAGTTTAAGATTGTTTAACTTATTGGCTAAATTTATTAAGTTATCAAATATTTCTTCATCTACATATGTTGAACTGCTGATATCAAACGAATACTTTGCAATTTTATCATCATTGATAAACTTTAAAATTATATCTTTCACAATTTCTTTATTTTCAATCCCGATTAAAAATCCAATAAATACAATTATATTTAAATTTTCATTAGAATTTTTAAAATAATTAATTGATTTTTCTATAAAAACATTTCGATTTTCTGAATTCAGTAGTGTCCCCAATTTTTCACCGAAATAATATCCATTATGTTGATAATCATTGTAAATAATATCAAAAGAGTATATGAGTTTGTTAAAATTATTACCAAATTCAATTGCTATTTTCTCGGAAGTTTGCTTTAGTTTTTCAGTATAACTATCATTCTCTCCAATTTCATCTTCAATTGCAGAACTTTTAATAAAAAGTTTATATTTTTCTAGAATATCTTGTGGGGTTAACTTTAAAATAAAATCTGACAATGTTGTCTTTTGTTCTGGTGTTAATATATCTTTCTCATATTTCAAGGATAATTGTAAATCATTTCTTGCCTCATTCCATAAGAAATTTTTCTCGGTTGCAATTGTTTTAATTATTGGTATAATAAGATCAAACAAACCGTGACTTATTAAGCCTCTTATTGAATTTGAAAGTATATTTTCTGCCTCGTTGGAAAACTCATTTTTTTCTTGATAAATAAGATATAATAAATTGAGACATTTTATCCAATAATCATCACGCTCTTTAAATGTTGGTTTAAAATCAATTAATGATTTCGAAGAACCTTGATTTTCGGCACCGACGTCACGTGTAAAATAGTGAGTATGAAGTGCAGACTTTAATGCATCTACTGCGATTTTCTTGTAGTCAATATCACGCGAATAAGAATATTTGATAATATTAAATCGCTCCTCAAGAGTTGCCTCTGTTGCCGGCAAAATTACATGAAATCTTTTTAAAAACTCACCGGTTGCATTATTTGCCCAACTTTCATTTTCAGCTACAGCAAAATTTAGTAACACCTTCATTCCATCACTAAAAGTTTCTTTCCTCCATACAATTTTTTCTAAAGCCCAAATCAAATTCCTTCTTCCTTTATCAATTTTAAATAAATTTTCTTTACTCATATTTCCAAATATTCTAACTAATGCATTGGTACATGCTGATGGGTTCACTTCAACTAAAGAGCGGAAGAGGCGTGAACCCAGTTCAGTATTAAGGACTTCCGCTTTTCCAAAAGGGGCTTGTTCTCCACATAATTTTTCAACGAATTCTTTCGTCTGTTCTAAAAAATCTAAATATCTTAATTGATCACATAGAGCTGAGCCGAGATTATTACTCGTTATATCCAATAATATATCCTCTAAAATATCTGGTTGGACAGTTTCCCACCATTTAGCAGCTAATGTAATAGCTAATGGTTTAGGTTTTAAAAAAATATACCTACCTCCTTGTTCTATCAAACCTTTTTCTTTATATTTTACACAGGTTTCATAAAATTTTTTCTTGCAAGTTTCATCGTCAAAATTTAGACCGCAAAGTCTTTTGTTACACGCTACAAAATTCATTTCAACTTGTCGATCTTCACTAAATCCAAGTTTATCAAAAATTGCTAGCGTTTTTAAAACCTCAAACTCATCATTATTTATATCACTTCTTCCAAATATAAGTTTTCTTAAAAGACTATCATTATTTATTCTTCCGATATTGGAATCCTCTTTTAAATATTGGTCACTTAATAAAACAGCTAGAAGTGGAAATCCCTTCACAAATTCTTTGATCTTATCTACATCTTGATTATTTAGATCCGGGAATAAATCTTTGATAATTTCTGTTATTATATTATCTAAATTTTCCGGTTTAATTAATATTGAATTTATTTCATCAATACTATCATATCTTTCAGCCGTTTCGTAATCTATTGAGATTAGATTAAGCTTACTATCGATTCTTTTAATTTCGCCTTGCAATTTTTGATGCAAAGTTAGTTCACAGTTATCTACAATAAGAATGCCTTTTAAACCATTATCTATTAATTTAGTTACAAAGC
Source organism: Ignavibacteria bacterium (assembly GCA_036262055.1). Classification (NCBI taxonomy): domain Bacteria; kingdom Pseudomonadati; phylum Ignavibacteriota; class Ignavibacteria; species Ignavibacteria bacterium. The sequence goes on from DATAJP010000002.1 coordinate 1,056,008, forward strand.
CATGTATATCCGTTCCAGGAATTAATGCATCAAAATAAATTATTGAACTTTTTAAAAGTTGTGTTTGTAAATTGTCATTAGAATTATTTTTAAAAGATTCATAAATAAGTCGAGTTTTACCTAATCCTGATAATCCATTTATTCTAATAGTCTGTCTAGTCTTTGCGACTGAATTTTGTAATTCAGTTACTTTTTTTTGAAGAAATGAGTTGCTTCGAAAAATATTCTGAAAATCTGCTCGCATTCCTAATATATTCATTGATTTGATACCATCAGGAATTCTGATACCTACACGGCAATCATATAAATAATTAACTGCTTGGAAATATTGATTTGCCCAATCAGCGATTTTATTTGCATCATATACATCCACTTTTATGTCATTATAATTTTTAAAATCTACATCTTTAAAGGCTTCTTTTACTTTTTCAATTCTTTTCTGTATAGCATTCTTTGTATAATTTTTATTTATAAATAAAATATAGGAACCATCTTTGTCAATTACATCTTTAATCCGTTTTTTTATTGTAGTAGTTAGATTATAAACTTTACCATTTACATTTATTTTACTTATTTTATCGGAAACCTCTAATTTGCACTGTTCAGGGCTCATTGGAGATGCTTTCGATTGAAAAATTGTTAATGGAGAGTTAATATAATTACTATTTTTATACCACTCATTTTTATCTGTTTCTTCCCACTCTATTCTTGCATCCTCTCCTCCATCTGCGACTGTTAAATTTAATGGAACTGTAACAGCTGATAGTGGAATCTCTGATTTTATTGCTTCTAATTTTAAAAGGAGTTTTAGAAGACTTACAAATTGAAAAGGGTTTAAACCTTCAATATGTTTAAAGGTTATTGGTTCCATTATTTTATGTTATTACTTTTATTTTTTCCAAAAATAATTTTGTGTTTTGAAAATCAAAATAATTATCTCTTAATAGATTTTTCTGATATTTAATTGGTAAATATTTTCCCCACTTAGAAAAATTTAGTAATGACGAATTAGCCAAAAGTTTTTCCTCAATTTTAGGTTCTATATTATTTAGTAGTACACATAATCTTTTAATGAGGTTATTAAAATCTTTATAATCAATAGAAATCTCAAAACTACTACTATTTTCATTATATATTGAATTAATTTCTGATTCATTTAATAAAAATTGCAAACTTTTATTGACTCTAGTTCCCTGAAATGAATATAAAAGTGTTTTATCATGTTTAGCAATAACTGGTCTATCTGTTGCAAAATTTTCTATCTTAAAATGAGAAAATTCTTTTCGAAATATTTGTAAAATATCTTTACAAGTATCATTTAACTCTTCATAAGAAATTTCAGTGAATAAAATTTCTAACATCTTTTCTCTTATCTTTGGATGAATATTTCCACCAGTTCCTAAGAATAAGGGTTTTTTCCCATCTTTAGCTGGTATAACTTCAACTTTATTTGATTTCAGATCTACATCAACAATTTTCCATACCTTCGCTGCTAAAAATATATTCTCATTTATTTGCAATTGAGGCGTAAATGGTATTTCACCTATAGACTTTCCACTATTAAGAACTTTAAGTTGTAATTCAGTTTTAAACATACTGTAAAAATCACGTGAATTCGCTATTTGTTCACCTGCAACTCCAATAATTAACTCATTCTGTAAAAGTTCAAGTAAATCAGTTTTAATTAGTTCATCTATAATTTCACTTATTTCAGTTTCAGTAATTTTCTGAAATGAAGGATTTGATAAAAGAAGTGATATTAAATCAGGTTTTGAACATGCGGATAATTGTTTAACAATTGAAAGAGCTTGATGTAATAAAATATCATAAGGTTTTTCCGAAAAATGGACAGGTTCAACAAAACCTTCTTTATATAATAACCAACAGGCTAAAGACTGTAATAAATTCCATTTATCAGTTGAATATAGTATTAAATTTCCAATTTCACCTTCTCTCCTGCCACTTCTTCCAACCCTTTGGATAAGAGAAGATACCGAATGAGCTGAATCTATTTGAACGACTTTATCAATTGTTCCAATATCAATTCCCAATTCTAAAGTTGAGGTACAAGATATACAAAAATTATTTCTTTGATTATTTTTAGCAAAATGTTCTGTGTATTCTCTTAGTTCTTTATCTACTGAAGAATGATGAGAAAAATAATAAAGATGGCCTTTTACTTTTTCAGCAATTTTTTTAAGTTTCACCGCAATTTCTTCTGCTCTACCTCTGCTATTAGGAAATATCAATGCTTTATTATCTTTTGTCTCAAGATATAAATCTTTAATTAAATCTATTGGTAATTCCATAGTATCAGATTCGAAATATTTAAATTGAGCTTCCAATTCACGGGATGTTTTATCGAGTAAAATTATAGTATTATCTTCATCACATGTTATTTTTTTCGCCTCAACATAATCTCCAATAGTTGCTGAGAGTCCTACTACATTGAACTTATTATTAATTTGTTTTAGTCTAAAAATAAGTGAGCGTAACTGCGTTCCTCTGTCAGTTCCTAAAAAAGAATGAATTTCATCAATAACAATAAATTTTAAATTTGAGAATAAATGTTTTACATTGTAAGGAGCATTTACAAGCATTGCTTCTAGTGATTCGGGTGTAATCAAAACAATATCTCTTGGATTTTTTAAAAGTTTTTGTTTTAAAGTTTTATTTGCTTCACCATGCCATTTCGTTACATCAATATCTAAATACTTACAAAGTTCTTCAATCCGAACGAATTGATCATTTATAAGAGCAATTAGAGGCGAAATATAAAGAACTTGAACACCCTTTTCTTGAAAATTCACCTTTGATATGATTGGTAAAAATGCAGCTTCAGTTTTTCCTGAAGCAGTTCTTGATGCTAAAATATAATTACTATTAGTAGAAATTATTTTAGTTATAGCGGCAAGTTGAATTGGACGTAATGTTTCCCATTTTTTATCATAAATATATTTACGGATAAGAGGAGATAATAAGGTAAGCGGCATTATATTTCTTCTATACTATCTAAGTTTTCTTGTGGTCTTTCATCTTTAATTTCAATTTCACCAAATAATTTTTTCTTATCAATTTCAGGATTTTGTCTAATTATACTTAATATATTTAAAAAATCTCTAATAACTTCACGTGGAGTTAAAAATTCATGAGCACCCGGCTTATTGAACATCTCTTCCATAAATAGATGAACCTCCGCATCAGAAACATCAAGTGTAATATTATAATTAAATTCAAAGACCTCCTTCAATTTATTCAATAACACAAAAACTTGATTATTATCTAAAGGCATTAATCTTATAACTGGTTGAGCAAAATCCCTAATTTCTACAGTTTCAAATTTATTTGTTTCTAATCGCGATTTCAAAGCTTGATAACTAAACAATCCTCTTCGTTCATTTTCTAGAAATTCTTTGGTTCCAGCAAAATTAATAAAGAAATTAGAAATTTTACCTTGAAAACAATCATTATAAATAGATAAAATTTTTTCATAATTCTTTTCTCTCATAACCGAAGTTGAAATCTTATACAAATTTATAGCTTCATCAAGATTTATCATAAAACCATTATAACCAATGTTAACAAACAATTTGCAAAAATTCTTTAGCATATCATAATAGTTAATATCATTTATTATTTCACGAACTCCTAAATCTTGTCTTGCCTCAGTTTTAGTTCTGTATTCTCCTTTCAACCATTTCAGTGCATTTTTTTTTAACTGTTCATTATCTGTTATGTAACCTTCATAATATTTCATTACTACAACTCCAAAATCAAAACCTCCGGTATCAGTAATTTCATTTATTGTTTTAAGAATATTATCATTAATTAAATTTAAATACTTTTCATTTCTTATCTCTGATAAATGGATATTATTTTCTCTTGCTGTTTTTTCTACAACATTAACAATCCATTTTTCTAATAACGTAGGAAGCGCACCTCCTTCAGGTTTCGTTTGAATTGAAATATTATCTATTATTGCGGAATACAATATTACACCTTTAAAATCATTGGAATACAATCTATTATCTGGCGTAAAATCTGCATTTGCTACTACAAACTTTTGTTTCAAAGCAACTGTATTTAATAAATGAAGCATAAAAGATTTTCCAGAACCAAAATCACCGATCCAAAACTTTACGATACTATGCCCATTTTTTACATCCTCTAACGCTTGTACAAATGCGTCAATCTCGGAGGAACGTCCAACTGTAATATGTTGAACTCCTATTTTAGGAACCACACCTCCTAATAAAGAATTTATAATTGCAGTTGCTTCTTTTGGCTTAATATTAATTGCCATTTAACTTTATTTTTTGATAATAATTTTGGTTTAAAGAGTAATTTACTTCTAAATCTTCAATTAAAATATCATCCAAAAATTCATAACAGGATTCATTTATGCTATCTATCAATTGATTTTTAAAGACTCCATTGTTTTTTGAAAATGCCTCAATCTCATTAACCGAAAGATTAAACGAATTTTTACTGAATAATTCAATTAACTGTATTTGAATAGGATTTAACTCAATTTCGTCAATAAATAACTTTTGAAGATTATTTTCAGTTTTTATAATTATATCTAATTCCATTTCTTCACTATTTATTTGTTTGATATTAATGCTCGCATTGCTATCTTCATAGTCATCCTGTAAAAATTCATTTAATAATTCTACTGTATTTGAATGCTGACTTTTAACATTATCTATTATTGCTTTATCAAGTTTAATTTTTTTTCGTTTCGGTAAATAAATTTTCTGAATTTGGTTAATAGCCACATCTAAATTTTTAGTCTTAATTAATTCGCTAACTATTTTTTCAAATTCATGAATTTGTTCAGTATTTTTAAAAAGCGTTTTTTGAATAGTTTTTGTTAGCTTCTTATTGTCAAATTTATCAGACTTTAAATCATAATATAAATAATGAATATAGAATTTTAAGGATTCAGTATTATCATATTTAGAAATGAATTTTGAAGCTTCAAAATAAATATTTTCAACTGAAGAGTTTTTTTTATTAAGTTTAACTAATTCATGAATTTTATCAATAAAGTTTTCTTTTGAGTTCTCATTAAAATTAATTGTTAGATGCTCAAGTTTTAATTTCCATCTATTAACATTCTGTATATTTAATTCAATCTCCGTTGCTTCATCCGGTTGGCTTATAGAATCAGACGATTCTTTAATTATCTCGTTAACTATTGAGCCTATCCGACTTTCAAATAAGTCTTTTAACTTTGGTTCATAGTATGAAAAATCAGTAGATATTTTTCGTTTATGATTATACGATTCTCTTAACTTACTCTCTGCTCGTTTAAATATCGTTAAAAAAATATCTGATTCTATTTTTTCTTTTGCCCAAATATATTCATAATCAGACCAATAAGTCGCATAAGTTGGGGTATAATTAGTTAATTCCTGTTTGAAGAAATCCACTTCCATTTGTATTGATGAATCATTTCTTTTTAATTTATTGTTAAGTGATTTAATTGTTAACAAATAAAGTTTTATCGTTTCTATGCAACAGCCTTCAATAGATAAAAACACATTATTTGGATCCCAAAATTTATTTAGCCATGAAACTTCTTGATTACTTAATCCTAATTTTTGTTTATATCTTTTACCTAACTTTAATTCATTATAATTATCTTCATCAATTTTTTTACTATAAACAGCTTCAGTATTTGGATTATTTTCATTTGAACTGTATGAAATTTGTGGCGGATCAATTTTATAATCAATAGTTACTTCAATGATAGATTTATCTTTAAATTTATCTTTAGATAATTGGGGCTCTTGCACTTGTGAATTCTTTAATAAATGTTGATTTGTAGCATTATAAGCATTAGGAATTTTATTAATACTATTTGTTTTATTAGTAGACTTTTTATTGAAATTCTTAATAAATATATAAGTTAAGAATGATATTATAGCAATAATTACGATAAAACTCATAGAAATTAGTAAAATATAAAATAATTTTTCAGTTAGCGGCACAATTGTGAAAGATAAATCTAAACTACTAACCTTAAAAAAACAAGTAAATTATTGCAGAATAATTATTTCAAAATATGGGTAAGAATTAGCAACAATTAATTTAGATATGTACCTAAAGACAAAATGGAGTTAAAATTTCAAATAACTAAAGCTCATATGATTACTAATTAAATTTTATTAATCTTTATGAAATTAATTTTAGCTTAATTATATCTTTAGCTAATTGAATTCTTCCTATTGAGTTTAATTTTGAAAGAAATTCTTCTTTCTTTATTGTTTTTAAAGTATCGTTATATTTTTTCTTCATCCATAAATATTTTATTCGAATTCCTGGTGACATTTTCTTGAGTCCTTTAACTATAATTGTTCTTAAATTATTTAGCCCATTAGCGTAATCATAATTTTGAGCTTCAAGTCCCTCAATTAGTGGTTTAAAATAATCGATATAAAACATTCCATCCGTATCTTGTTCTAATAAATTTTTTAAATATTTTTCCACTTCGTTTTCATAAATTGCATTAGTATGCATTTTGCATATTTTTACGATTTCATTATCTAGAATTACTCTTGGATAATGTGCAGCTTTCGATTCTAACTGATAAGCTTCTACTAATCCTGGACCAAATACGATTTGAAAATCTCTATTTGAATAAATTAATCCCCTCGTTATACCGCCCCTAACAATAATCTCTTTGTGACTTAAGTTTAATAATAATTCTTGTATTCTAATTAATGTATCTAATAAAACATTAGGTTTATCAAATGGAAATGCAATTACAACGCAATCAGAGAAATTTGAAACAAAATATTTAGTGCCTATTACCTCTTGTTCATCAATTTTCAATATCGTTCGAATTGTCATTATACCATCATAAATATCAGCTATTTTTTTATTTATTCCTCTTTTCGGTTTATTTGAATATGATTCATTAATTAAATCTTGAAATCCTAAAATATCTAAAAAGATTATAATGGAATCTTGATAGTGAATCCAAGTAGATGTTTCGACTGGTTGAATTGAATCAGGCATTAAATTTTTCATTCTTTTTCCCATTTAATAATTTAATTCTATTAAAATCGGTGCTAAAGTTAAAATTATCCCAAAAGGAAGAAATAACCGGCTCTAGTATGCGCCGAAAGGTGAGATGTGATTTGAGGTTAAATATAAACCAAAGCCGGTTAAGAAATAATATACTTTATTAGATTTTTAAGTTTTAGATACAAATTTAGTCTATATTAAGTGTTTTTTATATAAATAGTATTTATTATTTTATACCATATTTAAACGCATTGAGGTTGCGTCGAACAATTTTTCATCACGATAATAGTACTTTAAACCGTTATTAAACTTAAATAGTTTATAGTTTGGATACAAAGTTTCTTGAGAAAGATAATTCATCTATGGTTATTTCATATATAACCATCAGAAGAATTCTAGGGCTTCTTGCATTATTTCTGCCATTTATTTTAGCAATTGGCACAATTTGGTTTGGCAATTGTTCAACTATAGAGCGTTCAATGAGTGCTTATTATTATACTGTGACAGGTCATGTTTTTATTGCGATACTTTTTACTTTTGCATTATTCTTATTTACATATAAGGGTAATGAAGTTATTGATACTGTGATGAGCAACATTGCAGCAGTATGTGCTCTTGGCATTGCATTTTTCCCGACAACTTATGGAATCGACAGGAACAGCTGCATTGTGCTTACGACAGAAAGTAAGCCAATCATTAGCAATATACATTTTATTTCAGCTGCTTTATTTTTTATCATACTCGCATATATGTCATACTTCCTATTTACAAAAAGCGCTCCCCATCCGACGAATCAAAAGAAAAAAAGAAACACTGTGTACAGAATTTGTGCGTGGATTATGATCTTATCTATATTATTGATCCCTGTTTATGAATTATTCTTTAAGGATAATACTTTTATATCCAATTTAAATCCTGTCTTTTTATTAGAAACATTAGCGCTCTGGGCTTTTGGTGTTTCATGGCTTGTAAAAGGCGAAACAATCTTGAGAGATAAGAAAAAATAATGGAATTTTCATTTAATTAAATATTTCAAAATGAAAAATATTAAAATATTTATCTTTTCATATGTTATTTTAGTGTGTGGGTTATCTTTTTCTATAACGGGAAAACCTTCAGAAAGTAATTATATTCCCCAACCATGGGAAGTTCATGTTGTTATGGGAATTCCAACTGACAATGACAATTCCGATGATTATATAATTACACGAGACCAATATGTATTAAGCTATAACCAAAATAAAAATGTTTCCAATTGGGCTTGCTGGAACTTAAACGAAGATTGGTTCGGAGATGCGCCGCGGCATTCAGGTTCTTTCTTCAGAGATAATTCATTACCTGATGGATTTTATAGAGCAAAACACAATGATTATACAAACTCAGGATATGAAAGAGGTCATATGGTAATGAGTGAGCAAAGAACAAAAAATATTGAGGACAATGAATCTACATTTATATTAACTAATGTATTTCCTCAAAGAGCGGACCTTAATAAAGGACCATGGGTTAAGCTTGAGTTTTACTGCAATGATCTGGCAATAGATCAAGACAAAGAGCTTTATATAATCGCCGGCGGAGTTTATGATAATGACAGAAAGCTTAAAGGTAAGGGCAAAGGAAAAGTTACAATTCCTGACAGCTGTTATAAGATAATTGTGATTTTAAATAAAGGAGAAGGATTGGCCGATGTAGATTCAAATACGCAGGTTATTGCAGTTATGATGCCTAATAAGAAAGGAATTAAGAAACATAAATGGCAGAGATATATAACGACGATTGATGCTGTTGAGTATTCAACCGGATATGATTTTTTGACAGCTGTTCCTGTTGATGTTCAGGAAGTTTTAGAAGAGAGAGAGTTTCAGGAATAAGGCATTTCAAAATATACTATTAGATTTTTTTATAAATCAAACAAAACAAAAATGGCAATAGTGAAAGAAGTAACATCATTTCCAGATTTTAAGGTTAAGATAGTAACCTCCTTCCCCGATCTTTACGTTTATGTTACTAAATCAAAATCTGAAGCAATCGGAAGTGACTGTATTTGGTTTTTTTCTGATTCATTTCCGGATAAAAAAATAAAATTTGTTGATAGTTTTCCTGATTTAAAAATACAATATGTAAATTCAAAAAGTTTAGCTGGCTGGAAAAATAATTCACATCATTTACAAAAAAGAATAGGGTAATTCAAATTGTCATTATAATAATATTTATGAGCATTATAATAAAAAGAATCCCCAAAAATATAATTAAAATTCCATTACCGGATACATGGCAAGAAACTGGTTATTCCTGCGGCGCGGCCGTTTTGCAATCCATATTAAATTATTATGCTAAGGGACCAATTGGTGAAAGAAAGGTTGGCTGTGAATTAAATATGACAGAAAATGGAACCGATCCTTATCAAATAGTAAAAGTGCTTAAGAAATATAAGTTGAAATATAAAGAATTCCGCCCGATGACTACAGAGCAATTAAAGAAGTGCATCGATGAAAAAAAGACAGTCATGATAATGTTGCAGGCCTGGGGATGGAAGATTAAAAATATCAATAAATATGAGAGATCGTGGAAACACGGTCATTGGATTACTGCGATTGGTTATGATTCCAACAACTTTTACTTTGAAGATCCTTCTTTAAATAAAACAAGAGGTTTTATTCCAATTGATAAACTTGATTACCGATGGCATGATTGGGAAAATCAAAGTTTGACTTCAAAACGCATAACTACATATAATTATGGAATTGCTATATGGGGCAATAAAATCAGAGAAAAAGGAAGTGGGTTGCGAGCGAGAATGATTAGGTAATTTTTAAATAGTAATGGCACTATAATTAAAAAAATAATTTATTATTATTAAATAACTAATTCTCAATTGACAATTAATGAAAGTTTTTATAGGTTGTAATGTAAAGCGTTGAAGTGCCAATTTAAAGTAGTTTAAATAATGTTTATATATTCCGCCAAACAACAATTTCTTATTTTTCTTTTCCTTTATTTCTTTTTATCATTTAATATTAGTTATTCACAACCAAAAGTCGAATGGGTATCTGATTATATTTCTGATACAACTGATTTTAATTATACTATTGATATGGCAAGAGATTCTGTTGGTAATACTTATTTATTAGGTGCAGAAGCTAATTATGTAATACTTTTAAAGATTAATCCAGCAGGAAGTATTGTTTGGAAACGACATTATATGACCCAAGGACAAAACTGGATAAGAAATGTATTTGTTGATAAACAAGGAAACATAAATATCTTTTTTACACAAGGTAATTTATATTTTATAAAATATAACCAAAATGGAGATTCAATTGCCAGTAAAAAATTAGATGTTATATTTAATAGTTCAACATCAACAAATATTAAAGTAAATGAGAATAACGAAATATATGTCGCAGGCACATATACTAATATAGCAACGCATATTAAGGACTATATAATTTTAAAATTAGATATAAATTTTAGCACAATCTGGCAATATAAAGAGTCCCATCCGTTATCCGAAATTAATAATGCCGAATTGAATGATTTATGTTTTGATTATAAAGGTAATGTGTATTTTTGCGGTTCAGATGCATTGGCTTCAATTGGGGATACATCAAACATTTTTGTTACAAAGCTAAAACCAACTGGTTTATTTGAATGGAGGAGAGATTTTGCAAATATTCAAACCCACTCTTATTCAAAAAATATATTATGTGATAGTAAAGGATTTGTTTATATTTCAGGAATGTATTATTTACCGAGTACAATAATAAATGCAAAATCAATTCTGATTAAGTACAATTCTTTGGGAAAACTTCAGTGGTATAAATATTATCATGATAGTTTAATGACTAATACGGATTTTACTCCCATAGATATGAAGATGGATAATAATGGGAATTTTATTATCGGAGGTGTTATGTATATGGGTAATGGTAATTCGAATGGTGAAGATTTTTTAATTTTAAAATATTCTTCTGCTGGGGTGTTGAACGGAGATTATTATTTTGGAGGAAGAAGCCAAGACGTATTGTATTCAATAGATATTGATAATAAGAATAATATTTATGCAACGGGTTATAAATGGACGTTTGATAGCATTGGTCATAGTATAGATAAAAAAACATATACTGTAAAAGTAAATTCAACCGGACAGACTGTATGGGAAACAACTTATATTCCTCCCTTATTTGAAGGGAGAGGTGGAACAACAGCGAAGAAAATAATTATAGACAAATTTGAAAATATCTTCCTTGCTTGTGATGGGAACATAATAGATTACTCAACTGATATTTATTGTATAAAATATAATCAAATAGTTAATATATTCCCACCAGAATATTTACAAAATTTTAGTTTGTTACAAAATTACCCAAATCCTTTCAATCCATCAACAAATATAGAATTTTATATATTTGAATCAGGGTTCTATGAAATAAAAATTTATGATATAACCGGGAAAATTATTGGAAAATTAATTCAAAAAAGTTTAATAGCTGGCAATTACAAAATAACTTGGAATGCATTTAATAATGCTAGCGGAATTTATTTTTATTCTTTATACAAAGATGGAAAAAAACTCGATTTAAAGAAAATGATTTTGCTGAAGTAGAATAAATAATTTTAATAAGGGCTAAGACCTTTCCTCCCCAGGAAAATATATAATGCTTATAAAGCAATTATACTGTCCTGCCCTTATTTTTTAAATTAAACTAAATTATAAACTTTAAAAACTCAATTATGAAAACACTAAAAGTTTTACTGCTTTTTTTTGTTTTTCAGAGTGTTTGTTATGCTCAGATAACAAAAGTAAATTTTCAAGCTGGCGGGTATGTAACCGGTATTTATGTAGCAAAAAACACTGGAAACATTAGCAATCAGATTTTGTATGCGAAAACAGATATTGGAGGAATTTATAAGTCAACTAATAATGGTGTTAATTGGAATTTTATTAGTAATTATACAACTATTCCAACTGGGAATCATACTTCTTTACTTAAATCCGAACTTGTTACTCAAGGATTTGCAATGAACCCCGAATACTCTAATTATATAATTGCTTGTTGGGGAGGAGCAGACTTTTATGATGCAAGAGATAGGGATAATAAATGCGTTTATTATTCTACTGACGGTGGAGATAATTGGTTTGAATCAACTTTTAATGTGGGTTCAAGCAATAGACCCCGATTTGCAGGTGATGTTCCTCATATAAAGCAAGGAGGTGAATGCATCCAATACAAACCTGATACAGAAAACGGAATCTATCCTGTTTTTGTTGCTGGATTATCAGCAAGTAATACAGATGTTCCTAGATTATTTAAAAGTGTTGATAATGGAGCAAATTTTATAAGAATAAATAGTTTTGATGGAAGTGGATTTTTAAGTGTTAACGATACGATTACAAGTATTGCATTTGCAAAAGGTAGTAATGAAATTTGGATAGCATTTACACATAAAACAAGTGGAAATAATTTTGGTGGGGTATTAAGAGGAATACCTAATGGTAGTGGTGGTTACAACTTTACAAAATTTGATTTACCTTGCGCAAGAAGAGTAATTTTAAAAAAAGTTCATTTAGGTGGAAATGACTATAAATTAGTTGTGTTTATTGCTTATGCGGGAGGAGGTTCAACTTCAACCGGACTATATAAAATTGAAGTTAATGAATATGCTTCAGGAACGATTTCTGAAGGCGATATTACAAGCTCTTATTTTACAAATTATGGATATTCAAGTAATAATATGTGTTTACTTAGTTTTGCAGGAAGTGATGAAAATACACTTTTAGCTGGTAGAGTGTTAAGACCTACAATGAAAAGCACGAATGACGGAGCAAGTTTTGTGGGAGAAACATCCGGTAATCCAAATGATCCTATAAGATTATATTTTGATCCAAACACGCAAAATACTAGTTATCCACGACATCAATTTCCAATAAGCACCGTTACGCATCTTGAATCAGGTATAAGCATGATTGTTAGAAATTACAATTCAAGTATGACCAATACATGGTATGTAACAGGTGGCGCCGGAATGATTCAGACTATTAATAATGACGCTCCTACATCATCTACTTTATTTGGTAATAAAAAATTTGCATATACCACTGTTGGAATGAATTTTCCGGTTCTGTATGACGTATCTGTAAATTATAAACATTTTAGTAATATGTATTTTCCAATGTCAGACTGGACAATGGGAAATGTTGGACAAAAAAGAGCAATGAGTTATTCAGCTTCACCACTTGAATATGACAGGCAAGAAACCAAATTTGGAAACCAATATGATACAAAGATTCCCAATGTTAGAAGAATCTTACATTCTACTATTAACAGTCAACCAAATGTATCATATTGTATTGGAGGAAATGTATATGATAATTCAGCGTTCATGTATAAAAGAACCGCAAATATATATGGCGAACCGTCTAGTGTTTCGCAAATAGGAGGAACGTATAGTCCTTTTATAGCAACAAATAGATCATTTCCCGATGGAATTATAGATTATGATTTTAATACAAATAATGATAGGTTAATTGTTTTATTGGGTCCGAGTAGTGGTAAATCAACGCCTAATATAACGTCTGGTTTAGGAGTTTACAGAAGTGTAAATGGTGGTTTAAACTGGTCTCCTTGTTCTTTTTATAATGCTGAAGAAGAAGATAATATTACAAATAATATGTTTATGAATGCAATAATTTCAGCAGGTAATACTTTTGGTGAAAATGGATATATATCTGGATTATTTGAAAATCAATTTAATTTAAGCAATAGTGCTACACCGGGTGAAAAATATCTTTATTTGGAAGGCTTTGGTTCTGGTACTCAAGAAGGTGGTGGTTTTTTTATGAGTCCAAATTACGGTGAATCGTGGGAATTTCAAAGCAATGTTGTCGGCAACCCAAGTGGAGATGATAAGTTTAAAGGTGAAGGTTGTCTAAAATATGCTGATTGGGCAACAGGACCAGATCAACTTTTTATAGCAATAAAGCAAACTCCTGATCAATTAACTAATAATTGGAAACGTGGATTATACTCTACCGATTATGACGGATTTAATACTGGAAATTCATGGACAAGACACTCCTTTTTTTCTTCTGCAAGGCAGGTAGATGCAATTAGTGATAAATTAGGACGAAAAGTTATATGTGTATATGGAAAAAGAGATGGAGTTGATGCAGCAGATAGATTATATGTTTCATATGATGGCGGAGCGAATTTTTCTGTCATCACCGACATGGATTATGTAACAGGAATTTCTTCTCTAAGAATCTCGCGTGATTGTACTCCCCTCTCTGTTTGGGTAGCAACGTCTGATATGGGAGCATTTAATGTCAGATTGTACCAACCATATTACCAGTATGCGTGTTTATTCCCAATTGCAGCTGATTTAGTTATAAATGGAAATATGGAGTTTGAATCTGACATCATAATAACTGATAGTGCAACAGTAACAATAGATGGTAATGTTGAGATTAAAATGCCTCAAGATGCTAAAATAATTGTTGATGAGACTGCAAAATTAATTGTCACAAATGGTAGTAACGTTACATTTACCAAAGATGATGCAGCAACCTCTTGGAATGGCATTGAGTTTAGAGGATCAGCTAATGGTCATTTAAAAAAATGTACATTTGAAAACACTAGTTCACCCATACGAATAGTTGCAAGTGACAGTGGATCTGTTGCTATTGTTGATACTCTTATTATTGATTCCTGTACATTTAATTCTGGTGAGAATCAAATTACAATCGAAAGTGATTCAATTACAGCTAGCCGAAATATTAGAATTACTAATAATACGTTTAACTTGCCTTCCGGAGGTCAAAAGTGTATATATGCTGAGAATGTATTTAACCTGTTAGTAAAGAATAATACTTTTAATATAGGAACCGGTTCATTTGGAATTCATACAAAAAATTCATTTGGCGTAGATCCTTTTAGTGAGGCACCTCCAACATATGTAAATATTGTAGGTAATACTTTTTATGGTGGAACTATAGGGATGGCACTTATGAATTCTGAGCTTCTAACCTATTATGTTGCAGAAAATATCTTTGCAGGAAGTGCTAACGGATATTATGGAATTATAACTAAAAAAGTAAATGGAAGAATAAAAAATAATTTATTCAATAACACAAATATAAATCAGGCATTAAGAATTGATTTAAGTGATGTAAGTTTATTTAATAATGCGATAAATGGTAACGAAGACAACATCAATGTGTTAGCCTTATCAACAGTTAATATGTCTCCGATAATTAATGGAGAAGATTTTGTTTGGGAAGGAGGCGCTAATTGGGTTACCTCTAATAATGCAAATAACCTCGCTTTTAATGGTGCGGGATTACCATTACTGGATTATGGTAAAAATTGTTTCAACTTAATTTCATCTACTAACGGAAACCATTTATTGGGCGTTTCCTCAATTACGGATAATACGTACATGTGTAGAAATAATGGGTGGACTCATGTTACACCAGAACGTCTTTCAAATATACATTATAATTCTACTCCGATAGTACCTGCGCTTGACCCGACATACAATTGTTCTACAACACCTTCTTATGATGGTTATAACATTGCAAATCGTGGCAATGGAATATACGATACAATATGGACTTCCGAAACAGGAACACTTTCGGAACAAGATGATGATGAAATAATGTATAATCAGGCATTATATTATCAATATAGCTATGATTATGTGAACGCAATATATGTAAATAAAAATTTAATAGATAACTATCTAAGCAGTTCATATCTCATAGATGCTATATGGAATTTGAATGCATGTTATGGTTCATTAGATACTGGCTCTGTAAATCATGATAATTTATATAGTGAATTAAAGATTTACATGACCAATCTGATCTCAAGTGAAAATTATGATGAAGGAGTTGAATCAGCCGCATATCAGGTAATATTAGAATGCGAAGCACAATTAGGAGATTATAATAAAGCAATGGACGGTTATGAATTTTTAGTAGAATACCATCCTGATCCGGTAATCCGTTTGAATGCCAGCTGGGATTACGAAGATTTAGCTGAATTACTTGGTGGAGGAAGTTCAGTAAAAGAAGAACAACTTTCGTTTGAAGAGTACAAATTAAAAAGATTGTTTAGAATGGATAAAATCGTTTCAGGAGATCCAATACTTCAAAAGTTAAAAGCAAAATATGATGATAAAATCGTAAATAAATACAATACTGCCGAAAAGATTGTCTTAGCGAAAAAAGACATTACTGCAAACGATAGAAGCACAATTGAAAAGAAGATATATACAGAACAACAGCAAACCATTATGCAGCGAAGCCTTGATAATATTAGAAATGCGAGATTACGCACGAAAGCTGAAAAAGACAAAAAATTGGTCGAAGATTTAATTTTAAGCGGTGGAATGAGCCTCGTAAGTGATAATAGTGGTAATACAACTGTTCCAATGGAATATAAACTTCAGCAGAATTACCCGAATCCATTTAATCCGGTAACTACTATTAAATACCAATTGCCTAAAGATGGCTTAGTTCAGATTAAGGTCTATGATATTATTGGTCGCGAAGTTATGACATTAGCAAATGAACAAAAAACCGCCGGCACCTACGAAGCAGTGTTTAATGGGCTAAATTTTGCCAGTGGAATCTATTTTTATAGAATTCAAGCTGGCAATTTTGTTGAGACTAAAAAAATGATGCTGATTAAATAGAAGTAAGAAAATAAAAAAACAAAAAAACATCCTGCTTATTTAGAGGATGTTTTTCTATATCTAATTCGTATCTTATTGTTTTATATTTTTTATATCATATACTTAATAATCATTATTTATCTATCATATTCTATCATCATATTTATCATTACCTCCTCTCATCCTTTCTCCTTTCCAATCCTTCTTCTTCTCCCTCTATGTATCCATCTAGTATATCTCTCACCATAATAAGGTAAGAATCTTTACGAAATTGTTATATCAGGGGAGAATCTAAGCTTTTCTTTGTAAATTTTCCTCATGACCAATTTTAGCTCATTTTCATGTTGTTTTTCAATTATGAATGAATCATGAACTACCAATACCATAATCCCCTTTTTAGCAAAGTGCAAAAGTATCTCATGAGCAATTTCAGCATCCATATTTTGAAGTTCCAAGCCAATCCCGGTGAAAAAATACTTGGCAATCTTTTTGTGTTTATCTTTGAATAACTCAAGCATGGGCTTCAACGTTCGGTCTGTTAAATCGGGAAGCAGTGATTGAAGGCCGCCGGTTTTTAATTCTTCTCTGAATGCTTGTATACATTTTTTTTCATCAACTGAATTTAAACAAGTTAAAGCCAGAAGCTTAAATATGGAACGGAGCTTGGGCATCCTTTTACACAAATCATCATACGGGTCTGTCTTTGGTTTTATTCCTTCTTTATGATACAGCATATTTAAATGCAAAGCTTTATAATCGAGCTCTACAGTTTCATTACCGTTTATCATTAAATACTTCCTGATTGCCTTAGGCATATTGCTTTCGACTCCTCTATAGAACCTGCCGCCGTGTAAAAAGTTGTCATTAAATATCCGGACAAGATAAGTAGTTCTAAGGTCAATATTTGTCTTTTTATCCTTCCTCTCGATTTTTTCAGCAAAATACAATGCATTTCCATCTTTCAATAAATCCGCCGGTACATTCTTCAATGAAACCTTATTCTTAGCTCTCACATTATTAATTAGTTTCACTTCTTCGCTGAGTTTCATAGTCAAGGCAGTATCAACATAATCTATATCAGATTTTTTACCGTTATCATTCTTTCGCAGGATTATACTTTCATATGGTATGCATTCTTCAATTTCAGCTGAATCATTCAAAATTTTAAACAATTTATCAGTTCCTATGTATGAATCCGGTTTTTCACCTTTTGCTCCCAGCTGCCGGACCATATAACCATTCTTTTCTAGTTTATCCAATATTTCAACGCTTGTTTGGTAATTCTGTATATTCTGCTTATATCTCGGGGGTATGAATGCATAGTAGTTCTTCGCCCTAGAAACCATAAGCTCATTCCCGGACTTTTTGCAAATAAACAAGTTTGCTATTAGGCAGCTTAGAAATTCCTTTTTTTGGTCAGTTTTCTTGTTTATGACCTTAAGTTCTGAAATTACCATATTAAGCTTTTCAGTGTTCTTCAATCTTAAATTATAGTTTATAAATTTATTCTTTGTTAGCATAGTTTATCTTTACCTTATAATATTGCATTTGAATGTTGTCTAACAAAATTTCCGAACACCATAATTAATTAAGTATCTAATAAAGTAGTTGACAAATAAAGAAATATTTATTAGCTTTGTATCAGTATAATTTAATTTTGTTCTATAACAATATCGCAAAAATCAATTTGAGGCAGTAGCGAAATGCCACTGAATAAAAGAGAAGTTAACCTCAACCTACAATCGGCATGGTTAGTCCGATACTAAATTTCGAAGATTGTTCATAAATCGAAATCTCACACGATGTAACATTCCGTGTACCAATAATCTAAGTCACAGATTTAATAATTTATAATTTACGACTGCAGAAAGCAGTGTTTTTTATAATATTCAGATTTTACATTTCTGTGTTAAAGGATAATGGCACAAATTTAATAATTTATTTTTTAAAACGACTGCAAAAGCAGTGTTTTTTATAATATTCATATGAAAATTATGAAAACTATAATAACAATAGGTAGCTCTTCAGAGTTACCTAAGCTCTTATCAAATATTGAAAGAGCCGCAAAAGATCCAAATGATAAAGAAATTTTAATCTTTGGATGTGAAAAGCTTAGCTACAACGATGTTGAAGAACTAAGCAATAGAATTAAGCATACCTTGCCTAATGCAAAAATTAAGGCAGTTTCTAATTTGAATCTGAAAGGTATGCTGATACTCTGTTCTGCGAAAAAAGAGAACAGAAATATCGAACCAGGACAAGCTGTTAGTATTGATCCAGCTGTTCTCAATGATCCTGAGGTATTAGAACTCCTTGAAAGAGTACTTTGCAAACAAAGCGCTTCAAAACTCAATGATGAAAGTTTAAGGAATCTCTTATTTGGAAACACAAAACTCGATGCCAAGCTCTTAAAAAAACATGGCTTGTGCACGAGCTTCCAGGGAGAAAAGGTTAATAGAAAGAAAACCTCCTCCAAAGCTCCGTCATTAGGTGCAGCATCTTCAAAGGCAGCGAAAGACAAAAAGACGGACGCTGACCAGTCCGGTGCCTCAACTGATAAGCCTGTGAAGAAGGAAAAAGAAACGGTCACTATGGTTGTATCTGAAACTGTTGCAGAAGGTAGTAAAGATGAAAAAGGAAATAATCTACAATCGAACACTCAAACAGACCTTAAAGTGGGAAAGGAGAATAAGAAATTGTTAAGTTCACTATAAATATTAAATAGTGATCTTAATTCTAAATCTTTGAGTCAAATTCTTTGACTAAACATTGATGCATAATCAATTGAATTAATTAAAGAAGGTAAAACCAATAGAATAGTCTTTCAATCAGAGAATTGCACCAAAAATTAAATTGTCAGACGAATTTGACTCAAGGTTTAATAATATTTTAAGAAAACGTTATTGAAAATAAGAACTAGAAATCCGGCAGCAACCGGATTTTCTATTTAAAAACTATAAAATATGATCTTTAATCCTGTTATATCACCAGTAATAATTTCCAGTGTTGCATCTACTTACACTGATACATATCGCGTCTTGATGGAATACATTGATAACTCAATTGATGCTGCGTCATTAAGAATTAATCCATTAACCCATAAAACCATTTATCAAAACGATGCTGAAATTATCATTAATATTCGGGGAAGTAATTATGCGGGAGGCAGCATAACAATAACAGATAACTGTAAAGGGATTTTTAAATTAATAGATATTTTACAAAATATAGGTTTCTCAAACAAGAAATCTCAATCATGGACAAATGGGAATTTTGGTTTTGGAATATATTCTTTTATGGCTGTCTGCAACAGACTTGATATAATAACTAAGTTCAAAGGAAAAAACTTTGCTGAAAAAGTTACAGTTACTAGAAATGACTTTGAAAAGAAAAGTATTTCAGATGTGAACCTAAATATCACAACTGTAAGAGCAGATTTTGCCGAACATTATACAGAAGTCACATTAAGCGGATTTGACAAAGAAAAATGGGAAGATTTTAGAGATTTATATTTAGGAATTTTTATTTCGCATCATTTTGACCTTATACTTAGGGAATCACCTTTGAAAATAAAATTGCTGAGAAATAACAAACAAACCCAATGTAGACCCTATATGTATGGTATTCATCAAGGTAGTGAGTTTACAAAAGAATTTACCGTTAAAATCGGCAAAGGAAGCAACACAATAATTAAGAAAGCTAAAATATTTTTGAAATATACTTCTCAAAGAATTACTAAAAGGCCTATAGCATTCTTTTCCAAAGGCAGAAGGATTAATGATGTTAATCAAATATCTTTATTTGATTCCAATAATAAAACTCTCATATGGTCTAATCCTCAATTAACAGGTTATATAGATACAGCTGATATATTAAGCCCTGTGATAACAAGAAATACTTATAAGAATGATATAGATACAAAAAGGTTTTTTACCCAACTAAAAAAACTTGAACCTGTTATTATTGATTTTATCAACATATGTAATCAAAAAAATATAACAACACATTTTAACCGGCTAGAGGATATTATAAATGAAAAAATTAAATGTTCAATTAAAAACAAACAAAAGATTAAAAGGAAACCTCAAAGCGGGGATATTGTAACCATAAACGAAGATGATAAAGGATATGAAATAGAATGCATTCAATTTGAGTTAATAGAAAAAGCAACTCCAGATCAACGTAGATTAAAACGGACGAGCCGCCGAGTGAAGGCAAATCCTCTGCGTAGTAATATTATATCAGCGGATAGTTATAAATATGAAACTTTAGTCGTAAACCCTGTTCAAGATGAAATTTCCTCAATTAAAATTAAAATTGAAGGAAATGCGCAACCGCTGAACGATGAAAATAATACCGCTCTTCTTTCAATACTTGTAAATAATAAGGTCGTCATTTATAAGAAACATAAGGATTTTAATGAAAGAGTCAGAAGAAATAGACTCGGAGAAGAATTTATGACAAAATCACTAATCAGTCTTATAATAATTGAGTTTTTAAGTCATTATCTAAAACAGATAAATTCTAAAAATGAAATGAATGAGTTTAAAGAAGTGTATTATGAATTGGAAAGAGAATTGGAAGAATTAAACGATAAACCTTTAACAACTTATTTAGGGGCTTAACATTCAAAGCTAAGAAAAACCATATGAAAAACAAAATTTTAATTTGTTAGATAGTTGTTCAATTTGAAAAATGTTATCCTTTATTTATATATGAGAAAATGAATTGATGGACTTATAATAAACCCATTGCTAATTCATTACTAAGGTAAACATGTTTTTATGGTATAAGATGAATGAAGAAATTAAAGTTCAAAAAATTAAAATGAACGAAATAATAGAATCAAGTAAATCATCAAATTTTAACTTGAATAAGGAACTTGAACAGGACTCTATGTTTAAACTTTTATCAGTTAACAAGGTAAGAAAGCTTCTAGGCTTATCTTATTGCAAAACCTTAAATTTAATCAAAGACGGTCAGATTGGTTATAAGTTAATTGGCAATAAGATCATGGTTCCTAAAATTGAACTTTGGAAATACATCAATGAAACCAAAGGAAATGTTAACCAACTTATAAAAAATAAATTTAAAAACATTCAGTATGAAATCGATTCTATTATCAATAATTAAAGAATTTAAACTATGGCAACTTTATACGAAAAAAGAGGGAGGTGGTATATTGATTATGTATTAAACGGTAAGAAAAAAACCAAAAACACAAAATTACCCGCCACCAAAATATTTAAAACGGAAGCTGAAAAAATTAAGCTTAAAATCGAATTGTTAATTAAAAGTAATGAAAATAAATTCATAACTAAAACAGAAGGAATGTCATTAGAAACGGCTTCTGAAAAATATGTTGAATATTTATTAAGCAAATCTAAAAATCATTTACTATCCTTTAAAACAGCATTTAGTCAAATCAGCTTATATATATCTCCGCAAAAAAATATAAAAGATATCATTAAAGAAGATATTAAATTGCTTATTTCTGAATTAAAAACTAATCGTAGTATTGAAACAGTTAGATCATATTTAAGATATTTTAAAATTTTCTTTAACTTTCTTGTCGAAGAAGAATATATATTAAAATCACCAATTCCAAAGAAATTTATGCCTAGGTCTCCTAAGAAACTCATCAAAACTTTTGATTCTAATATGATAGAGAATATACTCTCGCTTGCTAAACAAAGAGACCATAAGTATTACTGTTTTCTTAAAATGTTATTATTAACCGGGCAACGGCCAGGAGATGTTCTAAATTTTCGGTTTAAGGATATGAATTTAGAAAAGGATTTATTATTTATAAAGATTTCAAAGACCGATAAACAAATCTACTTTCCAATATATAATGAATTAAGGAAATTCATACTGACTGATATTATGCAATATCAGATTGAACCGGAGGACTTAATATTTGAAGGTTTTAATATAAGCATTGTTAGCAAGAGATTGATTCGAATAAAGAAGCAATTAAATATTAAAGAAAGAGGATATGATTTAAAGACTTTCAGGAAAACTTTTGGGACACATTTAGCTTCTAAAGGAATAGATAGGACTAAAGTTGCGGATTTATTAGGACATGAATCTGTTGCCACGACAATAAAATATTATGCAAAAGTTAAAGCTGAAAACTTGAAAGAAGATTTAAATAAAGTGTTCGTTTCTTAAAAAATCGCTGACAAAATCGCTGACACTTTCATAATTCTAACATTTCCTTGAAATAAAAAGCCCTGTAAGTGTATTATATTACAGGGCTTTACTTTTTATATCTAAGATTTATAAAATACTATATCTAATGATTAAGAGTCATTTGCTCTACCAGCTGAGCTAAGGACGCATATTAAAATATTGAAATTTTTAATGTTTTTCAATGTTTTAAAATCGCGTCCTTCCTGCTTTTACCTGAAATTACCCACTTTTTTGAAAAATCGCTGAAAGAATTTCTGATAAATTGCTGAAAGAATTTAAGAGGAATTTCATGTAACTAATAACCAAAAGGATAATCCTTATTCTTCATTCGTTTACATATTATAATAATTAAAGAATTCCATTAACAATTTTTAAATTTTTATGGCATAATATTGGTAATGGGTTAATTATACTTTTAATTCATATAAAAATTAATCTATTACGAATGAAATTAGTATTAAGTATTTTATTATATAAAATACATATACTAAATATGGCAGACGTACATGATAAAAAGACTCGAAGCTATAATATGTCCCAAATAAAATGTCGAGATACAAAACCAGAACAGATAGTTCGTAAATTTATATTTAAAAACGGATTTAGATATAAAAAAAACGTAATAAATTTACCTGGAAAACCTGATATTGTTTTACCAAAATATAAAACAATTATATTTGTTCACGGTTGTTTCTGGCATGGACATAAAAATTGTCAATACGCTTCTATTCCTAAAACAAAAACTGAATGGTGGTTAAATAAGATAGGAAAGAATAAGCTTAATGATGCTAAGCATTTTAAAGCTCTTAAAAAGTTAGGTTGGCAAGTATTTATTATTTGGGAATGCAATATTAAAAAAAATAATCAAACATATTTATTAAATTTAATTAATAATTTAACGGAAATAAAAATTAATGGCACGAAAAAGAAAACCTAGATTAATTGATTTATTTTGTGGTGCGGGAGGATTAAGTAAAGGTTTTGAAATGGCAGGATTTAAAACTCTATTAGGAATTGATAGCATTCAGAGATTTACAGAAACTTTTCAATTAAATCATACAAATTCAAAAACAATATGTGGAGATATTACTAAAATAACAGTTGATGAAATAAAAAAAATTATCAACAATTTAGAAGTTGATGTTATAGTTGGAGGACCACCTTGTCAGGGATTTAGTATGGCAGGTCAAAGAGATCCTAAAGACCCAAGAAATTCTCTTTTTATGGAATATGTTAGAATAGTTGAGGGTTTAAAACCTACTTATTTCGTAATGGAAAATGTTCCCGGTATACTAACTATGGAAACTGCTTCTGGACAGAATGTATTATCTATTATATTAACAGAATTTAAGAGACTTGGATATACCGTTGAATATAAAAAGCTTTTAGCTTCAGATTATGGTGTACCTCAAAAAAGGAAACGAATAATTTTTATTGGAACAAATAAAAATAAAAAGATACATTTTCCTAAACCAACACATTCTGAAATCAATGCTGAAGGATTATTTGAACCTCCATTAAAAAAATGGAAACCTGTAAAAGAAGTTTTGTTTAAAAAAAACGAAGTTGAAAAATCGTATTTCCATTCCAAAAAAATGATTGAAGGTTTTATAAAAAGAACCGCTGTTAACCGGAAAAAAGGAAATGGTTTTGGATGGCAAATATTGGATTTGAATAAACCTTCATATACTATTTCTGCACGATATTGGAAAGATGGTTCTGATGCATTAGTAAAATATTCTGAGACAGAAATTAGGATGTTAACGCCACGCGAATGTGCTAGAATTCAGACATTTCCAGATACATTTAAATTTGTTGGTAATAAAAAAGAACAATATATGCAAATTGGAAATGCAGTACCACCGCTTTTGGGGAAGGCTATTGCAGAATCTATTTTAGAACAAATTATTTAAACTCAAATTCGGGAAGTTCCTTAATAAATTCTGATACTTTCCGAATTTTTTCAATATTTGTTATCTCATCAGCTTTTATTTTTTGACTATCTAATAAATATCCTGAAAATTCATCAATGAGTAAATAGTTATTCGAGGTGTAAATCTTAAAAATTTTTTTAGGAATGTTATTTATAGTTGCGCATAAAAACATGGGATTTTCTGTTATTTTTTTAGCTAAATTATTAGGGATTTTTGTAATCAAATTACCTGTTTCTTCGCCTTTCCTGTTTATGACTTTCACAATATCCAAATTTTTTTGTTCAACAACTAAAACTTTTTCATTTTCGATATTACCATATCCAGTACATAATGTGCGTAATTCACATTCAAAGCATGCGATTGGATTTGATTCTCTTAGTTGACTATTGCCTTTAGTACCAAACCGAGTGCACCATTGAGTAAAATAAAAACTTTTCATATTAGTCTTATTTGCTTGACTTGCATACCAAATTATTCTTTCAAGTTTTCCTAAATTTGAAAATGAGTTTAAAAATCCTTCTATATTATTAGTAAATCCTAGAACGTAGAAGGCAAATGATTCAATCCAAATATCTATCGGAATAGCATTAATATTCCCGAAACCTTGTTGCAAAAAGCATCCAATAACTTTTGGGGCAACTCCTTTAAATTTTTTTGATAAATAAAAATTAATATAAAAATCTTTATCCCATAATTTATAATCTTTTGCAAAAGCAAACATTATAGAAGAAATAAAATAACAAGCTCTCCACGGGTGCCTGTTAAATGCATCAATTAATCTTTCGATTATGTGTCTTTCCTTTGCATTTAAAATATTTTGGTCTTCAAATTCTAAGCCAATAGTTTTAATATATTGTTCTTTATCTCTAGGCCATGCTTTATGCATACTTGAAAATTCTGTTCCATCAATATTTACTATAGAAGTAAAGCTATGATTATATACTTTTAATATAGTATCAAATAAATCAGAAAATTTTGGAAAATTTTTAAGATTATTTGATAGCAAATCATTATAAGTAGGAAGAATATAAAACTCATAAAAACTCCATTTTCCTTCTATATTAATTTTTTCCCCAAAAATACTTAGAAAATTGTAAAGCATTCTCATTTCGCTTTGTCTTCCTGTTTTCGGTTGCCATGCAGCTACAAACCGGACAATCGAATAAACTTCTTCATAATATCTTCCAAAAGGTATATGCTTGCCAAAAGAATTTTCTAGTAAAGTAAATATACGGTTCAACACTGGAAAATATTTTTCTTCTTTTGAACAGCACACTTTTACATCATCAATTGATATTTTATCAGATAGTCCAAACCTATTTTCAAGTTCTGTAATTGTTTTCTCTTTTAAATCTTGAGAATTACTCAGATTCTTATTTGATAAAAATAAAATATCGACTGTACAAAATTCACCTCTTACTTCTTTAAATGAAATACTTATAGGAAATCCATAAACTCTATCCTTGCCATAACTAAAATGAACATAGATCATAGGGAAATGAGGAAGATCTGGATAATATAATTCAAAAAAGGGAATCCATTGAATAGGAATATTCTTTAATGTTAAAATGTTTTCGTATTTGATACTTTCCATATATAATAATTAAAATTTAAATGATGATTTTAAACCTAAAATCCATAAATTATAT
Organism: Ignavibacteria bacterium; assembly: GCA_036262055.1. NCBI lineage: Bacteria > Pseudomonadati > Ignavibacteriota > Ignavibacteria > Ignavibacteria bacterium. Next base: position 1,082,499 of record DATAJP010000002.1, read on the forward strand.
CTTATTTCTAAACTTTACTATATGTTAGATGTTATTAAAAGCTAATGATTATAGGAAAATTATAAGCTGTATTAAAGTATGAACTTTATGGAGTATTAAATAAAATTTATAGATATCGAGCACATTTGAGACTACTCTTGGAAATTATAAAAATATGTGAACAGTATAAACTCATATTTTTATATTGACGTTCATATAATAATGATATAAATTTTAAACCTGTTGTGCCGATTTTTTAAACAAAATAATAAAGTAATTGTTGTGTGTTAACTCGTAGATATTTTATATTAACACATTGATTCAAATTATTCCGTAAAATATGGCGGACGGTTGCAATTTATATCTTACTGAAAGTGATTTAATTCAAGCTCAAAATTCTTTAAAAGTTGGATATTTGAAAAATACAGAAAATGATGCACAGACTATGCTTGATTTATACATCAAAAATAATGTTGAGGAATTTAAAAAAACGATTTTTGATTCTTCAAAACCCCAATACAAAATTATAGATGATTTGTTAAGAAAAGCTTTCAAAAATGATTTAAGTGACACTGACTTAAATCACTTACCCAAAGCTCTATTGACAATTCTAAATGTAGACCCAAATGTACATGGGATCTTTCATAGCATTCCAAAACCCAGAGGAGAATATTCTTCACCTCTACAACACGCAGGAGAATTAATTTTAGGAGCAGCCATAATTCAAAAAGAAGAAATAAATACTTCATTAGGTAATTTAATAATTGATAAAAATGATTTAAAAATATCATTTGGACAAAAGTACTTTGGAGAGCATTATGTTTCTAATAAAACTTTAGAAGCAGACCTTCAACTTTACTTAAAACAATCCAATATAGGTGTAGATATTAAATATAGTAAAACAAGCACTCATTATGGTATTAAAAATGATTCTTTTAATAATTCTCTAGAAAAAATAAGAAATTGTTTTGCAGATGGGAGTTTAAATGGATATTATTTCATTTCAAATGTTGAATTCTCAGAATCATTCATAAATAAAATTAATGAATATAATATTTTAATATTTCAAGATAGGCTTACAAGAGATTTGGACATGCAAAATAACTTTGAATACCTTGCAAATATTGAGAAAAAAGGTTCTCTAATATCAGCATCGATTGAGGAGTTAAAATCTGTATTAGATGTCGACCATTTAAATTTAATAGCTAAAAAATATGATATCCCTCAAATAGGATATTGTGAAAAAATTAAATTCGAAGGATAATTTGTCAAAATACGAAGATATATTATTCATAGAAAATGAATTAAAAATTCGCCTTCCAAAATCATATAAGGACCTACTTTTAAATAAAACAGATTGTATAGTTTTTGGATTACCTATATTAGGACTTCCCTTAACAGAAGATATTACAAGTTGTTATGGTGCTACAGTGTTATTGAGAATGATAAAGCCTGAATATTTAAATTATTTAGTTATTAGAATTTGTGATTGCAGATTTCTTTGTTTAGATTTAAATAATGCTACTGAAAATGATGCTCCTTTAGTTGAGATAAGTACCGATACTTCTCAAAATCTAAACCCTATTCATAACTCATTTGCAAAATATATAAATGAATCTGAAATTTCAAAAAGAGAGATCAAAGAAGGTCTTAAAAGAATTAAGAATTTATTTGCAAATAAACATGTTAAATCTTATTCGCGATTTGGAGAAACCAATATCCCTTATAAAGCTAAAGACTGGAGAATACACCGATGCTGTGTGCATGATTATATTGTCGGATTGATTGCATTTAGATATAGTGAATTATTTAATTGTATTGAAGTTGATGTATTTCTATCCACTAATCATCCGGAATATGAAGATGAACATGGTACAAAAGCATTATTGGCTTTATTGCTTTCAGATGCATATAGGAATGGTTCAGGAATGGAAATAAGGTTCACTCGATTTGATTCAAATTTACAAAAGAGAGTTTCTAGTACTATACCCCAAAATTTATTAAATATTATAACTTCTTCAGGTATCATTTTAAGCAATTCGGATAAAGGAATGATTTCTCATGAAGAATCAATAAATATTTTTACATCTATTCTAAGAATTCAAGAAGATGTAATAAATAAAATCAAACAATTTGCAAAATTGAATGAAATATCACTACAGGGAGTATGTTTTTTAATAAATTGTCGAATATGGACAATTGAACAAATAAATTGGATAATATTAAATGCAACAAGAGTAAGAGAAGTCATATTTGGTAAAGATGATCCTGAAGATAGAATCAATTATTCTGAATCAGTTTCTTTAGGAAGATGTGCTTTAGCCTTAACAAAGTTTAAAGATAAAATAGAATCTGTTTCAGACAATGATTCAATAAATATTCAAGTGAACATAAATAAATTATTCTTTGTACTTTTAAATTATCATTTTTATTCTATTGATTGGGGGTATAATAATGAACTTTTTAATATTCAACCAAAAACAAGTTTGACTATACTTTCACGACCCAGAAGCAATTGGATAAATTTTTATGTACAAGTAATGGATGATATTAATACTATAAAAAATGAACCTGGTCAAAAAATAATCTTATATTGCAATAATATTTTGAATATTCCGAATTTTCACTCAACTTTTATGTCATTGAACCCAAGCGAAGAATTATCTTATCTAATACTTCCATTTTCTACTGAAGAACTTGATGAAGAAATAATTAATAAAATGAAAAAAGCTCGGCAATATAGAATATGAAAATAAGTGTTATTTCCGTATCAAGTCAGGATTGGAACTCTGATTATTTTTCTATTGTAGTACGTCAAATAAAAGATTCAGCACGAAAAATTATGAAAGAGATTGATATTGGGATTGAACGGAAACGTTTTAACAATTCTTGCTATAGATTAGAAAAACTTGCCTTACAAAAGGGGAAAGAAATATTATTCGATGAAAATGAACTTCAAAAGGCATTGGATTCATTCAATATAGAACAAGATATCCAATTACCTTTTATAGAAACAATTCAATTAGAATCTTTCATAAACTATTTTAGTGAAAATATTCGTTATTTAATAGATTCAAAAATGAATATTGTTTTCATTCTTAATGAATTTTCTAATGGAACAATTAAATTTAATCGTAAAAATAAAAATTTATCTACGAATATTGCTAAATCCAATATAACTGAATTTAATGAAGGAATTTTAACCAGCCCTGATAATATCCAAAATAAATTTCATGTACAGATATTAAATGCTATTAAAAAAGGAACTCCAATAGGATGGATTAATTTAATCGAATCAGAAAATAAACCAGAATTTCTATTAAGGCACGAAGGTCTTATTTCTTGTCTTCGTGAACATATTTATGTCAAAAAACAACCTACAATTATTGAAAAATATAAAGTAAAGAAAAATGTTATAGATGTAAAAGCAAATGAAGAAAGGAATAAGTCTTTATGGTCTAAAATTATCAATCTTTTTTTCAATCAACCTAAAATAATGAAGAAAATTGAAGTTGAAAAGGAAAAGGAAATAAAAGTTAATATTATACCTAAATATACTCAATTTGCTTTTCAGGACGCTTCAATAAGTGAACCCTTCCCTTTGTATTCTATGCTGGAGGTAAAACCTAAAAGTAGGTTAGAAACTATCAAAGTATCGTTAATTTCAAACAGACATTTTGAGCTTGATAATATTGTTGATGTTTGTATAATTCGAAACAGTGAGATTAGTAGAAGAGAAGAAGCGACAATATCAGAACAAGAGAGTTTAAGTTTTAAAATTGCCGAAGAATTTTTTAATGAAATTCTTAAGAATACTGATGGTATACATATTGAATTATTTCATACAGGTTTAGAACCGGCGGTTATAGGCACATACCGTGCGCTATTGCACATTCTTTTAAAACCTGAAAATAGGGGTAAGATTGTTGTAACACCAAAAATTTTTAAAGGAGGGAATATTTACTCCGACTTAAAATCATGGTATTAAAATGACAATAGAATGGAAACAAAAATGTAAGGATTGTAACAAAGAATTTGGATATTCTGATATTTCTTTACAAAAAGATTTTAAAAAAGGATTAAGTAGAACTGAGCGATGCTCTGATTGCAGAAAACTTCATGCTTTAGAAATAAAATCTATTGTTTCATCACATTTTGCGCTAAAAAAAAGAGATTTAAAATCTTCAATATTAGGTTATCCCTTTATTGGACAAATACAGCATGATAAAAAAGAGTTAAGAAAAATTGAAAGAACACCAAATAGTTCTGGAATGGATTTTGGAATAAAAGAGTTTCATATTAAGCAAGTTTATGAAGCTTTAGAGCAAAACCAAGTCTTAGTTATTATAGCTCCAACTGGAACTGGAAAATCAACTTATCTCCCTTCTAAATTTATTTTCCCTCTAGAAGGATATCCAATTGACCATTTTACAAAAAGAGGTCCAATTATTGTTACACAACCTAGGATAGCTGCAGCAAGGAAAATTCCAGAAACAATAGGTACAAAACTTATTGGGTCAAGTATTGGGGAGGGCTATGAAATTGGATTTAGGCATGGTGATAGAAATAATAAAAAAAGAGGTGATAATTTTGATCTAAAAAGAAACAGATTAATATATGTAACGGATGGTTCATTAATAAATTGGCTTGAAAAAGGGCAAATTTCAGATTTTAGTATGATAATAATTGATGAGGCTCATGAAAGAAGTTGTAATATAGATTTAATTCTTGGACTTGTCAAAAGAGAATTACTTAAATATCCTGAGTTAAAATTTATTATTGTTTCAGCAACTATAGATGCCGAAAGTTTTGTAAAGTATTTTTCTTATCCATTTAGCGTGAAGTTTTTAGATTTTTCTAATTGCCAAAAATCTTTTGGATATGAAGAGTTTCCATGGAAAACTTCAGAAATAAAGCCAGAAGAATTTGATGCCACATTAATTGAAAAATATAAACAGGAAGCACATTTAATAATAAGAAAATATGAAAGAAATATTTCATATTTAATGTCGCAAAAAGTTATTGAATTGATTAATAATACGAAGGATGGAGGAATTATTGGTTTTCTTGATGGTCAGGAACATATAGAATATACAGTTAAATTGATAAAAGATAAGCTAAAGGATAGAAAAGATGTTAAAGTATTTCCATTATATACTGGGTTAGGAAATGACAAGGTTCAAGAGGCTTTAAGAGATATTAAAGAAAGAAGAATTGTAATAGCAACGAATATTGCCGAAACATCTCTAACTATACCCGATGTTGTATATGTTATTGATTCGGGATTAATAAAACAATCAAATTGGAATTCTATAACCTGCAGACAGGAACTTAATACAATATTTCATTCAAAAGATGGTAGTAAGCAACGGTGGGGTAGAGCAGGAAGAGTTCAAAAAGGTTTTGTTCATAAATTATATAGTAAGGAACAGTATATAAAATATTTTCCAAATCATACTCCACCGGAAATAAAAAGGTCAAATGCCGAAAGTATAATTCTAAATTTATTTGCTAATGGTGTAAATAATATTGAAGAGTTTTCTTTGCTTGAAAAACCTGGAGAATTAGAATTTCAACGAGCATTGAAAGTTATAAAAAAAAGAAAAATAATAGATAATGAACATGACTTTACTTTAGAAGGTAAAGAAATTTACAGATTATCAAAAGCATTAAATAGTATTTTAGACAAAGTTGAGTTTAATTCAACTCAAAGAGCGTTAGATGTTGCTTCCTTTTTAATTTTAGCAGATAAATATTGCTGTCTTATAGAAGCTATAACTGCAATTTGTATGATGCCAAGAATGGGCAATGCTTTATATTGGAAATCAGATGGTCTTTTGCAATGGAATAAAAAATTAAATCTTATCTCTAAAGATTATCAAATTAGATTAATAGACAGTTTTAAAGCAGGCTGCAGTGACGATTTAGATTTTGCGTGCAAACTTTATAGTTTATATGAAGGTAGTTTTTTTGATTACAATCTTAATAAATCATATATTGAATGGTTTTTAAAAGAAGTTCCATTAAATTACGAAAACTTCAAATTATTAGATAACACAAGGAATGAATTAATTAAGGTATTTAGTAAAGGTAAAAAGATTAACAAAATCCGGAAAATTAATTTAAATCTCATTTCTCGTGTAAGAGTTTTAGCTTCTATAGCATGGCCTGATAGAGTCGTAACTATTACAAAATCAAATAGAATACTATTTGAAAATAAAGAATATGAATTCAGAGGTATAATTTCTGAAAACTGTGCTGGTAATTGGACTGATGAAAAAATGGCAATTGTCGGAATTTTGGATCAAAATCAAAATGATATCTTTATTGAAGGGGAAAAAATCAAAGTACCCATTGCAAATTTTTTAATAAGATATATAAAACCTTCATCTTCAACAAAAACGATTATAAATATAATAAATACATTTAGAAAATATAACTCCAACTCTTCAGTAACTGATTCTTATTCAAATTGTATTTCGGATTTAATAATTCCTATTAATTCCAGAATAAGAATAAACGATAAAAGAAAATTCCAAAAAATTATAGGATATTTCCCAGTTGCAGAGAACTCTAATGATCCATATGTTTTAGATGATTTATTTGGTGCTATCTATCATTCAGATAAAAAAATTGAATTAGAAGAAGAATATAAAGCAGAGCTTAATGAAGGCATTAATTTTAAAGAAAATATAATTATTGAAAGATGGATAAAAAAGAAAGATAAGGTGGTTGCTGTTTTAGATGAATTTTTAAATTATGAACCAGGTCTTTTTATACATCTAAAACTTGGTGAAAAAGTAGAAGCATTAATTAAACGCCCAATATTTAATATACGTACCAATGGACTAAGAGAAATTGCGGGATTTATGGTATCTATTGAAGGATTTAATTATTCTTTGCCAATTGATCAAATTAGTATAGAGCTCCAAAATGACTCACTTATTGAATTAGTAAATAAAAGAATTACTTTAATTAAGATTGGTATAACTCAAATTTCAAAACAACCTATATTTTCTTTGGTCCCAATACTTGAAAATGAAAGAACTAGACTTTTGAGTGTTGTCGAAATAAAAGTTATAGTCTCTAAAATTACAGAACAATATATATCTTTTAATGTTAAATCAGATGAAAGAGAATTTCATTTACCTTTAATATTACCAATTGCACATATTAAAGATGATATAAAGTTTATTGTAATAGGAGGAGAAGTGACACTCAACTTAAAATTGAGAAATCAAAACACTGAAAAAATTATTGTTGATTGCTTGGACGACGATAGTTTAACCTATGAAGAAATAAAACATATAGAAAATTTACTTTGTAAAATAAAAGATAATAATGCCGAATATGCTTTATTTCTAGATAACGATATCCAAATAAACGGGACAGAGTTTTTTGCTAGCAAACCTATATTGTTCCAACATTTAATTAATCTATTAAATAAATATCCTATATTAAACTCTTCATTAAGAATATTGTATGCAAAGTCTTGGGAGTTAAAAATTTCTATTCTGGGAATCGATAAAGCGTATGATGAATTAATTATAAATATTTCAAATCTTCGAATGCAAATAATAAGATTACCAAATTTGCAGGCCCGGGAGATTTTAAAGGGATTTAAATGGCATAGTTATAAAATTAATAGAGAGCAACAAAAAATTATCAGAGATGAAATGGATAATATATGGGAAATTATACGAAATAAAGAATATCAAGTAAAAAAGATTTTCGGATTAATAGAAAATAAAAGCAAATATTTAGACAAATTATATACTGAATATGATCAAATTCCGGATTTTCAGACAAGAAAGAGAGATACCAAATATACAAAAATAATGGAAATTAGTAATGAAATAGAAGTATTAAAATCTCAGTTAAAAATGTATTATTAAATTCTTTTTTATTTTATAAATATTCTTTCGTTTTACCTTACAATTCAGATGACTTAAAATAAATAATTTGTTAACGGAAAGTGTAAAGAAATTTAGATGGGTTGGGTGTAATATTAGTTTAAAATTAATCTTTAAATATAAAAATTAGTTTTGCCGGCTTTGGTTTATATTTAATCACAAATCACATTTCATTTTATCGGCGCATTATTAAACCGGCATTTTTATCATTTTTCTTCTTTTCTTTCGGAAACCATATCTTTATTCATATAATCAACAAATAATTGTATGAGAATAGAAACTATAAACGAAATTAATATAAGCACTATTAATATTGGGATATTAATTTGTCTATTAGCTGTCATTTTGAATATACTATGAAAATAATCGTTAAATGAAGTAGTACTTGAAAAACTTTCGAACTTTTGAATTACAGGTGGGAATAATAAATTAATTAAAACCAGTATTGCAAATATTATTAAAGCAGGTTTGTATTTTTTTAGCATTTTAATTTTATTTTAATTATTGAAATTTAACTTTCAAGTTTATTATATCATAAAATTATTGTTTTTTAAAATAGATATATTTTTTCTCCAAAGGTGGGTCTGAGAATTGTGTTTGGGTATATAGTAAATCATGCTCATAAGAGAAAATATAAAGAGGCATATCTTCATTTTTAATAATTTCATGTCCCGCAATATTGTTTACAGTTATACCCTTGTAAAAAATCTCAATAATTGAATCTTTGTCTTTTGTATTACAATTAATTACATATATTAAACCAAAATAATCCTCCGCACTAAATACAGCTGTACCATCCGGATGAATTTTTACATATCGTTTATCATAACCGTCTTCAAATAAGTATAATCCTGTCCAATCATAATTAATTGTTTCTGTTTTGTTATTATTACAGGCTTGGAAGGAGAGCAAAATAAAAACTAATAATATTTTTTTCATATTTAGTTTATATAATAAAAAAGGGACGCAACCTATTACGTCCCCATCAGAGGCTCTGGTAAGCCCACAGGTAAGACATAAAGGCGCGCCCCAATTTAATGGGACTGCCTCTCGTCCGTTTTACCTGTTGAAATTACCAGATTTCTGATGAAAACGTGGCGAAAGTTAGTCCAAACTTTCGTGAATAAAAACTATATAAAGAACTATTTACATCTTAAAATAACTTCTTATTAATCCAATTAAAATATATTTAGATATTCACATTTACTTAATTAAAATCATCTTTTTTGTTTCAACAAAATTTTTAGTAGTTAATTTATAAAAATACATTCCACTTGGCAATGAGTGAGCTTCAAATGACGTTACATAATTACCTGCAGAAAGATTTTTATTAATTAATGTTTTTATAAGTTTTCCGTTAATATCAAAAACTTCAAGGTTGACAAAACCAGAGTTAGGAATATTAAACTCAATATTCGTAACCGGATTAAAGGGATTAGGATAATTTTGTTTTAATAAAAATTTATCGGGTAGATTTTCTGTATTATTTCCTGTACTCGTTATAACTAATGAATATTCAAAAACACCCTGTTGTGATACAACAGATGGATGTGCAACCCCGGCAAACAATGTACTATCAAGTGTGATTTTGAATGCTAAAGCTCTTACAGTAGTAGTATTTAGCATTGTACCTCCATTAAAACTAGACCAGGTAAATCCGGCATTATTGGTTTTATAAATTCCGATATTTGTATTTGTTGCATTACCCATACCTACATAAAACTCAATTGCACTTCCCGGTCTTATAATACATGCACGAGGATGTGTTCCTATAGCACTGGGAAGACCGGAATTCCTTCTATTCCATTGACTACCCCCATTTGTAGATAAGTACATTCCTCCGGTTAAAGAATCTGTATTATTAAATAAACCGGCAATAACTACTTGTGTGTCCAATGTACTAATACTTAAACATCTGACCGGTTTAATCTCACCCGGGAAAAAAGGAAGTCCATTACTCATATCAGTCCAGCTTGCACCACCGTTTACCGATTTGAATATTCTGGCTGGCAGAAGCTGGGAAGCAACTTCAAATGATATTCCTGCATATAGTACATTTGGGTTGAGAGGATTTATAGCTAAGGATAAAACATTTTTATAAGTTGTTAATCCATTACTTGACGGAGTCCAATTCTGTCCGCCATTTGTAGTTTTATATAAGCCAACAGGAGAATCAACTATTCCATCAAATACTCCTATGTACGCTATATTTGCATCTGTAGGATCGACGACAATTGCCTGGATACTAATTGATGTTTCCTGTATACCGTTATTAATTAATGACCACGATGTGCCGGCGTTTGTTGATTTATATACTCCACCACCGCCAGTCTGACTCGAGCCGCAGTAAACAATTGACGGGTTATTTGTTCCAACTGCAATTGCCTGTATAGCAAGATTTGTTAATCCTGTATTTGTTTGAAACCAGTTTTGACCATTGTTAGTAGTTTTCCATATTCCTGTTGTATTACTACCCGCATAAATAACCTGCTGATTTACGGGATTGATTGCTAAAGCCCATATTTGGCCACCTGTTGTCAACGAAGCAGTCCAAATTTGCGGACCATTATCCGCATACATAAAATGAGTAAATAAAACTGTTAAAATAAAAGTAAGAAATATTTTTTTCATTAAGTCCTCCTTTATTAACTACTTGGCGAAATTTGTAATTAACATAAAATCTGAATTTTCTATGGTTTAATCAATACTTTAGAAATAACATTACTCTATATAGTCTTATATAATTTATGGTATAATATGCTCAAGAAAGGAGGTATCAATGTATTCACCAAAAATAAATGAGGATTTAATACCAATCATTAAGCGCAGGTCTTTAGAAATCAAAAAGCCGATGACAAAAGTTGTTGACAATATCCTGCGCTCAGCCTTGATAGCTGAAAATACAAAGGAATCAGTTAATACCGTTAATAAAATTAATTAAAATATCATGAACAAATATTCAGTTTCAATCCCATATGATTATCGTAAGTACGGTGATAAAACAGGATTTGTATATGCAGAAGACGAGGAAGAAGCAGAAGAATTAGCTTCTGAAGGCTATCTTGAAGATGAAGAATATGAAGATTCAGATAATAGTGATGATACAAACTATTATTATGATGAAATGTCCGTAAGTCTCGAAGAAGAAGATATTCCTGACGATTTAATTCCTGAACGTAATACTTATAACGAATCTCATTCATTTACTGTAAGCAATTCTTTAGCTGTAAATTCATCGTTTCTAGAAGACCTGCCTGCCGTTCATGCAGCTGCATAATCTCAACCCATTATAAAATTATTAATTCTTAAAAGTTTATCTGCCTCATAAGCAGGTAATTCATTCATTTAAAAATAAAAAATCTAAAGGAGAACTATTCCTATGTGGAATACAAACACACAAAACAATCCGTCGGATTTATCCGATGCAACCAAAGTAACATGTAATTCAAACTCATATGATGTAATAGGACTCTCAGGAGTTCAGCTTGTTGAAAGAATTAAGCAAATAGCCAGAGAAAACTCAATTGGCAAGTTTGATATCTTCGACAGCAACTGCAAAAATGTCAATCCTCAGGATATACAGGCAGGAAACTTTGAAGGTGACTTAAAGGTCATCAGGTTCAATGTTGCTGCTTCTATAGCAGTATAACAAGATTCAAAATCAAATATTAAAGGAAATCTTCAGATTATTTCTTATTCTCCATCTGATTTATGCTTAAATGTATATGACCGGGTATATAAGAATAAGTTATAGAGCAAGATTTCCTTTTTCTGTTTATAAAAAGTATTAATAAAAAACTAAAAACAATTATGTCACAAAATACATCAGCATTACAGACATTTATTGAAAGGGTGAATAATTCAGATTCAGGAGATAGTACTCAGGATACGCAAATATTGGAATTATTAACCGCAGATGAACTCATAAAAGAAATCGAACATGAGATATTCCCACAGGATTTAGTGCAAAAACTTGTAAGCTGCAAACATGAAAAGATAAAAATTAAAGAAGTTAAGCTTGAAAGTGAAATTGATTTTATAAAAAGCGTTAACCAGCTAAAAGGAGTATTTCAGACTGAGCTTGATGCAGCACTTGAAGAAGTTCGAACAAAATACTCGGAAGAAATGCTTAATCTCCAGGTTATAAGACAAAAAGAGATTTTTGGCTCTCACCTGATTAATCTTATTAATGTGTTAAGTCTCCATGAATGTTGTCTGGTCATGAAAGATAATACAATATGGGCTTATAAGTATTATTCTCCGCCTTATGAAGTATCAGTAGGCACTAAAGGAAACAATGCTAATGATGACTCGGATGACTATACAGTCCAGTATGATTCACCGGTCTGTAAAATAAAAAGCATTTATGTTAACCTTCTTCATCCTAAAATAACTTTAGGAACAATAATGCTTAATACCGAAGGCAGACATCCCAATGCACAGGCACCCGGATTAACTTCAGTATGCAATGGAACACTTGAAGACAGGGACATTTCTTTAAGTAATCCTGAAGAATTAATCACTCTTTTAGATGAAATTTGCCATACATATGAAGTTATGAATCTTAAATCAGCATACTGGCAGCCGCATGGAAGCTTCAAAAAAGTAGAAGAGACTGCTGAAGCAGCATGGAATAGTAACTGAAATATTTAATTCAAACCATCAGAATAAACAAAACATATTTATAAACTTAAATATCATTAATCATATGTCAAATAATATTACAACAATAAACGAAGAAATTTACAAACGCCAGGAGTTTTTGGAAGGGTTTTCTAATGACAGCGCTATTGTAATAGGACTCGGCGGTATCGGAAGCTGGCTTGCAATGGACCTGGCTCTTATCGGAGTAGGAACTCTTATCATTATTGACCCGGATATAATAGAAGCTTCAAACTTAAATAGGACAATGTTTAAGCTCTCTGATATCGGGAAAAAGAAAACAACTGCAATCGAAGAGCTGATAAAAGAAAGAAGACAGGATATCATAATAGTATCTATTGAAGATTATTTTAATCAAAGGCATCTAGAAAAATATGAAGTTGATTACATATTCGACTGTACGGATAATCTATCTACAAGAAAGCTTATTGAAGATTACAAGAATAAATCAAAACAATTAGCTGAAGAGTCTAAAAACACTGATAACAATGTTAGCAATGATAATAACAATAATAACCAAATCAACTTTATCCCGGGAATACCTACTATATCGAAACAAGCTACTGAGTTTAATACACCATACTGCAAATGCGGGTATGACGGCTTCTTCGGTACTATTCTTATGAATGAGTTTGAACGGGGTAAATGGGGTGATGACGGTTCATATACAGTCGTTCCAAGCTTGTTTGCAACTCCTCAGATACTTGCAACAATCGCTATCATTGAAGTGCTGATAAATGGAAGCGACCAGAATCTGTGTATTAACTTAAATATTAAAAACCTGCTTAAAAACTTTAAAGAAACTAAACCAACAAACGAATGAACTCAACACTTTCAGCACTATCAGTAATAACAGATGATGAAGATAAAACGCCGGGTAATACAAAAAATAAATGTGGGCTTATGAAATCAAATGATTCAGCATGGGACTCAGGAATTAACATTATCCGTTCAGTTAAAGTCATTATACCGTTAAAGCTGCTTGTAATATGCAATCATATATCAAGAATGGTCGATGATAATGAGTTCTCAATTGTAACGGATATCATAAAAGATCAGTCAAACAAAATTGATGAATTACGGCTTTCTGAGGAATATTACATACCAAAACAGAAGGTAACATCATGCTCCATCGATTATGAAGCAGATAGCTATGACCACAATGTTGTTATTCACAGGCATCCCGATGGTTTAAATAACTTCTCTTCAACAGATCATAGCTTCATAAACCAGAACTTTGAGTTAAGCTTATTATTTACCCAAAAGGATGGTTTTGTAAATGGTATTTATAATATGAAAGTAAATGAAGCCATTATCCCGTTACCGGTTACTCCGGTTATTGATTACGGCATAGGAATTATAGACATATCAAATATTGAATCCAAGAACATTTTTGATAAAGATTTTACTTTCAAAACCGAAAAGAAGAATGATTACGGGGGCAGAAAGGATAATTTCAGGTCTTCCTACATTGACGAGGAAGATATTAAATGGGAGATAATGGAACTACGCGGCAGAGTTGACTTAATAGAAGAAATGATGGCTTATGAAACCGGTATGACCGGATAATTTCAGTTCAAAATAATTAAAATATTAATGAAACCATAGGAGGTTAACCAATGATTATAAAAAAGATACTATTAGAGCTTCTAAAGTCTATAGGAACTGATTTATTAAAAATAATTCTTAAGAAGATTAAGGGATGCAAGTAAAACATAAAAGCTTAAAATAGCTAACCTGTTTATACATAAATCACTTAACAAAATTTGCCCAAAATATTTGGGCATTTTTTTCTAAGAGGCTGTTTTTTATATAATAATTAAGATTTACAGTAGACCTCAAAAAAAAATTATAGATTTTCTTTTTTTTTTGTTTGTTACATGTTACATACACATCATAACATATTATATTATATCATATCATACCATATATATGACATACATAGTATACCTTCTCTTACTACAGACCTATGATATATATATATTATACGACCAGAAAGGGAAAGGAATGGACGAAATTCTTTAAAAAATAATTAGATTGTAAGCTTTTAGGAGTGTATTTCCCACCAATTAAATTATGATAATCTAACCCGATTTCTTCAATCTCCTTTGCATCACTATCAATACATTTTGCTCTAAGTAATTAAAATATTAACAATATATAAAGGAGATAAAAATGTGCCAATATAATTTGGATGATTTAAGATATGAATTAATTCCTGAAGGGAATGTATTTTATGCTAAAGATTTATATGATAAAATTAATTTAATTTTTGAAACTTACCCGATTGAACTTAAAGAAAGTAAATCCCAAATTAGATTACAGAAGATATTAAACAAATTTAAGAAACAATTAGATAAAGAACACCCATGGATAGAATATCAGTAAAATATAACTTATCACCTCAAGAAAGAAAACTATTCGATACAATGAAGGAAAAACAAATAACAAGACTGCGCAAAAGATATGAGCGCAGGAAAAGAAATCATTTTAATAACGAGAGATTAAAAGAGTTATTTGCTAAGCTCAACATTGAATATTCAGATAAGCTATATTCAATTCCATTTAAATGTTACTTTTCACTTTATTTATATCTTATTCTTAAAGGCAGGGTTAAGTTCTTAGAATTTCCGGGGCTTTCCAAAGAGATAAAGCTTGCAATACATCAGAATGTAAACTTTAGACATATTGCTAAAGAATGGAAAGTATCAAGAAACACAGTAAGGAAAGCTTATGACGAATTATATACATATAATCTAATTCAGGAAACCGTCGGAGTTCCTCCGAAACATAAATCAATCAGGATCTGCATTGTTAATAATGATTCAAATATAGCTTATTATAACGATGTAGTTAAAAAGGTGTTATATAAAGATGTGCCTAATAGATTCAATACTATATAAGTTGTTTTAAAACTTTTTCAATCATATCCAATGAATTTTTTATCCTATCTTGTTTATGTTTATCTAAATAATATGAAACTTGATTTGTATTAAATGCTAAATTATTTAGAATTGGTAATATTTTTAAAATATTCTCACACATATATCCAATTTCTATAGAATGCAATTTAGGAACATAATGGATGAACTCATCTCTAAGATACTCTATAGATTCTAATGCTTTAATCTGTTCATCAGTTATTATAACATGCCGAGAATGAATATACCTAGCCATCCAAAATTCTTGATCTTGAACTCTTGCAATTGCGGTCCAGAAAGAAATGAGTTTCTCTTTTCTTTTAACTTGGTGCACTTTCCCATTATTATTAAATATTGGTTCAAATTCATGCTCATTCCATTCTATTATGTAACCTTTTTTACCTCTTTTTATTTTTTTTGACTTCTTCCATTTTTCTTCACCTCTTTTAAACCACTGATTATTATCGTCGTCAAAATTTCTTATTAACACTTGTTCATAATTAGTACCTTGAAGATTGCATATACAAAATGAATATAATGCATGGTGTATACAAATAATTATCCATTTCCATTTCAGATTATCTTCGCGATTAAAAAAATGAATTATAGTTTCTAATGAATCTACCGCATTTTCCAGTACATCAATTGTCATATGAGTTTTACCTTCTCTATTCCAATTATATAGTGAGTTTCTTGTTTCTTCGAAATTTTCTTCAATTTCTTCTTCTGTCATAAATTAAAATGGTATTTATATTTAGAGCACTTACAAATCAAAATGCTCTATATTTTAAATAAACTAATAATAACATAAAATGCTTTTACCAAATATCAAAGAATCATTTCCCATCAAATATTCTTTAAAATCAGACCATCATCAAATACAAAACTTGTTTGATAATTTAGGGTTACGTAACAAGAAAATATATTTAAAAAATGAGTTTTTAAAACGCTTACTTGCCAATTTGTTTTTATGTAAACGGCTCAATCAATGGTGCGCATACTCAAGAGCTAAGACTTATTACTCCGGAGCAAGTAGATACAGGTATAATTTCATGACTTACGATTTGGTTGTGAAAACTATGGACGCTCTTGCTATTACCGGGTATTTAACTCAGGAAATCGGCTATAACAATCCTGAGTATGGAAAGGGAGTATTATCAAAATTTTATCCAACCAATAAAATAAATGAGTTATTTACTACTGATATGACTTTGGTCGATAATATCCAAATAAAAGAAGTTGAACCCACAGAGTATATAATATTGAAAGCAAGAAATTCTGAAAAGAATGTTTATCTTGATTATGATGACAATGCAAACATCATTAGAAAAAGACTGCTGCTTAAAGAATATAATTTAGTCCGCCAGGCATGTAGGTTTGAGCTTCCAGGCAGCATTAATGAAAATCTTGAGTTTATGAAAAAGTATTCAGTTAAGAAAAACTTGAATGGAAACTATGATTTGTTTAATCCATATATCGTAAGGATTTTTAGCGGTGATTTCAAACGTGGCGGCAGATTTTACAGAGGAATTGAAAGCAACATGCCAAAGGAGCTTAGAGAACAGCTAATGATAAACGGACAGAAAACTGTTGAAGTTGACTATAGCTGTATGCATATTAGAATGCTGTATAATATGATGGGAATCGACTATAAGGATGATGCTTATGCCGCTCTCGCTCAGGGTGATCCGGATTTAAGGAAAAAATATAAGCTGACAGGTTTAATTTCAATTAACTCAACAAATGAAACAAACAGCATAGGTGCAATGAGAAATGAGTTCAGAAATAATGGGCTTTGTAAGGATTCTAATGAATTAACCAACAAAAACATGATGCAGTATTTAACCAGCTGGAAAACTGAACACGCGCGAATCGCCCGGTTTTTCAATAAAGATGTGGGTGTAAAGCTTCAGTATAAAGACTCAAAAATAAGCGAGCGGATAATAAAGCATTTTACTAAGAAGGGTGAGCCGGTTTTATGCATTCATGATTCTTTTATTGTGAGGGAAGGACTGAAAGATGAGCTCAAAGAATGTATGGTAAAATCATATGAAAAGGAAATGAGTTTTGAACCAAAGTTATGAGGTGTGTTTATGTAATGTTCTTTTTACTTATACATATTCTAATACTAATACTCACCATCAATCATTATAACATAATATCATCATAACATGTATCAGACATCCCACACACCACATACCATACTACTTCCCCCCTTCCTTCCTTCCAGAAAGAGGGTGAAATGTTAAAAAAGCTTTGAAAGCAGTTTGTTTTCAATGTTAAAAAACAATTTTTTAAAGAGATTTTATAAAGTTGTTATTAACATTCCATATAGATTCAACTAATAAAAAATTAAAAAAAGAATTTCAAAAAATTCATAAGAACTAAAAATGAATATTGATAAAAAAAATAATTTCTATTATGTTGTTTTGAGAGAAAATGAAGTTACAACTAATCCAGTTCAATTGACATTAATTTGAGGACGGACGTTATAATTCAGATATGACGTGTTTGGACCTCCCCATCATGATGTCAAATTCAATGCTCTAAAATAGTCTTTAAGATATCGCCAATCAATAAAAAATTGGACGATTCGAATTCGTTATAATCAAGAAGGTACTTTATCTTGAAAATGATGAATTATATACTAACTACATTTTATGCACAAAGAACATTTGTATCTATATATAATATTTAGATACTAAAGTTGTTATGCATATATGCAGACTTTTAAATATTATTTATAAACTTAATTTTAAAATATGAAAAATAAATTTCGCTATAAAATAAAAACTGAAACAGAATATGGGAGTTACGAAGATAAATGGATACTAAACTACCCCTTTTATGATAAACCTTTGTTTTACGATGTAAACGCAATGGCTTTTGATAATAAAACAAAGGTTTCTACACGATTCAAAAAAATCTTTAAAAATGTGAGAAGAGCTACAGCCCAACTTCGATATATAAGTAACCAATTAGTGGATTCAAACCCTAAACCGCTAATCGACCATTTGTCAACAATAGCATTTTATAGTGACAGGATCCATTGGTTTAAAAATTATTTTAGAAGGAATGACTTAATTTATGAAAGATATCCTGCATTATATGAATTAGCAACTTCTTCCCAAATAATTTTAGATTTATTAGGATTTTATGAAAGTTTTTATCTAGAAAAAATAGAATTTGAAGACAACAAATACTTTATGAACTTAATGCTTAATGATTCCGAAAAAATTTATTATGAAATATTAAAAGAAGAAAAAAGTATGGAATCTAGTTCAGATCCTGAAATAAAAAAAAGAAAAAAGGTAGAATTAATATCGAGTGTTCTAAAAAGGATTCTTAATGATAAAAAGTTTAAAAATAATTCCTATATTAAAAGATTAAAAGCAAGCAAAAATAATACTTTTAGTGATATGTGTTTAAAACTTGAAAAATCTTATTATACTTTTATAAAGAGAAGGACAAATGTGAAAAGTAACAAATTGTAGAAACATCTAATAATATTTGATTAAATTTGTTTGATTTTTGCATAAAAACCGCGCTCATTTATAAACTTATTCTTATTTTGTTACTTCAATAGCTTTTTTTTTCCGTATAAAAACAACCATTTTTGTATTTGTAATTAAAAGTTTAAATAAATTTAAAAAAATAAAAAATGACAAATATAAATTTAGTAGTTAATGGAACTGAAGATAAAAACAAAATTCTAAAAAAACTCAAGGAATGGTCAAATGAATGTGATAGAGTTTACGAAATCTCCATTCTTAATACAGACCATTTATCTTATAAGGCAGTGTTAGAAATCGCAAAGACAATTAAGATATATGAGCTTAATATTAAGATTAATATTACTGTTAAGAAACTTGAGATTAAACAATTATTACTTCTATCATCAGTTAAAAGAAGTAATAGAAAATTCCAAAAAAAATCCTTTATGGATTTCGGGAGCGTAGATGCAGTAAATGAAACACAAGAAATAATAGATACTGCAGATGAATTAGATTTCTTCGAAAAAGAAACTAACTTCACGGAAAAAAGGCTCAGAGATTTTATTACTAAAAAGGAGAACCTAAAAGAAGTTAAGATTCTTGAGTTTATGAAGGACAATAAGTCTACTTTTACTATAAAAAACCCACAGGCTTCCAAAAAGACCGTGACCCCTCAAGCTGCACTGGTAACACAAGCAACAAAAGAAGAGGTTTCAAAACCAGCAGATAAGGAAACAACCAATACTCAATCAAATACTGCTAAAGCTGCACAGATAACACAAACAGCAACAGAGGAATCATCAAAATCAATTATAGATGAAACTAACAATGAGAAATCTTCAGCCGCTCAAGAAGAATCTTTAGATCAATCTTTAAAAGGATTAATAAGTCCTATAAATAAAGAACAGGAAGATCCTCTTTTAAAACTTAAACAGGAGGAAATAGTAACAATATAAACTCAAAACTCTAATTTTAAATAATCTAAATGGCTCTTCTGCGTGCGAGGAGACATTTATAGAATTATTTAATGCACACTAATATAAAACCAAGAATATCTCCTTTAATAATTACAAGTATAGCATCAATGTACAACGATCCGATAAGAGTTTTAATGGAATTTATAGATAACTCATTTGATTCATTTTCTAATATTGTTCAATCATGTGAAGAAACAAAAAACAACATTAATGTAAATATAAAAGGGAAAAAACATATTGACGCTGAGATAACAATATTTGATGATTGTACAGGTATTGATGAATTATCAAGAATTTTAGAAAACATTGGTAACTCAGATAAAAAAGCTCAATCCTGGACTAACGGAAGATTCGGATTTGGTATTTTTTCATTTCTGGCTGTTTGCAGCAAAATAACAATAGAAACCAAAACGAAAGGCACAGATATTGTGCAGAAAGTCGAAATTCTAAGATCTGATTTTGAAAAAGAACAAATATCAGATATAAATTTTATTATAACAAAAATAAAGAAAGGAGGTTTAAACAATTCATACACAAAAGTAACATTAACTGATTTCTTAAAAGATAAATGGGAAGAAATTGACGTGAATAAATTGAAAGACGAAATAGAATCTCATTTTGAGTTAATCTTAAAAGATAAAAGAATAAATGTTACTTTAAAAACTGAAAGAAATAAAACAAAAATCTGTAAGGCTTTTGATTATACATCTATTGAAGGAGAAGAATATAACCGTTCTTTTCTTTTAGACCCGGGTATTCCGGAATCAAAAGAAAATCCCCGTATAGATGTATTTTTAAAATTCACGCTTAATAGATCGCTTCAAAGACTCCCGGTTTTTATAACCAAACAGAGAAGGGTAGAACAAGTAAAGCGATTAAAAGTATTTGATTCTAATAATAAAACAAAGATATGGTCTAATCCATATCTTACCGGGTTTGTTGATACAAAATCCGTTTTAAATCCCACTCTTTCCCGCGATAATTACAGCACTGATCGTAATGCTAAAAGCTTATTCAAAAGACTCCGGGAAATTGAACCTGAGATAATTGATTTTGTCAACAAAAATTTAAGCTTACATCAAAAAACTAACATAAGTGAAATTGAAAGCTTAATAAATGATATAGTTAATAAAACAATTTCGAAGTTTTTAAAAGAAAAGAAAACCCCTGATGAAAAAGATTTTAATGAAGAGTCAGATAAGCCTGATGCTCCATTAATTGAAACAGCAATCTTTTTAAAACACCCAAAAGAAGCTCAACAGGGATTAAACCAAACCACACAGAAAGGAAAGCCAGATAATGAAATAGCTTCAGAACAATCAAAACCTTTAAAATTCTATGATTATTATAAATATGGAACATTTAAGGTAAAACCTAAAATAAAAGACATCAACTTAACAATAAGAATAAATCCGGAAGATGAACCGCCTTTTGATAATAAAGGACGGCATCTAAAATCCGAGTTAATAAACAGTGATGTTATTATTTACAAAAAACATAAAGAGTTTATCGAAAGATTGAGAATTAATGAACTTGGAAATGAATCCATAACGGAATCATTAAAGTTCTATATAATCGCAGAGTTCTTAATGCATTACTTTAAACTTAAATATCTGGATGTTCAATGTAATATGAATATTCTTGATGAACATAACATACTAATGTTCACCCTGGAAAGATCACTAGAGAAAATTGTGGGTGAACCGATTATAAAATCTTTGTAAAAACGGCATAATAAATATGAACAATTTTAAAGACCAAATATGGATAATATATTTTATAATCAACCTGATGAAGCACTGCGATTGCTTTCGGTAAATCAGGTAAGAAATCTGTTAAAGATTTCTCATTCAAAAGCTACAAGACTAATTGTCAGCGGAGAAATAAAACATTTAGTAATTGAAGGAAAAATCAAAGTACCAAAAATTAATGTATGGAATTATATAAGAACATCACAAAATAACTCTGAAGAAATTTATTCAGACTCCAATGTAAAGCAACATTTATTAAGTATTATGAAAGGAGATGACTAATGGCTTCATGTTATAAGCGAGGGAAATACTGGTATATTGATTATCTTCTAAATGGGAAAAAATATTATATAAACACAAAGCTGCCTTCATCGGCAGCTTTTAAAACAAAAGCGGAGGAAAAGAAAAAAGAAATAGAATTATATTTAATTAAAGTAAAAAACAAAAATGTAGTTAAAGTTGAAGGATTGTCACTTAAAGAAGCTAGCTTAAAATACATGATAGAGCATCTGGCAAATAAATCCGTATCGCATAGAGAAAGCTTTTTAAGAGCATATAAACATTTAATTAAGTTAATTTCTGAAGAACAGAATGTTAAATCAGTTAATAAAGAAATCTTTAATAAATATCTTGAACAGCTTATACCCGGGCGCAGCATTGAAACTATAAGAACTTATATAAGATATATGAGAATTTTCTTTAATTATTTGGTTGAAGAAAATGTTTTGATTAAATCCCCTGTATCTAAAAAGTTAATGCCAAAAGCTCAAAAGAAACCAATAAAGACCTTCGAACCGGTGTTACTGGAAAACACTCTGAATATAGCAAAAGAACGAGATTATCAATATTATCTTGTTCTGCAAATGCTTCTATTGACCGGTCAGAGACCTTGTGATGTTTTAAGGATAAAATGGAAAGATATAGATTTGCTCAATAAGAAATTAATCGTTAGAATTTCGAAGACAAATAAAATAATTAACTTTCCAATTTATGATAAACTTGAAGAATTTATTGTGAATGAAATTTATAAGCATTTCAAATGTAAATCAGATGAGGATTTCATATTTGATAAGTTTACTGTAGAAACTGTTGGACGGAGATTCAGAAGGATAAAAGCATATTTAAACAATAAAGAAAGGGGAATTGACCTTAAAACATTTCGGAAAACATTTGCGAGTAATCTTGCTTCAAATGGTATGGAACGTTCAAGGATTGCAGAACTACTTGGACATGATTCGGTGAATACAACTTTTAAATATTATGCAAGTATTAAAAATGATAGTTTGAGAAAGGAATTAAATGAAATAATTTAAATGAGTAGCAATTATAATTTTAACTAGTTAAGACTTATTGAGAAATCAATAAGTCTTTTTTATTTATCATTCAGAAAAGTTTTTAATGATAATAATTAAATAAGAAATGAAAATTATATATTTCCTAGACAACATATACTTATGCGGCTTGAGAAATGGTGAGAGAACTTAATTCATTTTTTAAATTTTCCTTTTCTTTTATTTCATTTATAGCAGCTTTGATTTTTTCAGGATATTTTTCTTCAAGTTTCCAAAAAGTTTTTTACATATATCTTTTAGTTCTTCATATCCGCTGCCCAATCCATATTCGCTGTTTGATTTATCTTCAAGATTTTTAAGATTAACCGGAATATTTATCGAAGATTTTACCTATAAATATTCCGCCATAAGTTGCATACACTCGACCGAAATTAGATGATTGCATTGCAGCAATTGCTCCATATAAAGCAAGAATTATAAATCCAATTATTCCATACCATACAGTTTATCATTCTTCATCTATAACCAGACTAAATATTCTCCACCAATTTCACATAAACCTGCAAGTATAAAAATTCCTACAGACTTAGCAATGCTATAGTCCCAGTTCAGAGCTAATAAATTCTTTTGCTCCCTCTGTGCCAGTTAATTCTAACCAAGTTTCATTTTTATCTCCGCTTACAAGAAGATTAAAATTAAAAAAACCACAGCATTCTCTTTCGGTTTTTATGAATTCAGTAAGTTCATCAAGCATCTCATCTGTTCCGGCAAACTTGAATGCAAATCCATTCTGCAATTCTTTTTTTTCAAGCAATTTGGTTTTTAAGCTAATTAGAATTGTTTCTTTCCTTTTTTGCAATTCAGCAGATGTGAGCTTGCAAGCAACAATATTTTCTTTATTCATTTCAGATGTATTTTCCTGAGAATAAGAGTTCTCAATGCAAAGAAAACAGAATATAAATATTAATGACCAAATTAATCTCATTGCTTAATTATATTTATTTAAGATTTTTTCAGGATCTTTATTGAATTTTTCTTTACATTTATTATTGCAGAAATAATAGGTTGTTCCGTCATGAGATGTTGTAATGCTTTCTTTGGCATCATCTTCATTACAGATTGGACAAGTAGCAACACCATTTGTATATTTGATAGAAGCTGCTTTAAATTCTCCCACACATCCTTCACAGCAGAATAAATATTCTTTGCCAAGATACATAAGTTTTGCACCTTTTCCTTCTTTAATGACTTCACCGGAAACCAAGCATGTTGCACTATCAGATAATTCACGGTTTTCAGGGCCAATTTTAGCTGATAAAGACGAATTAAACGTTAATAACATTGCAAATAATAAGAATAATAATGATAAGTTTTTCATAAGTATTTTTAATTTCATTCAAGTTAACAAATAATGGCAAATTTTTAAATATTAATATTAATAAAAATACATTCTCTAATTTAAGAAGTTGACTAAATTATTATAGATTGCCAATCTTAATTAAATAACATATTTTTATTTGTGCTTAAAATATTAATAAACATATTTATAGTTTATCTTTTAGTTATTACAGTGAAGCCCTGTATGGATGAATTTGCTCAATGCAGGCATTCGTTGCAAGGCGTTCATGTTGAAAATACAGGTCATGAAGATGAGCACTCAGATGAATGTTCTCCGCTTTGCAGTTGTCTTTGCTGTAATATGAGCATAACGAACCCGCAACATTTTGTTTTTGAACTATACAACAGTTCATTTAGTTTTACTCAAAAAGAATTTACAAATCTCATTTATTTAGAATCCCCACCAGTCTCGCCTCCACCCAAATCATAAATTAATTTTAAATTTTTAATTATTAACCGGCTGTTATTTAACAGTTCGGAATACTGTATTCGTTTATACACAAATTTAATTTATGATAAACAAAATTATTGCTTTTTCCATAAGGCAAAAAATGATAATAGGGTTTTTAACTCTGTTATTAATTATTGCAGGGGTATATTCGGCATTGAAACTGCCAATTGATGCCGTACCTGATATTACAAATAATCAGGTACAAATAATTACTTCAAGTCCAACTCTATCTGCAACTGAAATTGAAAGGTTCATTACATATCCGATAGAAATATCAATGAAAAGTTTACCTAATTTAGTTGAGTTGCGTTCAACTTCAAAATTCGGAATATCGGTTGTAACAGTTGTGTTTGAAGATGATGTTGATATTTATTTTGCAAGAAACCTGATATTTCAAAAACTTCAAGAAGCGCAGGAAAATATTCCGGAAGGATTGGGTAAGCCGGAAATGGCTCCTGTCAGTACAGGTCTCGGTGAGATTTATCAATATGTTGTGCGAAATGAAAATCCGGGAGATACTGCATATAATAATATGCAACTGCGAACTATTCAGGATTGGATTGTAAAACGTCAATTGCTTGGAACTGAAGGTGTTGCAGAAGTTAATAGTTTCGGAGGTTTTGAACAACAATATCAGATTTTAATAAATCCAGATGCACTTAAAAGTTTTAATCTGACTTTGCGTGATATATACGATGCAGTAGTTGAAAACAATAGTAACATTGGCGGAGGATATATTGAAAGACAATCAGAACAATATGCAATCAGAGGAATTGGATTAATAGAAAATTTTGACGACCTAAATAATATCGTGGTAAAGAGCGAACATGGTATCCCTGTTTATATTAAGCAAGTTGCAGAAGTAAAATACGGTGAAGGTCCCAGAGTTGGTGCTGTTACACAGGACGGCAATGGTGAAGTTGTTGCGGGAATTGTAATGATGCTCAAGGGAGCTAACTCAAGAGAAGTAGCTGAGAATGTTCATACTAAAATTGAAGAGATAAGACCTTCTCTTCCTGAAGGAGTGGTTGTCGATGAATTTTATAATAGAGAAGACCTTGTTAATAGTACAATTGCAACTGTTGAAAGAAATTTAATTGAAGGGGGTATTATTGTAATAGTCGTTTTGGTGTTAATGCTAGGAAATTTACATGCAGGATTTATCGTTGCCTCAGTCATTCCGTTGTCGATGCTTTTTGCTCTTATAATGATGAACATATTTAAAGTATCGGGAAACCTCATGTCGCTTGGTGCTCTAGACTTCGGCATAATTGTCGATGGTGCTGTAATAATAGTTGAAGCGGTAATTGTTTCAATAGCTTTAAGAATACATCATAATAACAAAGCTTTGACGAAGGAAGAATTAAATGAAACGGTTTATACTTCTTCTATTGCAATTAGAAAGTCTGCTGTCTTTGGCGAGCTTATTATTATAGTAGTATACCTTCCAATTTTTGCATTAGGAGGAATCGAAGGTAAAATGTTCAAACCGATGGCTTTTACAGTCGGTTTTGCTCTTATTGGTGCATTACTACTTTCTCTAACTTATGTTCCTATGATGTGTGCCTTGATTTTACAAAGAAACTTAAAAGAAAAAGAAACATTAGCAGATAAATTAATTAATTGGTTGAAAAAAATATATTCACCCGTGCTCGAATTTGCTTTACGAAATAAAACTTTAACAATAATTTCTGCTGTTGTTATTCTTCTAATCAGCATATTTACTTTTACACGACTCGGCGGTGAATTTATTCCTAAACTTGAAGAGGGTGATTTAGCTTTTCATTCAATCAGATTGCCGGGAGTTTCTTTGACATCTTCAAATGAAATTGCAGGAAAAGTAGAAACGATTTTGAAAACATTTCCCGAAGTAAAAACTGTGGTTACAAAAACAGGCGCACCTGAAATTGCGACTGATCCAATGGGACCTGAAGTTTCAGACATTATAATAATGCTTTACCCTAAGGAAGAGTGGACATCCGCAGAAACAAGAGACGAACTAGTTGAGAAAATGTTAAAAAAACTTTCGGTGATTCCCGGTGTTGGTTTTCAGGCATCACAACCAATTGAAATGAGGTTTAATGAATTAATATCGGGCACACGAAGTGATATTGCTGTTAAAATCTTTGGTGATGACTTATCTGTTTTAGCAACTGAAGGCAACAAAATAGCTTCCATAATGAGAGAGATTACTGGTGCGGAAGATATATTGGTTCAGCAGGTTGAAGGTTTGCCTCAACTTCAGATAAAAATTTTGAGAGATAAAATTGCACGATACGGGATCAATGTCGAAGACGTGAACAATATTATAGAAACTGCGCTTGCCGGTAAAGCTTCGGGAGTAGTTTTTGAAGGTGATAAAAAGTTCGATATAGTTGTAAAGTATCAAGATGCTTATAAATCAAACATAGACAATATTAAAAATATTCTTGTTGCTTCGCATGACAACTTAATGATACCGCTTTCAGAGCTTGCCGAAATTGAAATCAAAGAAGGACCTGCAGAAATCACTCGCGATAATGGGAATAGAAGAATTGTAATTCAAAGTAATGTTCGCGGCAGAGATATTGAAAGCTTTGTAAATGAACTACAGACAAAAGTGAATTCTGAAATTCAACTTCCAGCAGGGTATATAATAGAATACGGAGGTCAGTTTAAAAATCTCGAAAGCGCAAGAGACCGTTTATTGATTGCCGTACCTGTGGCATTGCTCTTTATTTTTATTTTACTTTTTGTAGCGTTTAACTCAGTGAAACAGGGTTTGCTTATATTTTCAGGAATTCCTTTTGCAATTGTCGGCGGAATTTTTGCTCTTTTAATTCGTGATATGCCCTTTAGCATATCGGCAGGAATAGGATTCATTGCGCTATTTGGTGTTGCGGTTCTCAACGGAATAGTTATGATAGCATATTTTAATCGTCTGCAAAGTGAAGGTATGAATAATATTCACGAGAGAATTGTAAGAGGAACAATGGCAAGACTGCGACCTATATTAATGACAGCACTTGTTGCTTCATTGGGATTTATTCCTATGGCAATTTCAACAGGTTCTGGAGCTGAAGTGCAAAGACCCCTTGCTACTGTTGTGATTGGAGGACTAATCTCTTCAACTATATTAACGTTAATCGTATTGCCGGTTCTATACGGAATTTTCAATAAACATACTAATCCAACATATAAAGAAGTATGAGAAAAATAAATTTTATAATAGTACTTATCTTAATTTTTTTAATGAATTTTTCTATTTCTTATTCGCAAAAAATTACTTCGGTTGATGAAGCAGTAAAAATTGCAATTGAAAATAATCCAGAAATAAAAACTGCACAATTTAATATTGGAAGAGAAGAAGGAATAAAACAGAAAGCTTTTAATATCACTAAGCCACAGGTTTTCATTGAGTATGAAGGTGTAAAAGGTAGTATAAGCAATTTTGAAAACAGAAAAATCGGAGTTTCACAGGAGTTCGAGTTTCCTCTGAGCTACTTTTTGAGAGCCGATGTTCAAAGTTCGCAAGTTGAAATTGCAAAACAGGAAGTAAGACGGGTAACGAACGATATTGCTTCAAAAGTTAAAATAGCTTACTTGAATTTACTTCTTAACAATCAATTATTGGAAATTGCAACTGAGAATCTGAAAATTTATAATGATTTTTTATTTATTGCTGAACAGAAGTATAATGCAGGTGCAACTTCAAATCTCGAAGTTCTTAGAGCACGAATAAATAAAATTAAAATAGAGAATGATATTAGCAACTTAAAATCACAAATTGTAAATTCTCAATCTGAATTAAAAAGATTATTGAATATGAATTATGAAATTATTCCCTCCGGTGATTTAAGCTTCAAAGAGCTTGTTTTAACAAAACAAGAGTTATTAAATCTTGCTGTGCAAAATAATCCTGAAATAATAATTTCTAGTTTACAAAAAGAAAAGTTCTCGAATAAAATGTCTTTGTCGAAAGCGGAACTGCTTCCTGATTTATCAGTAAAGTATTATAATCAAAAAATTGGAAATGATGGTGGTTATTGGGGAATTGAACTTGGAGTTGACGTTCCCCTTTGGTTTTGGGGTGAGCAGTCTGGGAACATTAAAGAGGCTGATTATGAATTTCAGATGGCGTCAAGTCAAGAAATAACCGTTAGAGCAAGTATTGAAACTATTTTAAATCAATCGTTTCAGGATTATCAAAATAATCTAAGACAGTTAAAATTTTTCAATGAGGACGTATTTAAAGAAACTGATGAAATTTTCCGACAGGCAAAGATAAGTTATGAAGAAGGCTCAATTGATTATACGGAATATTTACAAGCACTCGGAATTGTATATGATACGAGAGTTCAATATATGAACGCCGTTTATAATTACAACAAATCCATAATAAATTTAGAAAAAATTATCGCAGGAGATATAAAATGAATTTAATAAAATATATGAAAATAATGCCAATGATATTTTTAAAAATATTTTTGCTGTTATTTATTCTTAGTGGCTGTGGTGGTAATGATGCCACTAAGGAAGCTCATGATGAACACGGACACGAAGAGGGCGAGCATAAGGAAGAAGTTGTACTGACTGATGAGCAAATGAAAATTATGAATATACAATTGGAAAAGCTTCAAACGCAAAATTTAAGTGGCTATATAAAAGTTAACGGTGAAATAGCTGCTAATCAGGATGCTCAATCGAGAGTTGGCAGTTTGATTTCAGGAAGAGTCAACAAAATTTATGTAAAAGAGGGTTCGTATGTTCGCGCAGGTCAAACACTTGCAGTCATAGAAAATCCTCAGCTTATAGATATGCAGGTGGATTATATAAATGCAAAGAATGAATATGAATTTACAAAACAGGAATATGAAAGACAATTAAAGTTAAACCAAAATAATATAGGTTCACAAAAGACGCTTGCGGATCTTGAAGCAAACTATAAAAGAGCTCTTGCTAATTATAGAACACTAGAAGAAAAATTAGCATCATATAAAATCTCTACGAAAAGATTTGATAATATTTATAGCGACACTACTGCAGCAAATTTGCAAAGGTTCTATTCAGTAACTTCGCCTATTTCGGGAAATGTTGTATCGAGAATGGTTACGGTTGGACAATTTGTTGAACCTTCTGTTGATATGTTTTATATTATTAATACTTCGACTGTTTATGCCGATTTAAGTGTTTTTGAAAAAGACTTACCGTTTATCACAGAAGGACAAAAAGTTACAATCACACCCAATAACACTCCTAATGAAATATTCGAAGGAAAGATTTCTTATATAAGCAGGGTTTTCGATGATAAAAACAGAACCGTAAAAGTTCGAGTTGCAATAAACAACAGACAAGATAAGCTTCTTCCGTTTATGTTTATAACTGCAAAAATTTATGTGAGCGCTAACAGTGTTCTTGCTGTTCCATTATCAGCACTTGAAACAGAAGGAGAAGAAAAATTTGTTTTTTTCAAAACGAACGAAATGAAGGAAATTGAAAGTCACCCTGAACATAGTGAAGACGAGCATAAACACGATGAAGGTGAACACAAACATGAAGAAGACGAACAGAAAGAAGGTGAAGAACATGCTATGGATGAGCAACATCCTCACGAACAGGGAATTGTATTTAAAAAAGTTATGGTAAATACCGGCATATCAGATGATAAATATATTGAAATTTTTCCAATTGAAGAGTTAAATCCCGGCACTGAAATTGTAACAAGCGGAACATTTTATTTAAAAGCAGAACTTAAAAAAGAAGAACTAAGTGGTCATGAACATTAATAATGAAACCGATTAAATTAAATATTATATATATTTTAATCGTCATTATCGCAATTGATTTTTTAGCTTGTGATAATAATAAAGTAAAAGTAAAGGTAAGAAAAATTTGTTCCGAACAGAACAA
Organism: Ignavibacteria bacterium; assembly: GCA_036262055.1. Taxonomy (NCBI): domain Bacteria; kingdom Pseudomonadati; phylum Ignavibacteriota; class Ignavibacteria; species Ignavibacteria bacterium. The sequence goes on from DATAJP010000002.1 coordinate 1,113,226, forward strand.
TAGAAAACCTGATATTTCACCAATGAATAAACAAGACAGTGAAATATTTGCACAAGATACAATAAAAAATCCTTCTATAAGTTTTACCTTAATCACACTGCCTTCACTCCAGTGCTCCACATGTCAGGATTCTGTGGAAAACGCATTAAATCGAGATACAGGAATAATAAGATTATTGGTTGATAGTTATAAAAAGGTTGTCTATGTAAATTATGATTCTTTGAAAACAAATGTCTCTTCAATGGAAAACTTAATAACTAAGGCAGGGTATGACGCAAATAATAAAGTAGCTGATAATGAAGCTTATGAGAGACTTGATGAGTGCTGTAAGATTCCGGATGAATTAATTAATAAATAATGTTTGAATTATTTATAGGCAGCTTAACATTGAGTATTATTCATGCATTAATACCAAGTCATTGGTTGCCTTTTATTGCAATAGGCAAAACAGAAAACTGGCGTAAAGCAGAAACTTTACAAGTAACAGCAATTTCAGGGTTTGCTCATGTTTTAAGCACAGTTTTAATTGGCATTATTATCGGAATAATAGGATATGAAATTTCAAGTATTGCTGAAACTATAACTCATTTATTAGCTCCTCTAGTTTTATTTATAGCAGGGATAATATATATCATTCTCTACATAAAACATGCGCATACTCATAGACATCTTGAAGAAGATCTGAATGAAATTAAAAGCAAGTCTAAGAAAGCTATAATTCTGACTTTGATAACTGCAATGTTCTTTTCACCATGCATTGAACTCGAAGCATACTATTTCAATGCAGGTCTGTATGGCTGGCAAGGAATACTACTGGTATCAGTGGTGTATTTATTCATTACAATTTCAGGCATGGTCATTTTAGTATATGTAGGTCAAGCAGGTGTTAATAGACTAAACCAAAAATTGAAATTTTTAGATAGGCGTGAAAACTTAATTACAGGAATTGCTTTTATCGTTCTTGCATTATTTGTATATTTTGTCGAAATATAATTTCCTAATCAGGTATGAAAGAATTATTTAGAGATAAAAAATTTAAACTTTTATTTTTATCACTTTTGTTAGTATTAGCTTTGGAAGTTTTGTCATTAAGCGGAATTCATTTCCCTGATGAAATAGCTATACCGCTCTTTGCTTTAATTTGTATTGGAATCGGGTATAAAACTTTATGGAATGGCTTAAGGAATTTAATAAAATTAAACTTCAAAAGTATAAATACCTTAATGTCGCTTGCTGTTGTTGGTGCTTTCTATCTTAAACAATATCCGGAAGCAGCAATTGTAATCGTCTTATTTACAGTAGGTGAATATCTTGAAAGATTTGGCGTGATGAAAAGCCGGTCGGCTTTAAAATCTCTAGTTGACAAAACACCTAAGATGGCAGATGTAAAAGGTAAACAAGAAAATACTCCAATAGAGAAGGTAGATATCGGTGATATAATAATTATCAAACCGGGCGATACAATAGCGCTTGATGGCAAAGTTGTTTACGGTGCGTCATCTGTTGATGAAGCTGCAATTACAGGTGAGCCGATTCCTTATGATAAACATATAGGTGACGATGTTTTTGCAGGTACAATTAATAAACAAGGTTATCTTGAAGTTGAAGTAACAAAAAAATCTTCAGATTCAACTCTAGCAAAAATAATAGAATTAACATTTCAAGCTACAAAAACAAAAGCAGAAACTCAAAAATTTATTGAAAAATTTTCGTCATACTATACCCCTTCTATAATTGTTATTGCACTATTAATAGTAATGATACCCGTCTTATTTTTAAACGGTTCTTTTAATGAATGGCTGCTAATGGCATTAACTTTATTGGTTATATCTTGTCCGTGTGCGTTGGTTATCTCGACACCGGTTTCTATATACTCTGCTGTTGGAAATGCGTCTGCAAAAGGCATTATTATTAAAGGAGGCAAATACATTGAATCAATGGCACAAATTAAAGCTCTCGCTCTAGACAAAACACTTACGATTACTTATGGAAAACCAATTGTAAGTGATATTATTCCTTTCAATGATTTTACCAAAGAGGATGTTCTTGCTTGTGCTACGGGTCTGGAAATATTTTCTGAACATCCTATAGCAATGAGCATAGTAGAGAAAGCAAAAGAAAATAACATAGAACATCATCCTATGGAAAATTTTCAGGCGGTTACAGGTAAAGGTGTTAAAGGTGAATGTATAATATGTAAAGAGAAAATTCATTATTTAGGAAGCGTCAAGTTTATAACGGAAAAAAACAACGTGCTTGAAGCTATTGTTAAAAAAACTGATGAACTTCAAGCACAGGGTAAAACAGCAATGATTTTGAGCAATGATAAAAACGTAGAAGGTATTATTGCAGTCACAGATGAGTTAAAAAAAGAAAGTAATGAAGCAATTAATGAAATTAAAAACTTAGGGATAACTCCTATAATGCTCACAGGAGACCATTCTATACCTGCAAATTATATTGCTGATAAGGTTGGAATAAAAGAAGTAAAAAGCAGCTTGCTTCCTGCTGATAAAGTTAATGAAATACAAACGTTATTAAAAAAATATGACAAAGTTGGTATGGTTGGTGATGGGATTAATGATGCTCCTGCTTTAGCAACAGCAACTGTGGGAATTGCTATGGGTGAGGTTGGATCTGATGCCGCAATTGAAACCGCAGATATAACTTTAATGAATGACAATTTAATTTTATTGCCTTATTTAGTAAAATTATCCCGCAAGACAATAAATACTATAAAACTGAATACATCATTTGCCATAGGCATAAAAATATTATTCATAACCTTAGCCGTTTTTGAATTAAGCAATCTTGTAATGGCAATTTTTGCCGATGTAGGTGTTACAGTGATTGTAATAATAAACGGATTGAGACTTATGAAATACGATAGCTAACTGAAATATTCTATAAACAAATTTAGCTCAATTTTACTTTTTTAAAATCTTATGACATTAATATTATGTAATTATTAAGTCTTTCTCTTAATACCTAAAATTTAATATTACTTGCTATTTGAAGGAGGCCCCGCATGAAGAATTCCCTGCTTTTGAAATAATAGTTGAGACGAAAGACGGAAAACAATATAAAATATATAATTACGAACCACCTGTTCCAGCAGTATCAAGCGGAATATTACTATTTATAATTATTTTATTTTTCTTGTTTTTCTAGAAGTTATTTACATAGGATGAGTATTACTTTTCTCCAAAAAAGAAAAAGAGGAGATTGAAAATTAATTACTATAAACGCGCACCTTATCACTCCAAGCCAACTATCAAAATACTTATGATGACATCTACTACTAAATCAGAAATATTAACATTATTTAAATAATAATTATATGAACTATAAAACAAGAATTTATCGCAAATTCAAATTTCATTTAGGAATTGACTTTATAAGAATAATTTAAGAAGTTTCATTTGAGGAAGGATTAAACATATGCGGCTCATATAGCTATTTATAATGATAACATATTATGAGATTAATATTTATTATTTTTAGCCATTCTTTTCATTTCACCATCGAAGACTAACGTTAGGAATAACTGGTTCAGTTCCTGAAGTTGAATTTTTAACCAAAATTGTGGATTGTGTTACGGTAAGATTTCCAACCGTACAACAAATGCTTCTTTGAGATTAAACTTCTTAATCAAAATAAAATGAGAAATAGAGTTATTTATTCCTTGTTCATTATTCTCAGTTTGCTTGTTACACCATTTACACAAGCTCAAACTGATGTAAATTACTTTGAATTTTATCCTGTATCTTCTATGCAGTTAGGAAAAGGATTTGTAAAAGATGATTTTACAAAAACATTTAAAGATGCATTGACAATAGATAGTTACGATACTGCAACAAATAATGCTATAAACTCCTATTTAGGAATGAGTGTAATTTACGATGCTCAAACTTTGAAAGACAAATTTCATCTTGACTCAAAAATTGAAGCACGATATTTAACCTTCAAAGGTTCTGCATCCTTCAACATGGATTTCAATTCCGCATTTCAATCTAATTCATTAACGATTCTTCTTGAAGCAACATCTGAATTTGGTCAAATCCGTTTAAATAACCCACGACTTGATCCAAGTGCTGCTACCTTGCTAAGGCAAGGTTCAACAGGATACGCACAATTTAAAACCGATTACGGAACTCATTTTGTAAATGCTATAAGGAGAGGTATAAGTGTTTATGCAGTAATTACAATTAGTAATATTAGTAGAGATTTACAGAATAAAATTGGATTTCAAACCAAGGGGGAAGCAAGTTTTGGCGTTGGTAGTGGTAGTTTCAAACTTGATATAAGCAAAGAGATGGTGAAAGCGAGTCAGCAAAAAAGAATTGATGTAAAAGTATTAGCAAAAGGTGGGCAAGGAATTGGTGCGTTAGATGGTATCATTAAAAGCCTGACATTTGATACAGATAACATTGACAAAATCATGAATGAAATCGGGAATTATGTTTCAAATTTGAATTATAAAGCATCAGCCCCAATAGGTTATTTCACAAGTCCTTATTCCCAATATGGATTAGACCACAGAGATATTTGGACAGATGAAAGAGAAAGAATAGTTCATGAAATAACACAAGAATATAATCGCCTTTATTTAATTAATGAGAATATTGATAAGTATACTGATAAATCAAACTACAAATACCTACTGATTGATCTTACTAAAATTAAAGAAATTGAAGAATATTCAATCATAATAAAAACAAGGCTAAGCGAGTTAGTCAAACTTCATCGGACATCACTAACCGAAGAAGATTTGACCAAAATCCATATCCCCCCAAAACTTGAAATTCCCCTTGAAAGGTTAATTCCTAAACTGCCAAATTTTGATATTATTCATAACCCAAGAGTTAATGAGAATTTTCCAATATTTAAAAAACTTCCTCTAGACTTTTATGTCTTTTCAGATGCAAATTTTCCGGATCAATTAAATCTTATTGAGAACATTGAATTATTAGCGGACGATAAGGTAGCACTTGATTTTAGAAGCATACTCAAAAGTGATAAAACAATATCTTTCTTACCGATAGAACTTATAAGCACAGTCTATTGTGCTAAAGTTAATCCGACAGAATTAGAAAAGGAACTTAAAAAATTTGAAGAAGGAATTTATAAGTCAATTACAACAGATTGGGGAAATAAGGAGGTTTTTTATAAAGTTAAATTAACTGATGTTTTTGGTCGAACATTTATAAACAATTTCTACACAGGAACATATTATAAACGGTCAGACGGAACAAATTGGGTAAATTATTTCCCCCGGAACAATACTCAGTTTATTTATTTGCCTTACCAAAGTAATCGGTTGATGATTGATATGCCAAGTTATTCTTTGCCTTCAAAAATTGATACCTTTTATTTATTTAGTCAACCAATCATAAAAAATAGCACTAATCCCATAGATTTAGAGAAATATTACAATATTAAACTGAGTAAGGGGTTAGCTGTCTTGGCTGGTTTTTCAACAGAACAACCACTTGGTCTAACAAAATATCCTTTAACTACCTTGAAAGTTCAAAACACAATTAACATTCCTATCCCACTAAGTTTTCCCTTTGATGCAATAAAATATTATTGGTCGGTTAGTCCACAAAAACTTCAATACAATGAAACTACACAACAAGTGAGCAATTATGAAGGCACAATTGAAGTTATTCTTGAAGACTTTATCGGAGCAAGTAAAGTTATTAGTATACCAATCAAATAAATTAATCTTATGAAAAGGAATAAATTATTATTAATAGTTATTATAATAATATATAGTTGTGGTTGTCAAAACAGCACAACCAAAGTAAATGTAAAAAATATTGAAGAAAATTCATTGGGCTTAATCACAGCCACACAAGAATATTATTTTGGTGTGTTTGCTGAAAAGTGGGATGCCTCGGCTCTTGTTGGTCATGCTTTTATTGGAATTGGAAAAGGAACGCCATTAACTTGTGACATAAATGGAAATGAAACAGAAATTTGGGGATTTTATCCAAAAAAGAAAGTTGACGGTGCAAAATCTTATTGGTTTGGCCCAGTAGATGGGAATATAGCATCCGATGTATTCACAAAAATTGACAGACAGTTTTTTATTAGGATTGATTTTTCTGACTATTTAAAAATTCAACTCAAAGTTGAAGAATGGAAGAAAAAACAATATCAGCTTACAAGAAGTGATTGTATTTCCTTTCTTATTGATGTATGTAGCACATTGCCCGACAGAATAAAAGTTCCTACAAGAGAAACCACTGAACTTCCCGATGATTATGTGAAGAAATTAATTATACAAAACAATTAATGTAACAATCTGCATACACATTTATATGAAATGCATATTGAGTACTACTAATTTGAAAGTTGTCACAAAATTGCTGAAAGAATTGCTGATAGGATTTTTTAACTTATCGTATAACTTACTAAAAAGTCTTAATTATAAATTAGAATTGCAGAAAATTTGAATATTTTTACTGTGATATAAATTCTGAAGATATGATTAAGAGTCATTTGCTCTACCAGCTGAGCTAAGGACGCAGATTAAAATATTGAAATTTTTAATGTTTTTCAATGTTTTAAAATCGCATCCTTTCAGATTTTATTCGAAAATATTTACCTTTTCGAAAATCGCTGGCAGTTTTATCACTAATTCAATGCTCACAACAACTAAGAAGTATTCTTTTCTTATGTGTTAATCTTTCGAAAGCATCTATCAAAACAATCAAAATCTCTTCCATACTCTGCAGGTTAAATATTATTTCACCTTCGTCACGAACCAATTCCGTTAACTCATTATAATATTCCAGTAATTGTTTATTCTCATTTTTAATTATAATTGTTGGTGAAGGTTCCGGAAGTGAAAGATCAAGCGATGGGATAATTAATTCTTCAGCGTAAAAAAGATTCTCCATTGAATCCTGAATGTTCAATATGCTTTCCCTAAAATCATTTATTTCTTTATTAATTAAATTGCTTTTAAATTCACCAATTTCATTTCTTAATGAATTTAATCTATCAAGAAGCTGTGCTTCTTCATTCCCTATTAATTCTACAATTTCTTCATTGCTCAATGTGTTTATTTGTTTTAATTGTCCCATGATTATTTATAATTTTGTTTTTTTTGATGTATCAAAAAATAAAAATAATCCCGGAAGATTTCTCTCTGAGGGTTATGATTAACAGTGATTAATTATAATTAACAATTAACATCAAAATTAGAGCTTATTGTAAATATATACTTTTGTTTTGAACTATCATATGACTCATATCATATAAAAGTATGACTTTTGTCATATGAGAAATAAATAAATTTGTTTAAAATATAATAGATGTTTTACTTATTTAGTTTATTCAAAAATTATTAATTAGTGTAATGAGGGTAAAAAATCTATTATGAAAATTCAAATTGAACAACCTCCTTGTGATAAATGCTTTTCAAATCATGATAATGTATTTTGCAAGCTAACTCATGAACAAATTAAGGAAATGGATCATGAAAAAACCTGTACCATATATCCCAAAAATACAAACGTTTTCAATGAAGGCAATATGCCATTTGGTTTATATTGTATAAATAGGGGAAAGATAAAAGTATTTCAAAGCAAGCGCGGCGGAAAAAAATATATCATCCGTCTGGCTAAAGAAGGTGATATACTTGGATATAGAGCATTGATAAGCGGTGAAGCATATACCGGTACTGCAACGGTTTTGGAAGAAGCTACACTTTGTTTTGTACCCAAAAAATTATTTTTTGATTTTCTTAAATCAAATTCAGATTTTTCATCTAAATTAATTCAGCTTCTTTCTAATGATTTAAAAAATACCGAAAAAAAACTGGCAACGATGGCACTGAAACCTGTCCGCGAAAGGATGGCTGAAACTCTTTTGATGCTTAATGAATTTTATGGCATTGATAGTGAAGGATTCATTAAAATAAGTATTTCAAGGGAGGATATTGCCAATATTGTAGGCACAGCTACGGAAACTGTAATCAGAATACTTTCTGAATTTAAGTCTGAAAAAATGATAGAGTTGATTAATAAAAGAATAAAAATTGTCGACTCTGAACAGTTAATAATAACTGCAAATATTTTCGATTAAGCTTAAAAAAACTAAGATTTAAAACCCTTTGTAAATTTAGTAATTTATTACGCCGTTTACATGCTTGGTCTTATCAAATATTACCCCCTGAGAATTTATCACGGTTTCATGACATACATAACAAGAGTTAATAGTCATAAATGAAAAATGGGGAGGTGTAAACACACCTTTTGTTCTTGGTGTAGGGTTGCCCGTTACCGGGTCTCCATGACACGAACCACAAACCACACTGTTTGGATTTGTCCAGACTCCTGCAGCAGTCAGATTGCCTTCTTTAAAAGTGCCATGACAATAAACATTTGAGCATGTTGCTGTATTTCTGTCCCATTGAGGATCAGGTGTAATATTTCCTCCTATTGAAGCTCTTGAAAGCGGTCCAAAATTAATTTCAGCAATCCCATTCGGGTTATCGCCAATATGGTTCGGGTCACTGAACCCATCCAAAGCTGTATGGCATTCATTACATCCCACCGAAGCAGAGAATAAAGGTGTTCTATGCAGCTGGTGAACACCTACTCCGATATAAGTTACCGATGTATCTCCATTTAATGCTTTGGGCGGACTTGAATGTTCGCTGTTCCCATGACAAAGCCGGCAATTTTGAGGTCCTCCGCTTCCTGTATGGCAGCCAAGACAATTAGAACCCGATGTGCCGCCTTTATAATCACCACCATGGCATGTTTTGCATTGAGTTAAATTCCACTGCTTATTATCAAAAATATATTTACCGTGAAAATTACTTGAAGAAGGATTTGCCCACCCGTCAGGGTGAGTATCAATATCCGGCGCTAAAGTAGTATTATTATTAAGCTCACTGCAGCCCTGATAATTAAGCGTTATGGCTATCAGCGCCATACATATTCCATAAAATAAAAATAACTTTTTCATAATAATTAAAATTTATTTTTTATCTGGTATTCTGTCCGTGACAATATCCGCAAAATCCAACTCCTGAGATGCCATTGGGCTTTGCATTTGCATCCGTATGACAAGTGTAGCAAACTGCTCCTGCAGTTTCGTGCCAGATGCCCTTTTCATCTTTCATAAATCCAAAATCATGAGTTTTAGGATGTGTTCCTTTTACACCGTCATTATCAAAATGACATTTTATACAGGTCGGGTCACTTCCTTCAACATTATGACAAGAAGCACACGATTCAATGTCTTTTCTTGCGAGTTCTGAATGCAAACCTCCTCCGGTATTAACTCCAAAGGTAGTAAAATTATTGACCTGATGACTTGTTGGGACAAAACCTGTAATTAATTCTCCTCCGCTTTGGTGACAAGAAACACAGAAACTCTGCGGTTCATGGCATGTGTTACATTCAAAGCTCTTTTGATTGGCATCAAGTCCGTGAGTGAACTTATAATTTAATGTATGAGCAGTTGTTAATTTTTGCAAAGCTGCCCTGTCCGTTCTTACGGCTCCTTCTTTTGTGTAATAAGGCGCATAAAAATTATCTTTCGAATTATTTCCTTTAAAGCCGACCGGTGAATGACATACCTGGCAAAAATTATCGCTGTGGCACATCATACAATTATTTTTGTCTGATGACACACCGAAGCTCATTTTATGTTCATTAAGAAAATTCACACTCCGGTGATTTTTGGGAGTGAGATTTGTTAAATTGCTGTGGCATGATTCGCAGTTGTTGGAAGCTTTCTGTGAATTGTGACAGCTATAACAGCTTTCCATACTCGGAAATCCTGCAGCGCTTTCTTTTGAAAACTTTACCTTATCAAGTTCCTGATGGCAATCAATACATTGTTTCTTTTCTGTTTCAATATGGAACTTGTGAGAAAAAATCAGTTCCGATTTTGGCGCTTCAAGTTTTTTAAACACCCCGTCATAATGACAGTAGTTGCAGGTTTTCTCGTCATTTACCTCATGGCAGCCCGCGCAGTCTTTTTTAACAGGGTTAAGATTATCTTTTGAAGAAATAGAGGTAAGTGCATTTTTATGGCAATCAGCACATTTAATCTCTGCATCGGTTACATGAAGCTTATGGTCAAATTTAATCAGCTTACTGTTGTCATTTCTTTCTGAAGCAAAAACCATTCCCTTCTGTTGTTTTGTCACAGAATCTTTTTCCAGATAAGCAGTAGTGCCCAAAAAAATAAATATACCCGCGAAAAGTAAAATAAAAAGTTTGGTGGTTTTTATAGGCATATAATTAAAACTTTTTAAACAACCAGTAGTTAAAACCTATCAGAAATCTCATATCGGATTCGTAGATTCTGTTTATCAATAACTGACCCTGAGCATCAACTGATAATTGCGGCATGGGTCTGTATGTAACTCCGAGCATCCCGCTGAATGAATTTACTTTATCAGTTTCATAAATATCTCCAAGCCTGTACCTGGAATAACTCACCGATGCCGAAGCTGATAATATATCTTCGTAAATTTGATTTTGGTAATAACCGCTTATTCCGTCGGATTCACCTGCATAGCCCATATATTTAATAAATGAAAATCCATAGTTGGCATTAGAAAACCCCGCCTGAACTTTTACAGAATTATCATTCTCATATAATACAGTTCCTACTTTGCCGTATGCAATGATTCCATTATCGAATGAATAATCAAGACCGCCCTGAAGCTCCTGATATTTAGAATATGCAAAGACCCAGAAAATACTGTTATAAGTAAAATGTGGTTCACGGTAATTATATTCGGCAAATGCTCTGAGGTTATCTTTTATTGCAACTCGTGCATTGATTTCAGCCCTGTATAATTTTTTAAGCTCTATATCATAATAAACCTTGCTATAAAAATTATGCTTTCCCAGATAGGTATAATTAATATCAAGTCCGGCAAGCTGTTCAGAAGGACCGTCTAATGTTATTTCCCGTGTTACCGGATTAAATACGCTGTCTAATCTTATTGTTGAATATGATTCAGGGGTTTGTTTTTTATTCGAGTAGCTTAGACCCGCCATAAGGTCCTTAACACCGTAATATATAAACTGCGCTCCAAAATGAAAGTTGTCCTTTAGTTTCGGGAAATTTTCAAATTCGTATGAACTTGGCGCAGGAATTCCGCCGAATACGGCAAGCTGGTATTCTTTGTTTTCCCCGCTTTTAATTTTTAAGTGAAGACCATCAAGAGTTCCTTTTCCGACTCCGGCAAATAAATTTTGTCTTCCAAGTTTAAGGTCTAACAAATCAAAAAGATTACTGCCCTTAACATATAAATTATAAAATCTGTAACGAAACCCTTTATCAACTTTATTAATTATGTCTTCTTCAGTCTGGGCAAGAGCATTAAATGTCCATTTACCGCTGTTAACATCAAAAAGATAATTTTGATATCCTCTCAGATGTGTTGTTTTTGCAGATGAACTATTTGAGAGAGTATCTATTCTTTGCCAGCCGTAAACATAATTGTTAAATCTGAAATTAATTGATTGACCGTAAGTAATATTAACTGCAAAAAACATTGCAGTTAATATTAATAGTTTAGGTTTCATTTTAATTTACATTAAACTACTCTTTTGGTTTCGGATGTTTAATCTGTGCCCAGAATTGGTCGTAATTGAATTCTTTATAACTGGGACTTTCAGGGTTATGGCAATTCGTGCAGAAAGCTTCTTTTTCTTTGTGAATAATAAGACCGTTTGCTTCTGATTTAGCCCTGTCTTTCATTATATTAAGTTTTTTGTAATCGGAGCCGGGTCCGTGACATGTTTCACACTGCACTCCATCTTCTTTATTAAAAGTGCTTTCTAACTCAGACATGTCAATATCTTTTCCCAATACATGACACTTTACGCATTGAGGAGTTTCAGCTGCCGGAGTAGTAAACCCTTTTTCTTTAGCAAGCTTGTCCGCCTCAGGAGTCTGAAGAGTTTTAAACGCCTGCGAGTGTTTTGAATTTTGCCAAATCTCATACTGGTTTCCCTGAGACTCAGATTTATGGCATGCGCCCACACACGTTGTCACGCCGACATACTTAAACGGCGCGTTACTATAAGCATCTTCGGTATAAGCGTCCTCCGTTACTTTTAAGGTTACCGCTGTTATTGCAGCAATAAATATAAAAACTATTAAGATTTTCTTTTTCATATCACTTTTGTTTCTTATATTAATATTATAATAATTTTATTTAATCATATTTTTTATTTTCTTTTTCTTTTCACTTAATACCGTCGAAATCAAATCGTAATTATGAACATATATGCTGGGATATCCACTAATATGAGTTAAAATTTTCCTCGCGTCATCCACTTCTTTTCTATCTTCGTCGCTAAGTTGTGAATCTTTAGCTTTTGATATTAAATCATTCAGCTCTGATGATATTTTCTTCACATCATTTTTCCATTCAATCATCATATCATCATATCCTGCTTCGTGACATTTCACACATATCATTTTATCGGGCTTAACTATTTTATCTGAAACTTTATGGCAATCATTGCAGGAGGCACCACCAACTTTCATAATATCAGGGTGATTTTTATTCAAATAAGTGCCGCTATAAACCTGCTCCTGGAATTTATGACAGTTTGCACAACTTTCACTGGACTCGGTTTGAGCGTGATGACAATTATTACAGCTTTGTTTATTAACAGTCAATGCACCATGTCTTTGCTCATTAGAGTGACATCTATTGCACGAAATTTTTTCTTTAACGATATGAAGATTATGTGAAAAATTCATATCAAATTTTTTTACGGATACTTCCTGAATTCCTGAATGACAGGAGTAGCATTCGTTTGGAATGAACTCCTGCGGAGATTTAAAATCAGGTAATCTTTGCGAAGAGCCAACAGCTGATAATGAATTTTGCAATAAGCCATAGCTTCCTTGTAAAAGCTTTTCAGCAAAGCTGACACTATGAACGCTCTTTCCTATCTCAACAATTTTTATATTATGCATTGCCTGCTTCAGAAGCTCTTCTGCTTCCGGCTTCCTGTCGCTTTTGCTCGATGAAACAATCGAGCTCGCAGTTCTATATATGGAATTGATTGTCTGCAATCTTTTAGACGTTCCCGCCTCCCATTCATCAATTAGTCTTTCAAAACCTTTTCCGTGACACTTGTTACAGGAACTGCCGCTTGCTTTTGAAGTAGTTATATTTTTTTTATCAGTTTCATGAAGGACATGACAACCTTTGCAGTTTATGCCATTGAGAAACATAGTGCTTGGAGATTTCTCAACATTAAATCCATTTTCTCCTGTATATAAACTCACCTGTGATAAATGTGCATTTGAGTGGCATGATTGGCAATCAGGCGGCGATGTGGGATCCATCTTTTGAATTTTGTGCTCAATAGTATTATGACATGAAGAACATTTTAGGCTATGCTTGGTTATGTGTGTTTCATGCACAAGCTTTGTATCACCAATTTTGGTAAGTTTTTCAGTTTCAAAATGACACTGGAAACATCTTTCTTTATCTACATTACCGCTTCCCGCAACTGTATTTGAATGGCAATCCACACATGCAATTTTGTTTTCAACAACAGCAGTGTGATTATATCTGAAGCTTGCCATTTCATCTTTGCTTTTATTCTCCCAATTATGACAGGTAGTGCAATTTGAAAGCTTATCAAATTTATGTTCGGGGTCTGCAGATTTTTTCATATGGCAGTTGTAACAGGTAGATGTTGTTACCTCCATATGTGTTGTCTGGACAATCTGGGAATGGCAGCTTGTACATTTTAAAGTTTTGCCATTTCTTAATTCCTGCAGATGGTTTTTATGACTGAACTGAACACCCTTAAAGTTATATGTGGAATCCTCGAAAGCTTGTCTTTCATGGCATCCCGAACGCGCGCAAGTATTATCCGGAATCTCTGCAGCAGGCTTACGTTTTTTATATGTTAATGAAACATAGCTTACTATCTGAACCAATCCGTTAAGTTTTCCTTTTACAGTACCGGTTAATCCGGGTTCAAAATGACATTCCACACATGCAACTTTACTATGTGATGAGGTTTGCCAGCTTTGATGAAAGGATTCCATGTAATGACAAGTGGGGCAAAAAGAAGGTTGTGATGTATATTCAGCTGAGGCTGCTAAGAGAATAAGGAATAAACCGAGATATATTCCGCTAAATAAAAGAAATCTTTTGAAGCCCTTTACTTTCTTGAAGAGTTTTTTTTCTTTCTTCGGTTTATTAAGTTCCGCATTCATATCTCAGTATATATCTGGATTGTATTTTTTTCTAAATTATTTCCGGGTCATAGTTCATAAAATACTTTTGCGATAATGATATCAGATTCTTGTTTAAAAAAATATTTTACAAAATTTATATTTTAATTTTTAAAATTAGATTTCTGCAGACAATATACAAACAAAAAAGTTACACAGATATGCATTTGTCCAATTTTTTTCTATGACATTTGTCATATTTTAATACGATAAATGTCATATTTGTAAGTGACTTAAATCATTCACAATAATTTAACTTTTACTTATATTTATATGAATAAAATGGAAGATGAATAGTTAATATTTTATTAATAATTTTACGAGTTAGAAAAGATTTTTTATAACACGAATGAAAAAATTAAATCTAACAAAATTTTGGAGTTAACATTATGAAACATTTAATTACAATTTTGTTCTTATTTGTTTTTTGTTCAGGTGTAACTTTTGCACAGCCAAGAGCAAAGATAGTCACTCAATACGTTACTCCGCAAATGCTTGCAAGCACTCCCGGCTTAACGCAAGACTCAACTGTTTCCTCAGGATTAAATACTGTTGCTAAAGGCACATTTGTATATCTGAGAGCATGGAACTGGGGAGATACTTCAAGTATCACAAATGCAAACTGGACATTAACTCAAAAACCCGCCGGCTCGAGTGCATCAATTTCTACAATCACCGGCTTGTCATGGTGGGCAAAATTCAAAGCAGATCTTACCGGAACATATGAGATAAGTGTATCTATGACAACTACCACAGGAACAAGAGATACCATAACAAAAATTTATGCAAGCACATATGTAGGCACAGGAGGTTTTGATAACGTTGCTGCTCAATATCCGAACTGTATGTCATGCCACGGCTCAACGCCTAAGTTTCAGGATATATTTAACCGATGGAAAGATTCCAAACATGCTACAACTTTTAAAACAAACATAACTTCGGGACCTTCTTCTTATGGAATAAATCAATTCAAGCTGCACACACTTGGCTATGATCATAATATTTTTGCAGAGAACAATGGTTTTGATGATAAAGCGCGCCAATTAGGCTGGGTATGGAGCAGTTTTTCGCCTCCTAAGCCGGCTAATTGGGATTCTCTGAAAAACCGTTTTTCACAGCTTGTTGCATTTGCAAATGTTGGTTGTGAAAGCTGTCACGGAGCAGGAAGCGAGCACGTTCTCGGAGGCGGTGACACAATGAAAATTCAAAAAAGTGTTGATGAAGGCAATTGCGGAAAATGTCATGATGCTTCCGCAAGCACTCCGCAATTTGCACAGTTCAAAAATTCTCTGCACTCTGATGTTATCTGGAGCAGTTCGTTTGCACAGAACAATAACGGAACAAATAATTTGGATAACTGCATAAGATGTCACGACGGTAACGGATATGTGAACTATACAAAAGGTGTAGGAACAAACACTAACGGTTTCACAAAAGCAAAACAGGAAATGATAGCATGCGCATCGTGCCATGACCCTCACGGAAACTCCAACCAGTTCAGTTTGCGGAACAGGCCTTCAAATGCGGATACACTTGCAAATGGTTTCCATTATACAAATGTAGGGAACGGAATAGTTTGTATGGATTGCCATAAGTCCAGAAAAAATTCATTAACCTATGTCAATACCAGAGTTACTTCTTCGACATGGGGACCGCATCATTCAGGTCAAACGGATGTTTATCAGGGACAAAATGCAGCTATGTTTGCGGGTCCGTATCAGTCAACAGCACACAAAGAATTTCTTGTCGGAGCATGCGTAAGATGCCATATGGCGCCTACAGATACTTTGAATCCTGCCAACAGAAATAAGGTCGGGGATCACAGTATGAGTATGCATAATCCCGAAACAAATTTTGATAATCTGAGCGGATGCCAGACCTGCCATTTTGGTAAAACAAGATTTGACCAATTTATTGCCCCGCAGGACTATGACGGAAATGGATTAACCGAAGCGTGGCAAAAGGAAATAGACGGATGTTTAAAGAATCTTAGACTTCAGCTCCCTCCGGTTGGAGTTGATTCGGTTGCATGGCAATTAGTCGCGGCGGATTCCAACAATGTTACATTAAGAAAAGCATATTTTAATTATTTGCTCATATATGAAGATGGAAGCCGCGGTATGCATAATCCTAAATTTGCAGTGGATGTTTTACTCAAGTCAAGAAATGCTCTTGTAGGAATCATGCCTGTTTCAACCGAGATTCCATTGAGATATGAAATGTCACAAAACTATCCGAATCCGTTCAATCCTGTAACTAAATTTAATATCTCAATAGCAAAAGCAGGGAACGTAAAAATCGTTGTATATGATATAACAGGAAGAGAAGTAACGGTTCTTTTAAACAATGTTCTGAATCCCGGCACATATAACGTTGAATGGAACGCAACGAACTCATCAGGACGTTCGGTCAGCAGCGGAGTTTATTTTTATAAGATTGCTGCCGGTAGCTTTGTCGATGTAAAGAAAATGATGTTAATAAAATAATATTATTTTTTTAAATAGTTTTTTATAAGAATTAAATATTTTAATAAAAAATGCGGATAAAATATATAGTTTTTTTAATTGCAGCGGGATTTTTATTTCAAGCTTGTGATAAGATGGAAGAAAAGAAAACCACGTCAACACAGAATCAACAAAATTTGTCAAACCGTGAGTTACCGCCTGATCATCCTCCTATAAACAAAACTGAAAGCTCAAATACAGATTCAAAATCAGAGAGCGATGAGATGGTTATAAAAGTTAAGAAAAATGCTGAAGAAGCGGATGCTCTTTACGAAAAGGATAAATCCGAAGCCAATAAAAAAAATGCAATAGATAAAAATCTCGCTGCCGGAAACTATATGATGCTTGAAGCTGATGTTCCTGCTAAAGAAAAATACAGACCTGCTTTAAAATTTTATAGAAGAGTCTTAGCGTTAGACCCTAAAAACGAGGAAGCGCTTGCAAATAAAAAACAAATTGAAGATATATATGTTCAAATGGGACTTCCAATTCCTCAGTAAAATGAAGCAGTGCAATAATGAATAGCACGGTTATGTACTTTGGTAAATCCAATCTTATGAAATTTTAATTAATTTCAATTAATTTAGAATGAACAAGCAATCAAGAATAATTATAGGACTAATAATTATAGTCGCATTTCTTATAGTAGGGTTTATATCATTCATCGACAGCAAAATTGAATATGTAAACTTTACGGAAGCTCAGAACAGAACAAGAACAGTTGAGGTTAAAGGAAGCTGGATTAAGGACAAAGAAAGCAAGTTTGATGCCGCTACTAATCAGTTCACTTTTTTTATGAAAGATGACTATAATACAGAGATGAAAGTTGTATTTGACGGCGCAAAGCCGAATAATTTTGAAGTTGCAGAAGCTGTTGTGGTTAAAGGAAAAGTGAAAGACGGATATTTCCACGCAAAAGATATCCTGACCAAATGTCCTTCTAAATACGAAGCCGACGGCTCGGAAATTAAGACCTATAATCATTCAAAATAAACTATGATTGGAAAAATCTTAATATATTCTGCTTTCATAGCATCAATTATTTCCATCTTTTCTTTTTTCAAAGTTCATTTTGGTTATAATAAATACTTAAGAGCCGGAAGAACATTTTTTCTGATAACAGTTACCTGCATTATTTTTGCATCTGCTCTTTTGATGTATCTGATTTTAACCCATCAATATCAGTATGCTTATATCTGGGAGCATAGCAATGGAGAATTACAGCTTCCCTTATTGATTTCAACATTTTATGCGGGACAAGAGGGAAGTTTTATGCTTTGGACTTTTATGACTGCTGTTATCGGGATTATACTGCTTAATTATGTTTCTAAGGGCAACCGTCTTGAACCCCAGGTAATGTTCATGTATGGTCTAGTTCTTGCATTCCTTGCTTTTATTCTTATTCTTAAATCTCCGTTTCTTTATATATGGGATAAATGGCCCGGCGAAGTTGATATAGGCTTTATGCCTGAGCAGGGAAAAGGATTAAATCCTCTTCTTCAAAATTTCTGGATGTCAATTCATCCCCCTACATTGTTTCTTGGATTTGCTTCTCTTGCTGTTCCTTTTTCTTTCGCAATAGCAACACTTATGAAGAATAAGTACAATGAATGGATAAATTATTCCATGCCGTGGCTGTTGTTTTCGGGAGGTATTCTCGGACTTGGAATTATGATGGGCGGCTACTGGGCTTACGGAGTTCTCGGCTGGGGAGGTTACTGGGCATGGGACCCTGTAGAAAATTCTTCTTTCATTCCATGGCTTATTACTGTTGCAGCAGTTCATACAATGGTTGCACAAAAAAGAACAGGCGGCTTTAAGAAGACAAATTTAATTTTATGCATTCTTGCCTTCCTGCTCGTTTTATATTCTACGTTCTTAACAAGAAGCGGTATTCTCGGTGATTCTTCTGTTCATTCATTTGTTGATCCGGGATTTGAAGTTTATATAACTCTTTTAGTCTTCATCGGTTTATTTCTTATCATTTCTGTCGTTGCAATTATATACAGATTAAAGGAATTAAAATCTTTAAGTCTTAATCAGAACAAGCTTTTAACGAGAGAGTCGGCTCTTTTTGTCGGTGCAATTACACTTTGTGCAGCTGCAACTGTCATATTCGCAGGCACCAGCTGGCCTATTTTTTCTAAAGGTTCCGTTGATGGCGCATTTTATAATAAAATGAATCTACCGCTGGCAATAATGATTGCTTTGATTAATGGAATCAGCTTGCTTTTAAAATGGAAAACATCAGACGATAAAAATTTTTTTAAGGGTTTGATTTTTCCTTTATCGTTATCTGTTGTTATTACTGTAGTATTAGTATTCATTGGTGTGCAGGATTTTCTCATCGCTTTATTTGCCTGTTCGGCATTATTTGCATTCTTTATAAACGCTCAGATTATAGCAAGAATTTTTAAAAAGAACTGGTCGCTTGCAGGAGCTTATATTGCGCACATCGGTATTGCTCTTGTATTTCTTGGTATCATTGCTTCAGCCAGATACAGTGAAGAAGAAAATATATCGCTTGAGCTTAACAAACCTAAAGAAGCATTCGGGTATACGTTAACATATATCGGCGCTTCTCCTTTTGAAGACCCCGATAATAAAACTGATGTAAAATATCATTTTAATGTGCTTGTTGAAAAAGACGGAAAAGAAATGGTCTTAAAGCCGATAATGTATTTCAGCCAATTCTCTGATGGTGTTATGAAGAATCCTGATATTGCAAATTTTTATACCAAAGACCTGTATTTATCACCGATGGGACTTGAAGTGCCCGAACAATTTAGCCAGGAAGAGCTTCATGACATCAAGAAAGGCGGGGAGTTAAAAATGGGGGACTTAACAATCAACTTTATAGATTTTGATTTTGGAAATACTCAAAAGGGCGGAAAAGAAATGCAAGAAGGTAATTTTACTGTGGGAGCTATGATGAAAGTTTCTGACAGTAAATATACCGAAAATTTGTCTCCTAAAATTGTATATAAAGAAGGGAATCCTGAATATGAACCCGCCATAATAACAGGCAACGATAATTATATATTCTATTTTACAAAAATGAATGTTCCGCAGGGAGAAGAAGAAGCCTCAGCAACAATTGCGGTAGTGGATAAAAGAAATGTGAACAATGAAAACCAAACTGCAGATGAAACACTTGTTGTAACTGCCTCAATAAAGCCGTTTATAAATGTCTTATGGATTGGAACAGTAGTTTTAGTTTTAGGATTTATGGTTTCAATAATCAGGAGAAGAAAAGAGTTATATTCTAAATAAAGTTTCATAACAAACACCTCTAACAATAAACATCTCTAATTGGTTAATTAGTTTTAAAAATAATTAATCTGCAATTTCTTTTATCCGTGCTAATTATAAAAAATTTCTTCATTCAGATATTCGGTTCCGTTGGTTCTCCAATAAATTACAACTTTCCAAAGTCCCGACGAAAAATTATTTAAACTGATTATTTGTTCCTTTTCGTTTTCCTTTAACAGAAAGATTTTATCTTCTGAATCATCCGATGGTCTGTAAAATGTAACCTCGCCTGATTTCGGAATGGCATCCGAAGGAAAACTAATGTGCAAATCAGAATTTATTTTTGTTATCATTATACTCTCCTTTAAGGACTGTGTCCTTTTCTTTTTATCGATTTGTTCCTGATATTTAAGTTCTTTTTCATAATAATTATCAGTTACCAAATCAATGTTTTGTCTCATTGATATGAAGACAAGTGAAGCAATTCCTAAAATGAAAATTGCGTAAACAAGAATTATTTTTTTACCCCAATTCATTCGCTTTTCCTTTTACTTACGGGTGCCATAAACGATGTCTCAATGTTATCAATTACTTTTCCATTGCTTAAAACACCAATTTCTAATAACTCCGTTGAAGATTTAATGTCACTTTTATTTTTAATGAGTAATAATTTGAAATCTTTATGTTCTTGCTGCGGTATTACTAAATTATCGGATAATAATTTCATTTCAACATCCGGATTGTCAATTCTAAATTCAACCGGAATATCATTAAACGACTTATTATAAATCTTCACATCATACACATTGCTGATTTTATTATCCGGCTGCTCTTGAAAAAACATTCCGGGTGTTCGCAGAATCAGAACATCGAGTTCTTCCCGGTTTAAAAGCAGAAATGTGAACACGCCGATTAATAAAACTAAAACAGTTGTATAACCAATCATTCTCGCGGTAAATTTGAATGATGATTTGTCCTTAAGCTGGTTTGCTGACGCATATCTAATTAAATCTCTTTCAAAGCCAACTTTATTCATAATTGAATTACACGCATCTATGCAAGCAGTACAGTTCACGCATTCAAGCTGTGTTCCGTTACGAATATCTATTCCCGTAGGACAAACATCAACACATTGATGGCAATCGATGCAATCTCCTTTATCACGAGTCTCATTTCTTTTCATATGACCGCGTGGTTCACCGCGTACATAATCATATGCAATAACAATTGAATTTGGGTCAAGCAATACTCCCTGCAATCTGCCATAGGGACATGCAAGAATACAAACTTGTTCTCTTATAAAAGAAAAAACAGCAAAAAAAGCCAGAGAGAACATTATTATGGCAATTAATCCCGAAATATGATTTGAAGGATTATCTGTCACTATTTTAATAAGTTCATCCGTACCTATTACATATGACAAAAATGTATTTGCGATAATAAATGAGATTGCAAAAAAGATTGAATATTTAAAAACTCTTTTAAATGTTTTATTAAAACCCCAATTCTTTTTTGCAAGGGCACGCTGCTGATTTGCATCACCGTCAATCAGGTATTCAATTTTCCTGAAAAGCATTTCGAGAAAAATCGTCTGAGGGCAAATCCAGCCGCAGAAAAATCGTCCATATATAATAGTGAACAAAATTAGAAACACGATTGAAACAATTGCAAAAACCACGATGAGATAAAAATCCTGCGGACCGAAGGGCTGACCGAATATTATAAATTTCCTCTCTATGATATTTAGCAAAACAAAAGGGTGCCCCTCAATTTTTATCCACGGCAGTCCGAATAAAACAGCAAATAACAGCCAGCTTACATAAGTGCGGGCTTTATAGAAATTCCCCTTCGGCTTTTTAGGATAAATCCATTTGCGTTTTCCTTTTTCGCCTATTATGGAAAGCTTATCACGGAATTCAATATTTGTTACAGCTGTCTGCAATTATTTATTTACTTTTTAGTGAATCTTTTTTTAATGAATCAGTTTTAATTTCAGTTGAATCAATATACAAAATCCCTTCCGCCTGTTTGCCGTTCGGTGGGTTACTTCCTTTGAGCGATAAAATATAACTTGCAACCGCCTGAATTTGCTTTGGACTCAACTGGGTTTTCCAGCTAATCATTCCTTTTTCAGGAACTCCAACGGAAATAGTTTTAAATACATTTCCGATACTTCCACCGTGAATCCAATATTCATCAGTGAAATTCGGTCCTATCAAACCTTCGCCTTTAGAACCATGACAGATTACGCAATTAGAGAAATAGATTGTTTTTCCCCGTTCCAATGTTGCATCATCTTTCATATATTGAGCCGTTTCCTCATTAATAAAAGCGCCGGATTTAATTAATTCATCCCTCTCCATCTGTGCAACTTTCATTTCACTGCTATACTCCTGTGAAGATAGATCTCCCGTTCCAAAAACGTGATAATGCAGAATGTAAAAAACCGAGAACAGGAGAGAAAAAATAAAAATATAATTAAGAAGAGGGGGTAAATTATTATCAAGCTCTTTTATCCCGTCATATTCATGTTCCAATTGGGGATCGTTTTCCTGAACCGGCTTCAAAGAATAAAATATACCGCCCCAGTTAATTTTAAACTTTTTTTCTTTTTTTACTTTTACTTTCGGTTCATCATCAGAGAACATCAGAGCAAAAAATATCCACGCAATAATAATCCCCAAAACTCCAAGCATTATATACGGGATTTTTTCAGACATATCCGGCTCTGCAGTCTGAGCAAACGTATTATTTACGAAAAGAAGAAATTCTGCAAAGAGACTATAAATAAAAAATTTCTTTTTCATTTTATTATTCAAGTTCTGTTTGATTTTGTTTTAAAGTTTCAGTGTCATCAAGAGGCAATAAACTCATTTTGTTCAGATACGGCTTCTTTACTTTTATTATCCACACAATCATTATCGAGAAAAAAACAAAAAAAACAACAAGAGAAAAAATTCCATATACATCAACACCTTCAGTTCCTGATAAAATATTCTTAAACATTATTTTACTGTTTGATTTTTTTGATTAACTTTTATGTCAGTGCCTAATCTTTGTAAATATGCAATGAGCGCGATTATTTCTTTATTGCTTTCCGCAGGTGCGCCGTTTCTTATTAAGTTTGCTGTAATAGAATCCGCCTGAATCATCAATTCCTCATTTGCAATTTTTTCAAACCCTTCAGGATATGGCACACCAACTTTTCTCAGGGAATTTATTTTGGTCTCAGTTGACGAAAGATTTAAATCTTGAGAAAAAAGCCACGGATATTTCGGCATAATAGAACCCGGCGACATTGTAATCGGGTCAAGCATGTGATTGAAATGCCATAGGTCAGGATACTTCCCTCCTTCTCTTGCAAGGTCCGGTCCTGTTCTTTTTGACCCCCACAAAAATGGATGGTCATAAACAAATTCTCCGGCTTTGGAATATTCACCGTATCTTTCAGTTTCTGACCTGAACGGTCTTATCATTTGCGAGTGACAGCTGACACATCCTTCCCGTATGTATATGTCTCTTCCCTGAAGTTCAAGCGGTGTTAAGGGCTTCACACTTGAAATTGTCGGCACATTTGATTTGATTAAATATGTCGGAATAATTTCTGCCAATCCGCCAATTAATATAACAACCGTTGCAAGTATTGCAAACTGCGTCGGTTTGCTTTCGAGCCATCTATGTTTCTTTTCTTTTTGACGCTCGTTTTTTAAAGTCTCATCCATCAAATTCATCTGGTGGGCTTCTGCAGGTTCATTTGCAACCAGCTCTCCGGCTTTCGCTGTTTTGTATAAATTATAAACCCCGATTAATACTCCCGTCAGATAAAGCGCTCCGCCGATTCCTCTTATTGCATACATTGGTATTATCTGCAAAACGGTTTCAAGGAAGTTCGGATATCTTAGAACGCCTTCGGGAGTAAATTCTTTCCACATTAATGATTGAGTTAATCCCGACCAATACATTGCAACCGCATAAAAAACTATTCCAAGAGTCCCGAGCCAGAAATGTGTATTGGCAAGTTTATTTGAATACAACTTTGTGTTATACATTTTCGGAACAAGCCAGTATAAAATTCCGAAAATTAAAAATCCGTTCCAACCAAGCGCTCCGACATGAACGTGAGCAACAATCCAATCTGTGAAATGTGCAATTGCATTTACATTTTTCAATGAGAGCATGGGACCTTCAAATGTTGCCATACCGTAACACGTAACTGCAACTACCATAAATTTTAATACAGGTTCTTCACGGACTTTATCCCATGCACCTCTTAAAGTAAGAAGCCCGTTAAACATTCCGCCCCAAGACGGAGCAATTAACATAATTGAGAAAACCGTTCCCAGTGACTGAGCCCAGTCAGGAAGAGCAGTGTATAAAAGATGGTGGGGTCCTGCCCATATATAAATAAAAATCAGTGACCAAAAGTGAACAATTGATAAACGATAAGAATAAATAGGACGATTGGCGGCTTTGGGTAAGAAGTAATACATCAATCCAAGAAAAGGAGTAGTAAGAAAGAATGCAACTGCATTATGACCATACCACCATTGGACAAGCGCATCCTGAACACCTGCATATACAGGGTAACTTTTAAATAATCCCGCAGGAATTTCAATTGAGTTCACAATATGAAGAACTGCAACCGTAACAACCGTAGCAATGTAAAACCATATTGCAACATACATATGCTTTTCACGGCGCTTAATAATGGTGCCGAACATATTAATTGCAAAAATCACCCATACGACTGCAATTAAAATATCAATGGGCCACTCAAGCTCAGCATATTCTTTGGAAGTTGTTAAGCCAAGAGGCAGTGTAATCGCAGCTAAAACAATTATTAACTGCCATCCCCAGAAATGCAGCTTACTTAAAGTGTCGCTGAACATTCTTGCTTTGCACAGTCTTTGTAAAGAATAATAAAGTCCCATAAAGATTGCATTACCTACAAATGCGAAAATCACGGCATTTGTATGAAGCGGTCGCAATCTTCCGAATGTCGTATATTGACTGCCCATGTTCATATCAGGTGTTACCAGCTGAAATGCAATGATAAGTCCGACTGTCATTCCAACAACGCCCCATATTAAAGTTGCAATTGCAAAATTTCTTACGATTTTATTATCGTAAAAGAATTTTTCCTTTTCCATTAACATTAAACCGAAGTCTCCTTCTTATTATATAGTTTTTTATTTAACTCTTCTTCTGAACTATCTTCAAACAGCATTCTTACTGACGGAGTATATCTGTCATTATATTGTCCGCTTTTAACCGACCATATGAATGCAATTAAAAACCCTGCGGCTACCAAAACGCTGAAAAATATTAATACAAAAATTACACTCATCAGATAAGCTTGTATTTTTTTGCAAAAAAGTTAGTTGATAAAGTTGCAAATAATACTACCGATATTGAGCTGACAGGCATCAATATTGCCGCTACAAGCGGGGACAGCTGTCCGCTGATTGCGAAATACATACCTGCTGCATTGTAAAGCAATGAAAACGTGAAAGCCATTTTGAGGATTGTTAAATTCTTTTTTGCAAAGCTGAGAATTGCCGGAAGCTTTTGTAATTTTTCCGATTCAAGGATGCCGTCACATGAGGGAGAAAAGCTATTTATGTTATCAACAACTGAAATACCGACATTGCTTTGTTTTAATGCGCCTGCATCATTCAATCCGTCGCCAATCATAAGGCATTTTATGTCTTTTGACTGCATTTCTTTTATGTAGTTTAGTTTATTTTGCGCAGATTGATTAAACAAAATGTCCGGTTCATGTCCAAATAATGTTTTCAGGTTTTGCTTCTCTGCATTGTTATCTCCTGAAAGCACAGCCAAACTGTAATTTGTTTTTAGCTCATCAATAACTTCAGGTAAATGATTTTTATACTTATTCTTAATTTCAAAATAGCCGAGTATTTCTGTGTTAATTGATAAAAAAACGTTTGAATTTTTATGTTTCTGTAAGTGCTCATAACCTTCGGTTTCATCGATTAAATCGGATATCTCAAGCTCAAGCGAACTGACAAAGTCAGGTAAATCACTTCTTACAAGTGAGTTATAGACAAATTCTTCAGAACCAAGCTTTATAAGTTTGCAATTAATTATTCCGGCAATACCTTTCCCGGTATATTCTTTGTATTGGTCTGAATTATATTCTTCTTTGGAAGATAAAGAACAAGGCAGAGAATTACTTATAATCCTGCTGTAAGGATGAGTTGAGTTTTTTGAAAGAGAATTCACCAGATATTTTTCTTCAAGCGATAATTCTCTGCCTATGAATTTTACTTCGGATTCATTGGAACATGTAATCGTTCCCGTTTTATCAAAAACTATTTTATCAATATCTGCAAGACGTTCAATAACATTAATATTTTTTATGTAAAATTTATTTCTTCCGAAAATCTTCATTGAGTTACCGAAAGCAAATGGGATTGAGATGGCAAATGCGCAGGGACACGCAACAATTAACACAGCAATAATTGCTGATAACCCTCTATCAAAATTGATAGGGAACCAGTAAAGCGCTGTTAAGAAAACAATCGCAAAAACTCCTATTGTAAAATTTTTTCCGATAAAATCGGCAAAATTGGAAAGTTTACTCTTTTCAGTTTTGTTAAATGCTTCATTGTTCCATAGCTGTGTAAGGTAACTTTGAGAAACATCTCTTATTACTTCAAGCTCGATTGACGAACCAAGTTGTTTGCCTCCTGCATAAATAATTTCACCAAGAACCTTTTCTGCCGGGATGGATTCCCCCGTAACAAAACTGTAATCAATGTTAGCATTTCCTTTAAATAAAATAGAATCGGCGGGAATAATCTCATTATTTTTTACCGTTATTCTATCTCCTTTTTTCAATTTCTCAAGAGGAATAATTTTTTCTCTACCTCCTTCAATCAAGGTTACAGCAAGAGGGAAGTATGATTTGTAATTTCTCTCGAAGTTTAATGAATCATAAGTTTTTGTCTGCAATAATTTCCCGACCAGCAAAAATAAAATTAATCCTGAAAAAGAATCGTAATAGCCGGCACCTGTTCCCGATAAAATCTCATACAAGCTTCTTAAGAAGACGATTGAGATACCGAGGGCAATAGGAACGTCAATATTAATATTTTTATTTTTCAAGCCTTTGTATGAAGAAATAAAATATCCTGATGCACAATAAAGAAGCGGAATTGCAAATAAAATATTTAGGTATCCGAAAAATTCTTTATATATATTCTCCAATCCTGATGAGGATAAATATTCGGGAAAGCTCAGAAGCATTATGTTGCCAAAACAAAAGCCCGCAATGCCAATTTTATAATATAATTTTTTTGTTTCAGAGGATGTTTTGTTTTCCTCAGATTTTTCAATAACAGGTTCATAGCCAAGCGAGTATAACAGCTCAAACAATTGTTTAGTTGAGATAAAATGCTTGTTAATTTTTACAAATAATTTCTTTTCATTAAAATTTAGTCTTGATAGCAACACACCCGGGTTAATTTTTTGAAGATTTTCAAGAAGCCAGATGCACGATGTGCAATGTATGGAAGGTATGTATAGTGTTAAGGTCGCAGTATTTTCGTCTTCATAGCTGCAAAGTTTTGAAGCTATCTCCTTATTTTCGAGGAAACGGAATTTATTGAAGTTATATTGTTTGGGTATATTGCCGGGGTGTTGCTCTAATTTATAATAATTGCAAAGATTTTTGTTTTCAAGGGTCTCATAAGCATTTTTGCAGCCATTACAGCAAAAATACTTATCATTAGATTCTATTTTTCCATTGCATTCCATTCCGCAATGGAAACATTTTTGAGAAATTTTGCTTTTTAAATTTAACTCTTTATCCGGCATTCTGATTATCCGCTTTGTAATTGTTTTTAATTATATATTGAACTGATTCTATTTAAGCCCGGCGTATTAACAACCTGAATCATTCTGCCTTTTATGGAAATTAAATTTTGTTTTCTTAATTCCGAAAGTAAGCGTATAACAGTTTCAGTTGCCGAACCGACGAATCCCGCCAGCTCTTCTCTTGATATTGTAATTGAATGTGAGTTATCATCAAGCGTAAGCAGTGCATCAACAAGACGCCCCTTAACCGGCTTATATGAAAGATTCAAAAGCTCATTTTCCGTATCGCTTAATTCTTCAGAAAGCAAGTTCATAAAAAATAAATTTACTGTATTATGATTAAGCAGATTGTAAAAACTATCTTTAGGGATGAAATAGAGTGTAGTATTCTCAAATGCAGAAGCGTAATAAGTATAACGGTCACGCAAAATTAAATCCTTATATCCAACAAAGTCTCCCGTTTTCATTATTCGCAGGATTTTTTCTTTACCGTCCGGTGAGATTTTAAAAATTTTTACTTTTCCTGTTTTGACATAAAATAAACCTACGGGAAAAACATTTTCCTTAAAGATATCCTGGTTTTTTTCGAATTTAATTTTTTCATAATTTAAATTTTCATTGTCAAAGCTAAGCTCAGAAGGGATTTCTCTGTAAATTACTTCATTTAATGTTTCCATTTTTGGTTATTGGTTATTTATTTACCTATTCAAAAATAGAATTATTGATTGCAAAGTATTAGAGCGGTAAAACGTAAAATTAAAAATACGATTACAACGAAAATAGGAGGGGAGTTTAGGTATTACATAGGTAAAAACACTTAGGGGAATGCGTTAAAATGCGTAGTGAATTAGGCGCTTAAATTCAAAAAAACACATAAAAATCAATTTAAATCAATAATTTTGTGTTTAACAGCATAATTTATTAACCCTGCGGTATTTTTGATATTTAACTTTTGATGAAGGTTTCGGCGGTGAGTATCGACAGTTCTTATGCTGATAAATAACCGGTCGGCAATTTCTTTATTAGTTAACCCTTCTGCAATTAATTTTAATATTTCTATTTCCCTGTCAGTAAGTGGAACTTCAGAAGAAGACTTGCTTTTTTTATTTTCCTTTGACTTGGTGAATTGGTTAAGTATGACCTCCGAGGCTTCTTTGCAGAAATAACTGTCTCCTTTTGCAACCGTTTTTATTGCCGATACCAATTCTTCAATGCCGGTGCTTTTTAATACATATCCCTTTGCTCCGGTGTTAAGCATTTCAATTATATAGTTATCGTCATCAGAAGTTGATAATGCAAGTATAAATGTTTCGGGATATTTCTTTTTAATTATTTTTGATGTTTCAATACCGCTTATGCCGGGCATGTTAATGTCCATAAGAATCACGTCCGCTGTTTGCTGAGTCAGTTTTTCAAGTAATTCCTCTCCCGAGCCGGCTTCAGACAATACTTCTATATCCTCATAGTCATTTAATATATTTTTTATTCCTTCGCGAAACATCTTATGGTCGTCGGTAATGATTAATTTTATTTTTTCCATTATTAAAATTATTTTATGGGCACTTCCACAGTTATGGAAGTTCCTTTCTGCATTCGTGAATCGATTGTCACGAAACCATTGAGAGACTTTACGCGGCTTTTAATGTTTCTTAATCCTAAACCTTTCTCCATGTTTGTCTCTGGCAAAAACCCAACTCCGTTATCCTCGATACTTAAAACGAGACTTGTCGAATGGCTCACAATCTGAACGTTTATGCTATCGGATTTTGAGTATTTTAATGCATTATTTATAATTTCTTGCGCAATGCGGTATAAACCTATTTCAATTGAACGGTCGAATCTTTCTTTGCGGACATTTGAATAAAACAAAATTTTCGCATTATTAATTTTATCAAGCCGTTCGCATAATTGTTTTATCGCTGTAATTAAACCATAGTCTTCCAGTGAACTAGGCATAAGATCTTTTGACATAGTTCGGACTTCATCCAAAGCATTATTTAAAAGTGATATTGAATTGGAAAAATATTTTTTCTCTCTCTCATTAAGTTGGTTAAAAGAAGCATTTAATACTTCAAGATGATTCCTGACACTTGAAAGCAAAGGGGAAAGTCCATCGTGCAGTTCTTTTGAAAGACGCATTCTTTCCTTTTCTTCACCCTGTACGACTGCATTGAGCAGATTTAGTTCATGCTGCTTACTTTCTGTAATATCGCTGAACATAACAATATAACTTGAACCTGTACTTAAACGAATTTTTTCAACTGACAATAAAATATTAATAAGCTTACCTTCCTTTGTCTTTATAAGCGCGTCGAAGTCCTGGACTTTAGTTTTAGTTTCAAGCTCCTCTGTAAGCTTTAAAAATGATTCTGAATCCAAAATTGTTTCAAGATTTATTTTGGAATCTCCTATAACTTCTTCCTTATTGTATTTTGTAATTTCTAAAAATCTCTGATTTATATCAATAAATTTATCATTATCTGTGTGTGTAATGCACATTGCCATAGGTCCCGACTGAAATATCTGTTTGAATCTTTGCTCGGACTGTTTCAAGGCATTATCAAGCAGTTGTTTGTTTGTGATATCGATAACAAAAGCCATTCCATACATCCCTTCCATAGCATTATAAAATCCTAAGCTTACTTCAATCGGGAAATGAATACCGTTTTGCCTTAAACCAAATAGCTGCATTCCTGAAGTTCCCATGGGTCTTGCATGAGGGGATGTAAAAAATTTTTCTATGTGTTTGCTGTGTGCTGCACTGAACATGGAAGGAACAAGGATAGAAATATTTTTTCCCGTTAGCTCATTATCCTGATAACCAAACATGCCGGCACATTTGGAGTTGGCTATTACTATCGTTCCTTTTTTATCAATCATTAAGAAACCTTCAGGCATTGAGTTTACAAACGGAACAAGGTAGAATTTTAATTCATCAATAGATAATGCTGAGTTGTGTAATATGTTATTATCCATTAATGAAATTGCAATAATTAAATATTTTTGTTAAGATAAATTTTTATACATAATCAAGCAAAAAATTGTATAAAAAGAGTAGTTTGCCTAATGAAAACTGACAATTATTAGATTTAAAATGACATAAGTCATTCACAAATTCCTTTTATTAAGTTAAATTGTTATAAAGAATAGAATAGAAATATACACCATAAAGTGGACATCTAAAAAATCAATTTAAATCAAATTCGAAATATGATAAAAATAAAAAGAATTTATGAAAAATCTTCTAACAGTGATGGATATAGAATTCTTGTTGACAGACTATGGCCAAGAGGTCTGACAAAAGAGAAGGCAAACATAGATATCTGGCTAAAAGAAATTGCTCCCACAACCGGGTTAAGAAAATGGTTTGCTCATGATCCTAAAAAATGGAAATCATTTAAGGAAAAATACAAACGGGAATTGAAAAATAATTCAGATCTTATAAGTAAAATTAAACAACTGGAAAAAGATGAAGGGGTTATTACACTCTTGTATGCCGCAAAAGATGAAAAATACAATGAAGCAGTTGTGCTAAAAAGTATTTTTCATTAATTGTAGTTTGAAGCGCTTAATAAATATTTTTAATATTACTGTCCAATTATGAAAAAATATCTTTTATTTATTATTCTATCCGTTTATAATTAAGTAAAATTACATAAGGAGTATTCAGATGAAAGGATTTAAATCTAATATTGAAAAAGATACTTTGGAAAATAATAATTTTCGCAAAGTATTATACACATCAAAGCACAGCCAGCTTGTGCTTATGTCACTTAAACCGAAAGAAGAAATTGGTGAAGAAACTCATCCTGACAATGACCAGTTTTTCAGGTTTGAAAACGGTGAAGGTAAATGTATTATTGACGGAAACGAATACACCGTCAAAGATGGTGATGCAATTATCATTCCGGCAGGAGCAAAACATAATGTAATAAACCTGAGCGCTTCTGAAGACTTAAAAATGTATACCATATATTCTCCTGCCCATCACAAGGATGGAATAATACGCGCCACTAAAAAAGAAGCTGAAGCAAATGAAGAAGATTTTGACGGAGTAACTACGGAATAAAATCTAAATTCATTATCAGGTAAAGTTACACCTATATGAATATCTCAGCTTTCATAAAGCAACATTCT
This sequence comes from Ignavibacteria bacterium, assembly GCA_036262055.1. Lineage (NCBI taxonomy): Bacteria > Pseudomonadati > Ignavibacteriota > Ignavibacteria > Ignavibacteria bacterium. Next base: position 1,145,217 of record DATAJP010000002.1, read on the forward strand.
ATAATTACTTATTTTGTATTAACATTTGCTATTTCATGGGGAGTGGTATTGTTTTCCGTTGGAGGTCTTGATGGACTGCCCGGCACCGTTGAACAATTCGAAATATTACTACCTTATGTTGTTTTGGCAATGCTTTTGGGTCCAAGTGTATCAGGCATTCTTCTGACAAAAATGCTTTATGGAAAAGAAGGCATACATAAATTATTCCTAAGATTATTAACATGGCGTGTAAAAATTAAATGGTATATTATCGCTGTCTTTACAGCGCCAATTCTGACAGTAATTACACTCTTCCTGCTTTCATTGACACCCGGAATATTTTCAGCAGATAATAAAATTTTGCATTTTACATTAGGTGTGATTACGGGACTTGCAGCAGGATGCTTTGAGGAACTGGGTTGGACAGGATTTGCTATACCTCAATTAAGACAGCATTATAGTATATTTGTCACAGGGATTATTGTTGGATTTTTATGGGGAGCATGGCATTTCATAGTAACTTTGTGGGGAAGCAGTTCGACAATAGGAACGCTTTCTTTATGGTTATATCTTCCGGGTTTACTTTTCTCTTTTCTGCCGCCTTATCGTATACTTATGGTTTGGATTTATGACCGCACACAAAGTTTACTTATTGCTATGTTAATGCACGCGAGTCTGACAGCCAGCGTTCGAATCTTCGACCCTTTAGCAATATCGGGAATGTCTCTGGTGGCTTATAACCTTGTGCTTGGTATTGCATTTTGGGGTGTCGTTGCAGTGATATCATTTAAGAGTAAAATATTTTTACAAAATCGAAAATTACAAGAGAATTAAATGTAATTTATCTTCCGAAGATTTGAAATTTTCAGCATTTTAAATTGCCGTTTTTTAATACAAAAATTAAAGCTAACTTTGGAAAACTAAATATAAGCCAAACCGATTAATGAAGAAATATCTTTTATTTGTTATTCTTTCCCTTTTATGTTTTGATACAGCATTTTCTCAGGACAGCACGCAAACCAAAAAGGAAGAGGAATGGAAAATGCGCACCTATTACATGGTTTTCCTTAAGAGTAATCCGAACCACGGCATTACCGACAAAGAAAAGCTCACGGAAATTCAAAAAGGGCATCTGGATAATATCGGAAGACTTTTTGAAGAGGGTAAGCTTGTGCTTGCAGGACCATTTCTTGATAAGCAGGACGTTCGCGGGATTTTTATTCTTAAAGTTGATTCTGAAGAAGAAGCAAAAGCGTTGGTCGATACCGACCCCGCGGTCATTGCCGGCACATTGACTATGGAAATTCGACCGTGGTACGGACCTAACACCATTATAATAAAGAATGAATAAGGAATGTTTATGAAAGTAATTTGTTGTAGTAGTATACTGATTTTACCAAAAAGCATAAATTAAAATTTTATGAAAAACTTTCTTTTTTCAGTAAAATCGTTTTCAGCGGATTTCGGACTCTTGGTAATGAGAGTTTCTCTTTCCCTTGTTTTAATTCTTATGCACGGGCTGCCGAAATTTGAAAATTATGGCGTAATTTCCCAAAGATTTTTTGACCCTATTGGTTTTGGACCCGCAACCGCGCTCTCACTTTCTATTTTTGCGGAATTATTTTGCGCAAGTTTGGTAGTTTTAGGTTTTATGACAAGATTATCTACGCTTGTAATAGTAATAAATTTGAGCGTGGCGTTCTTCGGATTCCATTATTTTGACCCGTTTGCCAAAAAAGAGCTCGCATTTATATTTATGATGATGTATTTCACGTTGTTTATTTTAGGTCCGGGCAGAATTTCAATAGACGGCGCAATAAATCGTCCAAAAGGCAGCAAAAGTTAATTTTAAGTGGCAATTAGATAATTACCATTACCTTGAAAAAAGGTTAATTTTATATTATATTTATTTGATTTTAGATGATTATAATAGAGTGGGTTTAACGACCCACTTTTTTTTTCTATAAACCCCTCATGGAGAATTCTGATTATTTATCATTAATTGAGAGTTATTTAAAAGGCACTGAAGCGAAACTTATAGATTTTGTGGTTCGCGGAGAAAGAAAGAATAAAATTCTGGAAATTTATGTTGATTCTGAAAGCGGTCTTAATCTTGAGACCATCTCTAATATAAACAGAGAAATTTCAAAATTACTTGATGATTTTCAGACAGAAAAAGGAACAAATGAAATCTCAAAACTTATGGTTTCTTCTCCGGGTGTTGATAAGCCATTTAAATTCGGTTGGCAGCTGCACAAGCATATAGGAAGGGAAATAGACATTACACTCAATACGGGTGAAAAAATCTCAGGCATACTGGAGCTTCTTGAACCTGATGATACGCTTGTAATAGAGGAGATTAAGCAAAAAAAATCACAACCTGCAAAGGATAAAAAAATTATAAAATTTTCAGACATAAAAGATTCAAGAATTAAATTAAAATTCTAAATTCATTCTAATTAAATATGAGATCAGAGATAATAGAAGCATTTTCGCAGATGGCGAAACAAAAAAGCATTGACCGGGATATTCTGGAAGGAGTAATAAAAGATTCTTTCAGGAAAATGATGGAAAAAAGATACGGGCTCGAAGCTAATTTCGAAGTTATCGTAAATATGGACCGCGGAAACATTGAAATTTATTTATATAAAAAAATTGTTGACAGCGTAAATGACCCGAATCTTGAACTGACTGTCGAACAGGCAAAGGCAATCTCTGATGAAGATTTTGAAGTCGGTGATGATTATGCGGAAGAGCTTTCTATCGAAGATTTCGGAAGACGTTCGGTTCTAAATCTGAAACAAAATCTTAATCAAAAATTAAGAGAAATAGAAAAAGAAGTAACATTTAATGAATATAAAAAACTTGTTGGTGAAATTATTGTGTCTGAAGTTTATCAGATAAAACCGAACTCGATTTTATTAATGCACAACGGGCACGAGGTGATATTCCCTAAAAGCGAGCAGATTCCGAAAGAAAAATATAAGAAAGAAGATACCGTAAGGGCAATCATAAAGAGCGTTGAGAAGAGACAATCAGGACCTCCGCTTATTATTGTATCAAGAGCAGATGATGAATTCCTGAAAAAATTATTTGAGCTCGAAATTCCTGAAATTTATGACAACATTATCGAAATCGTCGGCATTGCAAGAGAGCCGGGCGAAAGAGCAAAAGTTTCGGTTTACTCAAACGATGAAAGAATCGATGCCGTCGGTGCATGCGTAGGCATGAAAGGAATTAGAATCCATTCCATCGTTCGCGAGCTCAGCAACGAAAATATTGACGTTATAAATTACACAGATGATTCGACTTTATACATCCAGCGAGCCTTATCTCCTGCTAAAATCGATGACATAGTTCTTGATAAAGATGAGAAGGTTGCAAAAATTTATGCAGACAAAGACCAATTCAGTTTAATCATTGGCAGAAACGGCCAGAATATTAAGCTTGCTTCACGTCTTACAGGATACACAATTGACGTTGTAAAGCCTGAAGAAGAAGAAAAACCTGAGGAGGAGGAAGTCGAAGAAGGAGTTATGCTTGATGAAGATGATGATGAGAATGATGAAGATGTAAATGAAGAAGTGCAAGAGGAAGTAAATGAAGAAAGCAGTGAAGAATCAGATGAAGCTGATGATGAAAGCTCTGAAGAATCTGAAGAAGCAGGCGAAGATGAAAAAGAAGAGTCCGTTGAAGAAAAACCAAAAAAAGAAAAAAAATCAGGAACAAGAAAAAAGAAAGAAAAAGAAACAAAATAAAAGTTCAGAAAATTTGCTTTTTTGAAAGCTAAAAGGATAAATGACAACAGAAACGAAAGATAAAAAAATTAAGTTAATGAAGCTTGTGTCGGAGATTAATATATCCAAACAGGATATTATTGACTATCTGACTACAATAGGTATCAGTAAAGTTACGGTAAATACTTCACTTGACAGTGAAACTGTCAGGAAAGTAAAATCTCATTTCAAAAAAGACATTGAGGAAAAACAGCATCACGAAGAAAAGCTCAAGAAATTTTCCGATATTAATAATGTCGTTTTTTCGGAAATAGAAGAAATTAAATTAAAAGAAGAAGAAGATAAAAAACGCAAGGAAGAAGAAGAAAGAATAAGAAAAATTGTTGACGAAGAGAACAGAAAAAAAGAAGAAGAAAGGCAGAAGCAGGAATTATCGGCATATCTCCAGTTAGAAAAACAGAAGAAAGAAGCCGAAGAGAAAAAGAAATCGGAAAAAGCAAAAAAGAAAACCGATGAGCCGGGAAAAGAAGAGCAGTCAAAAGCCAAACCTGAGTTCAAACAAACCGGTAAGCCAAAAACAGACAAATCATTCTTCAGGGATGATTTTAAAAAGAGAGAAGATTTCAAAAAACCTTCATCGGATACCGCTTCAAAAGATGGTGACCGTCAGATAAACAAAAAACCCGATTTCCGAAAACCTTTTGACAAATCAAAAGTAAAGCCGAGAGTTGAAAAAGTAACGATAAAAGACATAAAAGCTGCTAAGAAAAAACCGGGAGAAGGCGAAGGCACTGAGTTTAAGGAAAGAAAATTTGAAAAACCGGGCGGAGGAAAACCTTTTAATAAAGAAGGTGGATTTACACCTGCACCGGGCAGCGGGTCGAAATTCTCAGATAAAGATAAAGAGAAGAAGAAAACCGAATCGGAATACGAAAAGAAAAAGAAAGCTAAGCTCTTAAAAGGTCATCGTGCAAAAGATATTACACAAAAAGAAATCGATGATGCCATCAGGGAAACATTTGCAAAGATTGAAGAAGATTCCGCAAGTTCTGCACGGGTTCTTGCAAGAAAGAGAAAGAAAAAAGAACGCCTTGAAGAGGAACAAAAACAAATTGAGTTAGCCGAACAGAGAAAAAACATTATTAAAGTAACCGAGTTTCTTTCCACATCCGAGCTTGCAACTCTTGTAAATGTTCCTGTGGCAGACTTAATAAAAAAATGTTTTGACCTTGGAATGATGGTTTCCATTAACCAACGTCTTGAAAAAGATTTGATAATTCTTCTTGCAGAAGAATTTGGATTTAAAATTGAGTTTGTATCGGAATATGAAGAAGAAATTCTTGAAGATGCGCCGGACCCTGAAGATAAGCTTGTATCAAGACCTCCGGTCGTTACTGTTATGGGGCACGTTGACCACGGTAAAACGTCTTTGCTTGACTATATAAGAAAAGCAAATGTTGTTGCAGGTGAAGCAGGCGGAATAACACAGCACATCGGTGCATATACAGTTACGCTTGACAGCGGAAAAAGAATCAGCTTCCTTGATACTCCGGGTCACGAAGCTTTTACGGCTATGCGTGCGCGCGGCGGACAAGCAGCGGACATCGTTGTGCTTGTTGTTGCTGCTGATGACAGCGTTATGCCGCAGACAGTTGAGGCGATTAATCACGCGCTTGCAGCAAATGTTCCGATTGTTGTTGCGATTAATAAAGTTGATAAGCCGGACTCAAATATCGATAAGATAAAGCAGCAGCTTGCCGACAAAGGCGTGCTTGTTGAAGAATGGGGCGGTAAATACCAGTCGGTTGAAATTTCCGCAAAGTTTGGAAAAAATATCGATACGCTTCTCGAGAAAATTCTTGTCGAAGCCGAAGTTCTTGATTTGAAAGCAAATCCTGACCGTCTTGCAAGGGGTGTTGTTCTCGAAGCAAAGCTCGATAAGGGAAAGGGTATTGTTGCTACGATGCTTATTCAAAAGGGAACACTGAACGTTGGTGATGTGTTCATTTGCGGAGTGAACTCCGGAAAAATAAAAGCAATGTTCGATGAACGCGAGCATAAGCTTGATGCAGCAGGACCTTCTCAGGCAGTTCAGGTGCTTGGCTTTGATGGAATGCCGCAGGCAGGTGACATATTCATAGAGCTTGAGACAGAAAGAGAATCAAAAGAAATTGCAATCAAGAGACAGCAGTTGAAACGCGAACAGGATTTCAGACAGCATCGTTTGATTACACTCGATGATATTTCAAAACAAATTAAAGAAGGTAAACAAGTCGAGCTTAAGATTATATTGAAAGCAGACGCTGACGGCTCTGCGGAAGCGTTGACGGATTCATTGCAGAAGCTTACAACCCCTGAAGCAAAAGTTATTGTAATACATAAAGCAGTCGGACAGATTACCGAATCAGACGTATTGCTTGCTGAAGCATCGAAAGCAATTATCATTGGCTTTAATGTTCGTCCAAACCTGAGCGCAAGACAGCTTGCCGAGAAAAATCAGATTGACATAAGGCTTTACAGCATAATTTATAATGTAATAGAGGAAATCAAACAGGCGCTCGAAGGTATGCTTGAGCCGGATATCGAAGAAAAAGTTACCTGTACGGTTGAAGTCAGGGAAGTATTCAAAGTTCCGAAAGTTGGACTTGTTGCAGGATGTTATGTTCAGGATGGCAAGGTTACGAGAAATACGAATGTACGCTTATTAAGAGATGGTTTTGAGATTTTTAAAGGAAAGATTTCGGCTTTAAAGAGATTTAAAGATGACGTACGTGAAGTTGAAACAGGATTTGAGTGCGGTATCTCACTTGAGAACTTTAACGACGTCAAGGTCGGAGATATTATAGAAGGATTCGAGTTAGTAGAAATTAAGCGTAAGCTTTCCACAACATAATTTTTATAATTTATTTTTTTAGTAGGACAGACATTCCTGTCTGCCCTAATTTTAAACTGATACTATTATGAGCATAAGAACAGAACGCGTAGCAGAGGAGATTAAGCACCAGATTAACACCGCAATGAGTAAAGACCTCGCCGAACTTCATCTCGGATTAGTAACGGTAACTAAAGTCGTAATGAGTCCCGACTTAAAAATTGCAAAAGTATATCTCACTTTTCTTGGAAGTAAAGAAACTCCTGAAAGAGCTATCGCAAAAATTGATAATCGAAAGAAACACATAAGATATGAGCTTGGGAAAAAGTTAAAACTAAAGTTTACTCCCGACATATTATTTTTTTATGATGATACTGCTGAATATGCAGACCATATAAATAAAATTCTGAACGATATTAAGAAATAGTATTTTCTTAACTCCTTTCAAAATGTCCGAAAGATTTCACAACCCGGAATTAGATAATAAAATTATTTTAGTCGATAAACCGTTAAACCGAACGAGCGCTAATGTCCTTAACATTTTGCGCAGACAGCTTGGAATAAAAAAACTCGGTCACGCGGGCACGCTTGACCCGAAAGCAACGGGACTCCTCATTGTCTGCACAGGCAGAATGACAAAGAGCATTAATGAGTTTATAGATTACGACAAAGAATACACCGGCATAATAAGAATCGGAGCTGTTACCGAATGCTATGACACCGAAAAGGAAGAAAAAGATTTTAAGGACACTTCATTTGTAACTGATGAACTTCTTGAAGATGTTAGAAAAAAATTTGTCGGTGAAATTAAACAAATGCCCCCTATGCATTCTGCGATAAAAATGAACGGAAAACCGCTTTACAAGCTTGCGCGAAAAGGAAAAGAAATCGAAAGAAAGCCGAGAGATATTTTTATCGAAAATTTTTTGATAAAGAGATTGAGCGAAACGGAAGTTTATTTTGACATCACCTGCTCGAAAGGAACATATATAAGAAGCATCGCAAATGATTTTGGTGAAGCGCTCGGAACAGGCGGTTATCTCAAAGAGCTAAGAAGAACAAGAGTTGGAAAGTTCATAATGGAAGATTTTCCTGATGCTGTCGAAGACATAAAATATAAAATCTTGGAAGCTCAGGCATGAAAATAATTTTACTGATGATTTTTGTTTTATTTTCTTCAAATCTCTTTGCACAGAAAGTTACCCTCCCCGTTTTTCAGAAAAACACGATTCAATTTGGCGATTCATCCAACCAGGGAAGCGTTATAGTTTCTGATAAGGGAAGAATTATTTCAAAAAAAGTTATTCTTCCTGTTATTGAAAAACCTGTACAAATCACTGTAAGAATGATTTTGAAATCCGCAGGCGATAGGTGGGATAGGTTTGGAAGCGTTTATCTTTATACTCCAACCGGTAACATCGAACTATTGAAATTCATGACAGGGTTCGGAGTCGGAAATAAGAAAGTGCCTGAACGCGTCAACGTTGGACCTTGGGCTGATGAAATGGAATGCGTGAACGACATCTCCGAGCTTTACCCTCTCTTGAAAGGCGGTGTTGTAATCAATGCAATGATTGATACATGGGTAAATCCCGGCTGGGAAATTACTTTTGAAATTATTTACACACCAAACGAACTTGCCAAAAATCCGGATTTTGTAATTCCGCTTATAAATACAACCGGGCAGTATCCTGATTACAAAGTTTTTGATGCCGGCGGAATATTCGACACACTTGATATAACGCAACAATTTTCAGAATTAAAATTATATTATTATTCTTCAGGACACGGCGGTGATTCTGCCGGTGATGAGTTCAATAAAAAAGAAAATATAATTTCGATAAACGGCTCTCAGGCATTTACGGTAATCCCGTGGCGTGATGATTGCAGAATTTTCCGTAGATATAACCCTACGTCCTCAAAATGGGAAGGAGATATCTGGAGCTCTGATCTAAGTCGCACCGGGTGGTGTCCCGGCGATATGTCTCTGCCGTTTGTTTATGATGTCAATAATTTATTTCATCAGGGTCAGAATACTTTTAACGTAAATGTTATTAACTCTGAACGATTATCAGAGACACTCGATTACTGGAATATCTCCGCTTACTTAATCGGCTATAAATAATTTTTTATTTATTTTTTTATATAAATGATAACTTTTTCTGAAGTAAAAACAGACGAACAACTAAATGAGCTTGCAGCCATTGCAAGCAAAATCTGGAATGAACATTATCCTGCAATCATCGGACAAGTGCAAGTTGATTACATGCTTGCCAAAATGTATAATGTCGATGCAATTAAAGAACAGATTGCACAGGGACAAACTTTCATTGCCGCTTATGATGGAAGCGAAATGCTTGGATTTTTATCATACAGCGTTAAAGATAAGAAAGATTATTTTATTCACAAATGGTATGTCGATGTTTCAAAACACAGCAAAGGAATCGGCAGGGGATTGTTTGATTATGTTTTTAAAGATTTAGAATATAGCACAATTCGATTAACAGTTAATCGACATAACATTAAGCCCATTAATTTTTATTTCAAGATGGGATTTAAGATTGAAAAAATAATCAACATCGACATCGGCGAAGGATTTGTTATGAATGATTTTATGATGCTTAAGGAAAAACCAACCCACTAATTTCACGAATTGACACGAATGTTTTTAAATTTGTGTAACCAATTTTCGTGGAATTAGTGCAATTCGTGAGAAAGTGCTTTGAATTTAGTATAGAAAAAAACCTCTAATTTTCGTATTTTATAATAGTTACAACCGATACAGAGAGATGGCTGAGCGGTTGAAAGCGGCGGTCTTGAAAACCGTTGTGGCCTTGCGGTCACCGGGGGTTCGAATCCCTCTCTCTCTGCAAAATACCAATAAAAAAGCCCTTAAAATGAAAGTTTTAAGGGCTTTTGCATTACATTCAAATGAAGTCATTCCCGCGAAAGCGGGAATCCCATTCGCGAACCCTAAAGGGTTCGGTTACAATTTCTTCTACTTAAACTGCTTCAAAAATCTCACGTCATTTTCATAAAACATTCTTATATCGGGTATGCCGTATTTCACCATCAAGGTTCTTTCAATACCCATTCCGAAAGCATAACCTGTATAAACTTCAGGGTCAATGCCGACAGCTTTAAAAACATTCGGGTCAACCATTCCGCAGCCGAGGATTTCAAGCCAGCCGGTATGCTTGCAGATTCTGCATCCCTGACCTTTGCATAAATAACATTCAACGTCAACTTCCGCAGACGGTTCGGTGAACGGAAAATAACTCGGACGCATTCTTATTTTTAAATCTTTCCCAAAAAATTCGCGTGCAAAATATTCAATCGTGCTTTTGAGTTCTCTGAATGAAACATTTTTATCGACATAAATCCCGTCAACCTGATGAAACATCTCTAAACTTCTTGCAGAAACGTCTTCGTTGCGGTAGCATTTGCCCGGAAGTATAAATCTCACCGGGGGCTTATACATTTCCATTATTCTAATCTGCCCAGGTGTAGTATGAGTTCTTAAAACATAATTATCTTTGTCACCCTGGTTTCTCTTTATAAAAAAGGTATCCTGCATATCGCGTGACGGGTGATGTGCAGGTGTATTCAATGCATCGAAATTATGAAACTCATCTTCAAGCTCAGGACCATCATAAATATTAAATCCGATTTTTCTGAATATATTCGAAATATCCTCAAGCGCCTGTGTGATTAAATGTTTTGTTCCCTCATTATAAGTATAACCCGGCAATGATAAATCAATATTTTCGTCTGATGATTTTAAAGATTTACCAAACTCATCAGTCTTGATATCAAAAAATTCCTGTGCGGAATTTTTTAACTCATTTAAAATTTTCCCTGTCTGACCTTTCTGAGTTTTGTCGAGAGCTTTGAACTCTTCAAATAAATCATTGAAAAGTCCTTTACGAGAGAGATATTTTAAACGGAATGCTTCAAGTGTATTCGCATCGGTGACATTAGCTTTTTCAGCTTCTATTTCGGATTGTATGTTCTGTAGTTTGTCGAGCATTTGCACACCCCGTCCCGACAAGTCGGGACACCCCTCTCAAGAGGGGATTTTGTTTTGAAGAATTGTTGTGTATATAAAAAAGGCAGTTAAAAATAATTTAACCGCCTTGAAAAGTTAATCGTAAAATTTGAAACTATGCGTTTGCAAATTTCACTATTTCGTTGAATGCTTCAATGTTGTTGTAAGCTAAGTCAGCGAGAGTCTTTCTGTTGATGTCAATGTTTTTCTTGTTCAATGCGTTCATCAACTGAGAGTAAGAAGTGTTGTTCATTCTTGCGGCAGCGTTGATACGCGTTATCCACAAGCTTCTGTAAACTCTCTTTTTTAATCTTCTGTCTTTGTATGCATGTGATAAGCCTTTATCTACAGCATTCTTAGCTACTGTATATACTTTGCTTCTGGCTCCCCAGTAACCCTTTGCAGAGTCCATAACTTTTTTTCTTCTGGCTTTTGAAGCTACTTTATTTTTTGAACGTGGCACGACTTGTCTCCTTTAAAAATTTATTGTTTATAAAATTATTCGGCAAGAATCATTCTTTTCACGCGCTTTGAATCGGCTTCCGATACAAGCGTTGCGCTTCTTAAATGTCTCTTTCTTCCCGGTGACTTCTTCGTGAGAATGTGGCTTCTGAATGCTTTTTCTCTTTTGATTTTACCGCCGGAAGTTTTCTTGAATCTCTTTGCCGCTCCGCGGTTGCTTTTCATTTTTGGCATTATCGTAGTTATTTATTTTTTAAACTTATACTTGTTCCTGGTTTAATTGACTGCTTTCTGATTTCGTTTCTTTCTGTTCTTTGCTTTCAGTTTTTTCTTTCAGCTTCTGTTCTTTTTGTTCTTTAGCTTTGTAAGTTTGTATCTTGTTCTTATCAGGAGTAAAATACGCAATCAACTGTTTTCCTTCCATTCTCGGAGGGGCTTCAAGCTTGCTTACATCATCAAGCTTTGCAATTATGTCATCCATTAGCTTTCTTCCAAACTCAGGATGTGTAATCATTCTGCCTTTGAATGTTACAGTCGCTTTTACTTTATGTCCATCTATTACAAACTGATGTAAGTGCTTTGTCTTAAACTCGATGTCATGTTTATCCGTGTTCGGATTGAAACGGATTTCTTTCATTTCAAGCTGTGCAGTATGCTTCTTTGTCTGCTTCTCGCGCTTCTGTCTTTCGTAATTATACTTACCGTAATCGGAAATTTTGCAAACCGGCGGTTTTGAATTCGGTGCTATTTCAATTAAGTCAAGCTGTTTACTCTGAGCTAATTTTAAAGCATCCGAAGTATTCATCACTCCTAACGAATCACCGTTATCATCAATCACTCTAATCTGTGGGACTCTTATGTCCTGATTTATTCGTTCTTTATATCTCTTGTCTCGGATTTTGTCCTCTCTTTAATTTAATTTTTATAAATGAACCCCCATTTATAACTTTTGATTAATCTGTAATTTAACCTTTTCAATAAACTCTTTCAATCCAGATTTACCGGTATCTCCCTTTTTATGCTCCCGGATTGAAACTTCTTTATTTTCCCTTTCTTTTTCACCAACTACTAGCATATATGGGATTTTTTTGGTCTCTGCTTCACGTATTTTATAACCGATTTTCTCGTTTCTATCGTCTAATAAACATCTAATTTTATTAGATTTAAGTTCAGTTTCGATTTTCTTTGCATATTCTTTAACGGCATCAGTTATAGGTAATATTGCCACCTGAACAGGGCATAACCAAAGCGGAAATTCACCCGCATAATTTTCAATAAGCATTCCGGTGAACCTTTCAAACGAACCAAAAGGCGCACGGTGAATAATTATCGGTCTATGCTTTTGCCCATCAGCACCGGTATAAGTTAAATCGAATCTTTCGGGCATGACATAATCTATCTGCACAGTTCCTAATTGCCACTCACGACCGATTGCATCTTTTACAATGAAGTCAAGCTTAGGTCCGTAAAAACTTGCTTCACCGATTCCGATATAATAATCTATACCCATTTTATCTGCGGCTGCTTTCACATCAGCTTCAGCTTTCACCCACATCTCATCATCACCTCCGTACTTTGATTTATTATCAAGGTCACGGAAAGACAATCGGGTTTTAAAATCTTTGAAGCCTAAAGTTTGAAAAACATATTGGGTAAGTTCAATCACATCACAAGTTTCTTCAAGCAATTGTTCCTGAGTGCAATATATATGAGAGTCATCCTGAGTAAATCCGCGAACACGAATAAGCCCGTTCAATTCACCTGACTGTTCATACCGATACACGGTTCCTGATTCAGCAAACTTAACGGGAAGGTCCCTGTAACTTCTCGGCTTTGATAAATAAATTAAATGATGATGCGGACAGTTCATCGGTTTCAAAAGATACTCTTCTTCTTTTCCGGTTTCATCAGCAAACTTAAGCGGAGGATACTGCGAATCTTTGTAATAAGGATAGTGTCCCGATTGTTTATACAAATCTATCTTTGCAATATGCGGAGTAACAACCGGCTGATATCCGCGTTTCAATTGTTCTTCTTTCAAAAAATTTTCAAGCTCGGTTCTTATTATAGTTCCATTTGGAAGCCATATAGGTAATCCACCTCCGACCTTCGGAGAAATCATAAACAGCTCAAGGTCATGACCGATTTTTCTGTTGTCACGCTTTTTAGCTTCTTCGAGAAAATTAACATATTCATCCAATTCTTTCTGTTTTGGAAAGGAAATGCCATAAATTCTCTGCAATTGTTGTCGATTTTCATCTCCGCGCCAGTATGAACCGGATACCGACAATAGTTTTATTGCCTTAACTTTATCGGTTGACGGCAGATGCGGACCTCTGCACAAATCAGTGAACTCACCCTGCTCATATAAAGAAACAACATCTTCATCTTTTGCAATGGTTTCGAGAATTTCTACTTTATAAGGGTCTTTGCGTTTTGATTTAAAAAATTCAATAGCTTCTTTTCTTGGCAGCTCTTTTCTCACAGGCTTCAATCCGCGCTTTGCAATTTCTTTCATTTTGTTTTCAATCTGCGCAAGCTCTTTATCTCCGAATCGAACTTTTGAATCTATGTCATAATAAAATCCATGCTCGATAGGAGGACCAACGCCGAACATTGCTCCGGGAAATAATTCCTCTATTGCCTGTGCCATCATGTGCGAAGTAGTATGCCAGTAAACTTCTTTTCCTTTTTCTGAATCAAACTTATGTAATGTGATTGTTGCATCTTCATTAATAGATGCATTCACATCTTTCATTTTGCCGTTCACTTCGGCAGCAAGAATTTCTTCAGCAAGACGTTTGCTTATTGACATGGCGATGTCATTAGCGCTTACGCCTTTCGGAAATTCCTTCACGTTCCCGTCAGGGAAAGTAATTTTAATTTTGTCTTCCATAAGTTTTATTCCTTAACTTTTTTGTTCAAGTGTTTAAAAAGGAAATTATTAAATAAAAAAACGCCGAGTATTAGAATATCGTTTTACCATAGCACAATATTCACGCTGTTATTCTTAGCGTGTGAATGTTGTTGTGCTATATGTAAAGTTTAAAAACATTTATTCTAATAATCAGCGTTTTTTATAAACTTCTAAATACTTTAAATATTGTGGGCGGTAATGGAGTCGAACCAATGACCTTTACGATGTCAACGTAACGCTCTAACCAACTGAGCTAACCGCCCGTTGGATTATATCAAAATAGCCAATTTTTACGGCTTTTTCAACGCCAAATAAGAATTTAACGCGGAAACTCATAAAATCGGCAGGTTTTAAATATTTTTAGTTGAAAATTTTTTGACAATATTTAAGCTTTATGATTCTTTATAACGTTTTATTCTAATTAAATAAATATTATGCTCAGATTAATTTTATTTTTAAGTTTTACTTTTTTATTTTCATCACAAGTTTTCTCACAGGATGACACAAAGCACCGAATTGACACAATGCTCGATTCTTGTTTAAGCATAACGGAAAATATGTCAACGATGGGAATGGTTGAATGCACGGATAAAGCCGCAAAAGAATGGGATAAAGAAATGAACCGTGTTTATAACAAGCTCAAACAAATCCTTCCGGCAGATGATTTTGAAAAACTTCAGTCCTCACAGCGTGAATGGATTAAATACAAAGACCTGGAAATCGAGGCAATAAATTCAATTTACAGTAAAATGGACGGAACTATGTATATTCCTATGAACGTCAGCGCAATTATGGAACTCACACGAGCACGAACAATTCAATTACAATCTTATTTATTTTTGTTTGAATAAAACAATTATAAATAAATCTTATTGTCATTCCTGCGGAGGCAGGAATCCATCAAAGTAACGCATGCTATTTTTTCTCTGTGTTCTCTGTGGCTTCATTGTGTGCATTTTTCAATTTTCTGGCTCTAATTTTCACTAAGTTTAGCACCAGCGACGTTCCAAGCAAAATCAATATAATACCGCCAATCATATTGATGGAAATATGCTCACCGAGAAAAATAACCGAAAGTAAAATACCGAAAACAGGAATCAAAAAAGTTACTGTCAGTGCTTTTGTCGGACCGACATCTTTCACAAGTTTATAATATAATAGATAAGCTATTGCACTGCACAAAATCGCTAAACACAAAATATTTACCGTTACAGGCAAATTAAAATTAAACGCTTTATCAGATAAAAATACGGTCGGAAAAATAAATGCTCCTCCAAAAAGTTGTGCTATGCCGGTGATACCTGTTGAGTTTATATGCGAGGTTTTCTTCTTCATATAAACACCTGCAAGTCCGTAACACATTGACGCGAGCAAACAAAAAGCGATGCTTAGTATTTCATTCGTTTTTAAGCTCACCGTAGCAATGTTCGTAGTTAGAGCAACACCGAACATTCCAAGAATTAACCCTAATATTTTTTGAAAGTTTAATTTATCTGAAAGCCATATTGCAGAAAAGACAGCGCCGAAAAGAGGCGCAGTAGAATTTAAAATTGCCAGCATTGATGCGGGCAAATGCTGGGCGGCATAAGCAAACAATGTAAATGGGATCCCCGAGTTAAGAACTCCTATAACAAAATATTCCTTATAATACTTTTTAACCTCAGGATTAAACCCGGTAATTAAAAAATAAACAATCATAAAAACTCCACCTATCAGCAAGCGAATCGACGCAGTTGAATATGGTCCAATCTGGGAACCGTAAGCTTTGTGAACATAAATGATGCTCCCCATATTGCTGCAAGAAGAATAAGTCGGAGTAAGTCTGAAATCGACAATAAAATGTGTTGAGTTTATGAAACAATATACATACAAAATTACAAATTGTTTCACATATACAACAACCGATAAATTAACATATAATTTTTTGGTGGTTAAAAGATGATACCTATTATTTCACAAGCATCATCTTTTTAGTGGCGGTAAACTTCTTTTCTCCCGAAAGAGAAAAGAAGTTTAGTGTGTATAAATAAACACCTGCGGGGGAACTTTTAGCATTCCAGTCCACAACGTACTCACCGGGACTGAAATTTTGTTTTGCAAGCGTCTCGACTTCGCGACCGGCAATATCGAAAATTTTTATCTGTACAAATCCTGAGTTTAGTATTTCAAAATTTATTTTTGTAGATGGATTAAAAGGATTGGGATAATTCTGATGAAGCTTAAAGTTATCCGGCAACTGTGAAGAAATCTGTTCAACTCCTACGCCAAAGTTTTCAGTCCATAATACTGTGCCGATTGCTCCGCATGCTACGGCTACGTTTTCGTTGAACATATAAACTGACTGCAAATCATTTATTGTCGGGCTTAAGCTTATGTCCCAGCTTGTTCCGCCATTCAATGTTTTAAAAATTAATCCGCCGCTTCCGACCATGAAACCCTTTGATGCGTTTGCAAAATCTATTGAGTTAATGCCGTTCAAATTTCTTACAAGAGTATCCCACGTTGCGCCTCCGTTTGCAGTTTTGTAAAGAGTGGTTCCAACAATCCAACCGTGCTCTGCATTTAAGAAACTGGAGCTTTTGAAAATCCCTCCGAACTCCGCAATTTGATTCCAGTTAGCTCCTGCTAAGGTTGTTTTATAAACTCTTCCATTATCACCGCAGGCATAACCTGTTGTATTGCTGACGTTATCGATTGTATAAAATGTGTATGTATTGCCCGTATATTGCTGAACCCAGTTAAGTCCGTAATTAACAGTTCTGAAAATTTTTCCGCCTTCACCGCATATTAATCCTGTTCCATCAGGAGAAAGTGAAACCGAAGTTAAAGCACTTGAAACTCCGCTCGATGCTTCCGACCAATTAAGTCCACCGTTATTAGTCCATAAGATTTTTCCTGATGAACCTACGCAAACACCTGAGTTTTCATTTGCGAATGATATTGATAAGAGATAATACTGTGAATGCTGATTGACAAGCGACCAGTTAATTCCGTAATTTGTTGACATGTAAATTCTTCCGTCCTCACCGCATGTAAAGAGAGTTTGCAGGTTTGTCATGGTGATGTCATATAACCTTCCGCCGAAATCCGTACTTATTTCCTTCCAGCCAAGCTGAGCATTTGCAGAACCGTATGCAAAAAGCAATAAGAGTAATAAAATTTTTTTCATTATCTGAGCAGGGTATAATTTAATTTTATTTTTTCAGAATCATTTTTTTAATTTCAGAAAAATTTTCTGTTTCGAACTTATAAAAATAAACTCCCGATGGATAATTCGCGGCATTCCATTCAACCTCATAAGAGCCTGTAGTCATATTCTGATTTACAAGTGTCTCAACATTCTGTCCCAATATATTATAAACATTCAATTTCACAAAAGAACTTTGCGGAATCGAAAAAGAAATTTTAGTTGTTGGGTTAAACGGGTTAGGGTAGTTTTGCGAAAGATGGAAATTACTAATTTGTGATGAAATTTTAGTTATTGAAGTGGTTGTAGTATCACCGTAAACAACCCCATTAATTTTGCATCCTATTAACGTATCCCAGATATTATGGTTGTATGGACCTGAATAAGAACTGGCGATTGAGGATATAAGACCAATATTTTTTGCAAACTTTCTAAACCCACTACCACCTGTAGTAAATTGAGAATTATAACTATATGAATATTTTTTTTGAGATGTGAAAATCCCAAATGCAATTACATTGTTAATTTCCGAGTACACATGCTTGTGACTGCATGTTTCAATCAAAGAATCACCTAAATTTGCAGATAAATTATATAAAGAGCATTCTTGTATTCCTGATAATTTTACAAAATGACCGGTTTGAGGATTGAACCTATAATATTCTGAGTTTAATGAATAAAAATTGATTATGTTATAATATTTTATATTATTAATTACAGTATCTTTTTTAACTTCAGTTTTATAATATGAAATTATTGGAATACCAGAAGGACCAGTATAAGAAGATTTATATACCCAAAAATTTCCAACTTGCAAAGGGAAGTATCTCGATGAGGTTGTATCAATTTCTTGTGAATAACCCTTTACTGCCGGCAGCATTATTATTGAAACTAAAATCAGTAATTTTAACTTCATATATTATAAATTTTATAACCTATTATTCAGGGAATGGCATTTCTCCAACTTAAATTAAGCAATTTTTAAGCCAAATACTAAACTATTAATTATTAATAGTTTATAAAAATTAACATAATAATTATACTATATAAATAAGTTATATGAATAGTTCTGGTAATACTTATTACAAATACAATTGGGCAAACAATGAAAAGCGTAAAACATTAAAAGGAAGGGTATGTATTTTAATTTCAAGAGGCAAAATGAATTCATGCTGTATTGAATTTATTGATAATCATCAGCGTGAAATCGTTTCACTGAATTCAATCAGAAAAACTCATTTAGAAAAATCTTTATTTGACTAACTTCTTGCCTCTTACCTTTCACCTTTGATTTTTTATAATTATTTTACATCTCAACTCACAGATTTTTTCAAATCTTTAAACGCATATCTTATTGGATACCTTAACTGAAACTCAAACAATACAAGTCCTCGACAAAGGATTTATTGAAGTAATTGACAAACTTGGAACCGACCTCACCGTTGCGAATTCTGCACGCGTGTCATTCGGAAAACGTAAAACAGTTTTCGATGAATCCGACAGGAAGCTCGTAAAATTTCTTGCAAAGCATAAACATTGGTCGCCGTTCAGACATCTTGTTGTGCAATTTCACATTAAAGCGCCGGAGTTTGTGATGCGCCAATGGTATAAGCACGTTGTCGGAATCGAAACAACATCATCTTACGCAACCAAAGACCACGCATGGAATGAAATCAGCGGAAGGTATGTGCCTGTTGCGGATTATTATATACCGTCTAACTGGAGAAGACAATCAGAAAATAACAAGCAGGCATCGGAAGGAAGCATCGATGACCAGGAAACGGCTAACAAAGTTTTTACCGAAGCAATGGAATTGATGATTGCTCATTATGATAAATTACTTGAGCTTGGTGTTGCAAAAGAGCAGGCGAGGATGATTCTTCCGTTAAATCAATATACTGAAGTCTACTGGACTGCATCATTTCAGGCAATAATGAATTTCATCGAGTTGCGCGATGAAGCAACAGCTCAGTGGGAGATTCGCCAGTACGCAATAGCATTAAAAGAATTGATGCTCGAAATTTATCCTGAAACAACCCGCATCTGGTTTGAAGTAAACCCCGGGAAGTAATTTTTTAGATATCAACACAAAATCACTAAACCACAAAATTATAAAACACTATAAAAGTTTTGTGTTTTCGTGCTTTTGTGTTAAGACTCTGAAAGTTATCCTCTCGAAAAAATACTTTTCAAAACATGCTTTGCAACTTCAGGGTTTTCCTTGAATCTTCTTATTGAGTATTCATACCATCTCATCCCAAAAGGAACATAAATTCTCATTCTATGTCCATGCTTTAAAGTTTCATCACGCAAACGTTCCTGAACACCTAACAGCATCTGAAATTCATATTTATCATTTGAAAGTCCGAGCTCTTTAATGATTTGTTCTGCACCTTTAATTAAATAATCATCATGAGTTGCAATTCCGCAATATGAACCTGCCTCAAGGGCAATCTTTAAAATCTTTAAATAATTATCCCGCACTTCCTGGTATCCTTTAAAAGCAATTTCTTCCGGTTCGACATAAATACCTTTGCATATTCTGAAGTTGGCACCGATTTTTATGAGGCGTTTTATGTCGGCTTCGCTTCTTTTCAGATATGCCTGAATGACAATGCCGACATTAGTGTAATCTTTACGAATTCTTTCAAAAATTTGAATCGTATCTTCGGTAACAGATGAATCTTCCATATCAATTCTTACAAAAATATTTTTCTTGTTTGCGTTGTCAACTATTTCTTTTAACAATCCGTAACAAAATTCCTTATCAATTGTTAAGCCCATCATCGTAAGCTTAACCGATAGATTGCAGTTAAGTTTATGCTCTGCAATAGCATCAAGAACCTCTATATTTTCATTCTTGGATTTTTTGGCTTCATCTTTATCTGTAATGCTTTCACCAAGCACATCGACAGTTGCCATGAAATTTCTCTCGTTAAGATTCGTAACAGTTTTAATAGCATCCTTTATGTTATCGCCTGCAATGTATTTATTGGCAAAAATTTTTACGATTTTTTTCGGAAAAATTGGTATGGTATGAACAATGAGGCTATTGAAGAATCCCATTAATTATATTGAAGTATCAGATGCAGTTTTATTTCAAAGCAAAATATGGAATTAAAATTTTGCTTTAAAGTCTAATTTATGATTGAGTTATAACGAGAATTGTTGTTGGTGAAAACACCAACAACGGCAGAAATCTATATTATTAATGCGTACTTGAATTCCCCTCTTGAGAGGGGTGGTGCCGATGAAATCGGCAACGGGGTATGTTATGGGGGTAAATAAATTCCTGCTTTCGCAGGAATGACAAATGGTGTGTCTATAAAAAACAAATCCGGCTTGCGCCGGACTTGATACGGAAAGAAAGTAACCCTCATTAACTTTCTTCCGTTTTTTGAGTATGAAGGGAATTTGGTTTTTATGCGCGGACGGAAGGGTGACCGAACATAAATCTTTTTCAACAGGGAAAATTTGTTGTTTATTGAAACTTATATTTAAAGAACAAAGGAGCCGAACCCCGGGATGGTTACCCCCGGGATTCGGGGAGAGAAATTCCTCCGTACTAAAATCCTACATTGAGCGTAAAGAACTGGTTAGTGCCTTCGTTAAATCTGTCTTTGGACTGGACTCTGTAAGCATAATCAAAGCCGAGTGTTACTCCTGAGAAAGGATATTTCACTCCTGCTCCGAATGATGGTCCGTACAATGACTCACCGTTATCTTTTGCCTGAGGACTATA